>NZ_CALGPY010000001.1 GCF_937959485.1 uncultured Campylobacter sp.
TTTTTACGAGATCGCGAAAGGCTAGGGCGTTAAAATTTTAAAAGCTTTTTCGCGGCGCAGCGCGGCAAAAAGCGGCTTGCATTTTGGCGTCATCGCAGGCGGTGCCCGCCGCATGCGAGCTAGAGAAGCGGCGCAAAGACAGCGCGTTTAAATTTAATGCCGAAGCTGCGTTGCCATAGATAGAGCGCTTGCCGCACGCGAGCTAAAGGCGGCGCAATGCTAGCTAGCGTTAAATTTAGCGCCGAATTGCGCCGCCGCAAAGATATGACGGCGCACCAGGTTTAGGAAACGATCCTGATGCGGCGTGCTGATCTTTAAATAGGCTAAGCTTGTTCAAAAGTGGCGTTAAATTATGAAATTTATATACACGGCGCAAAGATACAGACTCTAAACGGTGCTTTTTGGGTGTCGGTGGATTATTGAAGTAAGTCGAATAATAGGATAGCAAAAGCGGGCTTGGAGTCGCGGGAGATCGCGAATGCACGCCTTTAAATTTAGCCTGCTTACCGTGCTTCTTTGAGTTTTTACGTTTATTTTGGCGGATTTTAATCGCCTGCGTGCCTAATGCGCGCTCATGCACGATACTTGCGTGCTTCAATACCTGCGATCGGAAGTGCATAAACGCCGTGAAATTTTATCGCATACTTCGGTTTTTATTTAGCCCGTAGAATTTGATTGCGCCGAAATTTTAGCGCAGATCGCGCTAAAAGCCCCGCGTCATAAATCGTCGCAGCCGATAAAATTTAATTCGCGCCGTTTTGCCGCGATAAAATTCTATGGAATTTTTTGAATGCTGGCTGCAAAATTTCAAGCCGTTACGTGCCTTGCGGCGACGCTAAAATTCTGCCGCGATAGAATTTCGCGCCGGAATTTTACGCCGCGCGGCGTATCTGTTAGAGCGAGCTTTAGGCGATAAAATTTAGGGCAGAGTTGCGGGCAAAATTCTAAATTCCAAAGTAAAATTTTGCCCGTTAAGTCTAGCGCACGATCACTTTGTCGATCCAGTCAAAAAGCTCCTCAAGATCGTAATCGCCGCCGTGTCCTTGCCCCCAAGGCACCGCAAAATCGACGTTTTTGCCCGCATTTTGCAAGCTAAGCGCCAAAATTGCAGGGATCGCAAGCGCCGTGTCGCGATCGCTCGCGCCGTGTCGGATGCGGTAAAATTTTGCGCCGTTTTCGTTGCGCACGAAGCTCATCGTATCCATCATCTCTACGATCCGCGCATCTGCGATCAGCACCCCTTTGGCGGGGTCATTCATCGCGCCAAAATCCGTAAAATGCGCCGCGTTAAATTTGGCGCCGCCGAACAGCTCGTTTTCGGGATTTTCAAGCGCAAAGCCGTCGAATGCGGGCGGGGTTTTGGCGCGCGGCTCGGAGGTCGCGTAGCCCCAAAAAAGCATATGCGATTGCGATGCGTCGTCCTTGATCTTTGCATCGAGGTATAGGGGCGCCTTCGCGCGCGGATTTTTCGCCGCAAAATTAGCAAATGAGGCCGATATGAGCCCGTTTATGTAATCTTTGAAGCTGCCGTCGCCGTTTTTATCCAGGCTTAGCGCGCGGCCGCCCCCGTCCTTCAAGCTTAGCGAGTTCAGATAGGCGGGGAATTGCGCCTTTAGCTCGTCTGAAATTTTAATCTGCGCTGCGCTTAGTTTGCCGCTTAGCATCTTGCGCGCTGGCTTTGCGGCGCTTTGATTTGCGCCTTTTTTGGAATTTTTTTCAGCGCCGCTAGAATTTTTGCCACGCTCGTTAAATCCCGCTGCATCAAGGCCGCTAAAATCCATCTTTTCATATTCGCTCTGCGCGCCGAACATCCACTCATACGCCGCGTCCGCGTGCTTTAGATTTGTGATCGGGCAGTATGAGGACGCCGCGTAAATTTTATCGCTCGCCTTCGCAGCGCCCAGCTCCTGCAGATACGGCTCGTACGCGGCCTCGTCCCCGCTCGCTCCTAAAAGCGCCGAGAGCGCTCCGCCCGCGCTCGTGCCGTTTGAGATGATCCTGTTTGCGTCCCCCGGCATCGCCGCGTCGTTAAATTTCAGATACCGCACAGCTGCCTTTAGATCGACGATCGCTGCGGGCGCCTTGCCGATATAATCGCCATTTGCGCCCTTTAGCGTGCGTCCGCGCGCTGCGGGAGCGGCTACGACGTAACCGCGCGAAAGCGCCGTAGCGATCGCGTTTGGTTTGCCGCTTTCGTCTATTTTGACCTCGCCCGCTTCGCCCGGCATGTAGCCGCCCACGCCGTTTGGCAAAAATATCGGCGCGCTTGCGGCGTCAAATTTGCCGCTCTTGCGCCCCTCAAAATACTGCTGCGGGATGAAGATATTCATACTCTGATAGCGCGCGCTTACGGGTTTTGCGACGTAGATTATGTTTTTGTAGGCGCGAAATTTTATCTTTTTGCCGCCTACGATCACGCTTTCTTGCGTAAAATTTGCGGCGTTAAATTTCAGATCTATTTGCGCGCTTTGCGCCGCAACCTCGGCGTTTAGGCTTAGCACGCCGCAAAGTATCGCAGCGCCTAAAGCAAAAAGTTTTTTACTCATTGGCATCTCCTTTCTATTTTGATATCGCCGCTTTTTAGCCCTTTAAGCAGCTTAATGACAAAGCTAATTTTAGCAAAACTCGGCGAATACTTAAATCCACTACGCGTCTAAATTTTAAAATTTAAACGCAAAGGCATCTGCAAGTTGAAAGGAATTTTAAACTCGAAATATTATTTTAGTGGGTATTTGCAATCCGCCGCCGCAAAAGCTAGCTGCATCAAATTCTGCTCGTTAATTTATAAGCTTGAGCTGCGTTTCGAAGGCGGATTTGGGGTAGAGGCCGATGAGTTTTTTGACCGCTTTGCCATTTTTATCGTAGATCACCGACGTGGGGGTGCCGAAAATGCCGCCTACGATGGTTTCAAAGTATTTTACGGAGTTTGCGCCGCTGACGCTTGGGAATTTTATCCCCTTTTCGCGAGCGACCGCGGCATCGGCTTCCAGACCTTTACCGTCGCCTAAAATGCCGATAATCAGCGCGTCGCCGCTAGCTTGCAGCTCGTTTAGTGCGGGCACTTGGGCTTTGCACGCACCGCAGCCGCTAGTATAGAAAAACAGCACGAGCGGCTTGTCGTTGCCCTCGATCTTTAGCGTGTGCTCGGAAGGGTCGAACTTGGAGGCAAGCGAGGTGCCGTCGCTGCTTAGATGGTGCTTCTGCCCGTCGCAGCCTGCGAGCAGCAGCGCGAGCACAGCGGCGGCAACTTTTAAATTTAAAAATTTTATCATCTAAAACCCGCCTTCTGGTGCGCTAAATCGGCCTTTAAATTTGCGTTTGAAATTTTAAAATTTACGGCGCGATCTCTGCCGGAATTTATATCGTGGTATGCGTTGAAAATTATATCTCGATCTATGTTGAGGCACATGTCGCGACTCGCGCCGTAATTTGCGCCCGTGGCGTTTCGGCTTTTAAAATTTAGACTTTTTAAATTTTTACCCACTCCGCTAGACTTTGCATCGGCGCTTGATCTTTCTAGGCAAACGGCTTTGGCGGGACATGCGCAGCAAAGAGCCGCGCCTGCTCGCGCGAGCTTTGTGCGGATCCAAAAATAGCGCGAGCGGGCGGTAAAATTTTTAAATTTTGACGCAGCTTTATTTTTCATCATGCGAGCTAAATTTTACGCACCCGAATTTTTGGCACCTTGATTTTCGCCGTTAGAATTTTCGGCACTCTGATCTTCGCCACCTAAATTTTGCGAAGCGGAATTTTTCTCATTCGTGCTCGAATTTTTATCGCCGTTCTTCGCTTTTAAATTTTCGACGCTAGAGCTTTGCGAAGCGCTTTTGTTTGGATCGCGATCTGAAATTTTATCTTGCGAGCCGAGATTGTGCTTCATCGTGCTTTGATCCAAAAGCTCTATTCGATCGAGCTTGCCGTGCCTTAGGCGCACCACTTTGTCGGCAAATTTGCCGAGCTCTTCGTTGTGCGTGACCAAAAGCAGCGTCTTGCCCTCGCTACGAAGCGTCTGAAAGAGCTGCAAAACCACGCGCTCGTTGGCCTCGTCGAGGTTGCCCGTAGGCTCGTCGGCGATGATGATGTCGGGGTCATTGATGAGTGCGCGAGCGATGCAGACGCGCTGCTGCTCGCCGCCGCTAAGCTCGCTAGGGCGGTGCGTAATGCGGTGCCCGAGCCCCACTTTCTCAAGTGCTGCCTTGGCGCTGTCCTCGTCCACGCAGCTGTGGTAGTATTGATTTAACATAACGTTTTCGACGGCCGTTAGGTAAGGAATTAGGTGAAACTGCTGAAACACGAGACCGATCTTTTTGCGGCGAAATTCTAAAATTTGCTCGTCATTTAGCGCGCTCGCGTCGGCTCCGCCCAGGATATATCTGCCCGCGGTGGGGGTGTCCATCAGGCTTAAGATATTTACTAGCGTACTCTTGCCGCTGCCGCTTGGACCCATTATGCTGACCCACTCGCCGCTTAAAACGTCGAAGCTGATATTATCGAGTGCCTTGACCTCGCCGAAGTATTTGCAGATGCCTTCAAATTTTAAAATTTCCATGTCATTCCCTTAATAGATTCGCTAAATTCGGATTCAGCGCCTTTTTGATCGGATAGTAGCTTGCCGCGAGCGCAAAAATCAGGCTCAGCGCGACCGCCGCAAAGAGGCTAATCAGCCTAAAATCCACGCTGCTTGAAAATATCAGATGCCCGAGCAAGATCGCGAGCAGGTATCCCACGAATACCCCCACTAGCGAGCCTGCGACGCAGACGGTTAAAATTTCGCTCAGGATCAGGTGGAGCAAATTTTGCTTGCTCGCGCCGATTGCGCGGATGAGCGCGAACTCTTTGATCCGCGAAAGCAGGATCGAGCTAAGGCTCGTGTTGATGCAGACCGAGGTGATCAGAAGGATCGTAATGCCGATAAGAAGCATCAAAAGCTTGATTTTATTTAAGATGATGCCTTGGGTCTTGGATACCTTGCCGATCGGCGCGAAGCTCATCTGCGCATCGCTCAGGCTTTTTGAAATTTCGCTAAGCTGCTTAAAATCGCCGCTTACGATCGCTTCGGCGTAGTTTACCTGCGCAGGCTGATTTAAAATTTTTTGCGCCAGCGGCAGCGAGATTAGCAACATGCCGTCCTCTTTCTGCCCGTCATAGACGATGCCTTTTATCTTAACCTTGCTCGTTTCGTTTGAGCCGATCGGCGTGATCTCGATACTATCGCCGAGCTTCGCGCCCAAAAGTTTAGCGAGATCTTGTCCGATGAGAGCGTTTTTATCGTCGAAATCCACGCCGATAAACGAGCCCTCTTTAAGATCCAAAAACGGCATAGTATCGCGCAGGGAGGAGAAATTTACGCCCATGATGATGCCTGAGTTTACGCCTAAATTTGCGCTGCCGAAAAGGTATTTATTCGCGCTTTTTAGAGCTGGAATTTTGGCAAATTTCGCATCGAGCGCCGCTTCATCCATATGAGAATTTTCTAAATTTGCGGGGCTTACGATTAAATTTGCGCCGTAGCTGTTTAACTCGCTGGCGACCTTTTTATCGATGTCGGCGTAGATATTTACGAACGCCGCGCAAACCGCGCTGCCTAGCATGATCGCGACGAAAATTACGAAGCTGCGGATGCCGCTGTTGATGATACTTTTAAAGATCGCGCCTCTGAAAAACGCTCCGTTATTTCCTACCATAAAGCACCTCCGCAGGCAATAGCTTGATCACTCCGCGTAGCGGTAAGATCGAGCCGATAATGCAAATAAGAAGTCCAAAGACGATGCTAAGCGGAAAGACCATAAGTGAGACGCCGATAAAGGAGCCAAAAATTTGATACGCGATCGCCCAGCTAAGTGCGTAGCCCACGACTGCGCCCACGAGTGAGCTTGCTACGCAGATGACAAAAATTTCAGCGGCGAACTGGATATAGATCATAAAGTTGCTTGCTCCCAGCGCCTTAAGCAAGCCGATCTCCTTTTTGCGCTTGTAAATCTCGCTGCTTAGCAGGCTCGTGATGCAGATGCTTGAAATTAGCAGCGACAGAATGCTTACGACGCCCATTAAATTTTGAATTTTTTTCGTGATGCCGCTTTGAGCTTCGCTGACGCTAAGCACCGCCTTAGCGGTCGCGTTTGGATACTCCTCGGTGATCTGATATGCGATGGAGCTAACGTATGCCGAGCAATACCATGTGTCGTATTCTGTGGCGTCTAGATTATCAAGGCTCCTTCTTGCCTTTACGGATAGATCGTCTTCGGGGATCGTCATGGCGCTGACTTCTGCCTTAGCGATGAGACCCTCTTTGTGCGTTAGCTTTTGTACCAGCGATAAATTTGCGATCAGCTTTTTGGCTTCATCCTCCGCGCCGTGCAAAATCCCTACGACTTTAACCTCATAATCTCCAAGCTTAACCGTATCGCCGACCTTTAGCCCAAGCCCGTCGCCTGCGAGCACCTCATTCTCGACGCCGTCTTTTACCCACTGCCCCTCTACGCTCCAAAATGGATAGAGCGAGCGCACGCCCGATCTGAAATCAGGCTCGTCGCTAACGCCCACGTCCTTTTCAAAGTAGGTTCCCACGACGTCGTAATCTCCCGCGCGGGTAGTTAAAAAAGGCGCAAAGGCGGTGATATTATTGCGCCAAAAAATTTCTTTGATCTTATGCAGCTCGCTCTCTTTTAAGAAATCGTCATTCTTAAGCGGAGAGTATTCGCGCCCGCCGATCTCGATGCTTAGGCTTTGCGAGCGCGGTAGCACTACAATATTTGAGCCGTAGCTACGTAGCTCCTTAGCGACCTGATCGCCAATTTTTAGCGTGATATTTAGCATGCAAGCGATCAGCGAAACCGATAAAAATATCGTCAAAAACGCTAGAATTTTGCTATCCCTGGAGTTTAAAATGGATGATTTGATGATGCGTAAAAACATTATTTAAGCTCCTTTAGCGTGCCGTTTTCATCTACATAGCGCTCGGGGTGCGCGGTGAAGGCGTTTGCATTCGCTTCGCTTTCGAAAAAGTAGGTGCGTCCGTAGTAAAGATAGCTAAATTTAGAGGTGTTTAAAATTTCTTTTCTACTGACCGGATCGATCACCTTTTTATCCACAATCTCCGAGAAATAGGACGCGCCATCTTCGATCGTCTTAAGCGCGATGACGATATTTTGCCCCTCTAGCTTATAATCCAGCGGGATCGGGTTGCAGCCGCCCAGCTTGCCGACGCTCGGCAAAAATATACGCACGTTGCAAGCGATGCAGATGAGCTCGTCGCCTTTTTTGATATAGCCCATATCGCCGCAGATCGAGCACGCGTCAAAAACCGCGACCGGGGCAAATTTGTCCGTGAAGCGGTTTAGTAGAAAAAATCTAACCTTATGCCCGTCGTCGGTAACGTAGGCAAAGCGGTGCAGCTTGCCATCTTTTACGATGTTTGCATCGATTATGAATTCCGCGCCTTGCGGCTCGATGATCTTAGGTTCATCGATCGTAGGCGGTTTTGAGGCGACCAAGATATAATAAAGCCCCAAAAAGCTGATTAAAATCCCAAGCGATAAGATCAGGCTAAAATCTCTAAAAATGGCAAATCTGCCCGCTTTAACTTCTCTAAATTTTATAATGTCCGCTTCGCGAGGCACTCGACTTGGCGCACGAAATGCCGTAAGTAGCGCAATTAGCGCGGCTATAAGGCAAAGAGCTAGCGTCAGATAGGAGTTATTGTAGTGGATGATTTTAGCGATGACGCTTAGAAACTCGGACGAGCCGATCGCGTTTGAAAGCCCTTCAAAACCCTTCGCAGCTAGTGCTTTGGGCGCGTCTGCCTGGCGCAGATCAAGGCCTAAAAAGCCGATTTTAGCGATAAAGGCAAACGCCCACACGATGACGAATGACGCTAGCTTTGCGCCTCTGCTTGCGCGCGCTAGAGCTGAGCGATAAATAAAATAGAATAAAATTAGCGCCAGCGCACCTAAAACCGCCATGAAGAGGTTGGTTAGGCTGAAGCTGTCCAATAGCTCGCCGGAGAAAATTTTAAAATTCATCCCTATGAAGCGGTATTCAAATCCATACGCGCAACCAAGAGCAAAAATAACTATAGCGGTAAGATAGAATCGCTTAAACTTAAACGCAAACAGCAGCGCGAGCAGCGCTAAAAGTGCGAGCGCATCAAATACGATCTTGCCCGTATCGGCGTTTGCCGAGCGCGCAAATGCGCTAAAGCACAGCGCCCCGAATGCAGCTCCTAAAAGCGCGGGCAAAAACGATGCGCTGATAAAGCGCCTGCCGCCCAGATACGCGCTTAAAAACGCGAGCGGAAATAGAGCCAAGCTAACGTGATAAAAAAATATCGTCATTAAAAATCCTCATCGAGCCTAATGCGCGTAAATCGCCTATAATCGCTTAAATTTTAAAATTTTAAAACCTACGCCATTTTGTAAATTTTAAAATTTTAAATCCACTCGCAAAAAAGTTCGCAACGGCAAGAGCCACCCGCAAAGAGAAATTTCGCCTCGCTTTTGTTTTGGTTTTGTCTCGTCCTTGCAGCGCGCTAAATTTTAAAATTTTAATTCTCTTGAAATTTTAAAATCTTGCCGCAGCTAAAAAGATTCGTAAGCTTAAACGCATTAAAGCAAAAACGACGCGCTTTAGCTGCGGCGTAGCGGTTAAATTTAAACGGGCTAAATTTAACCGCCTTAAATTTAAAGTGTGCGGCTAAACCCGATACCGCTAGGACTCCGCCGAAAACAGACTCGGCGGAGCCATCTATGATTTACTCTTTAGGAGCGCCTGTGTATTGGAAGGTGTATTTAACCGAGAACGGCTCCCACCATTTGCCTACGCCGGTCGCTTTGTCTGCGTGGCGACCAAATCCGTTGGCGCTTGGATTTTCGATGTTATAGGTTAGCTCGTAGTTGCCTACACCGTTTACCATCTTGATATTGGCGCCGTAGTGAGGGCCGTCGCTAGCTACCATCGGCATGAAATTTCCCTTTTGAATCTTGCCGGTATCTAGGTTTTTAAGCACGTAAGCTATTTTTAGATAAGGGATCCATTCGCCCTCGCCAAATCCATTTGCGTTGCCTTTGATAGCGTGGATATCCGCCTCAAGGTGGATGTCCGCCTTGCTAGGAGCTAGATCGATGCCTTTAGGCTCCATATCGATAGGCTGAAGATACACAGCAGCGATCTCCATTCCATTTTGCTCAATCGGCTCGCCGATCGGATGCTCTCCCGCCATTGCTATAACAGAGGCTAGGCTTAGTGCCAACATACCTGAAAAAATCTTTTTCATCTTTTCTCTCCTTATTGAGATTTGTTTTTTTGCTTATTTTTTAAGATTAAAATTCCTACGACTAGAAGCACGATCATCACTGCTTGCGGCACGAGGCTCTGGACGTAAGGATAAAATCCGATCCACGTAATCGTTGGAAGCCCGTCTATTACCGTAGGCACGAATACCTTGCCCTCGACTAGCTCCATCACGCCCTTGCCCACAAATACGACGGACATATAAAATATGATGACCGATGTAGCGATGAAAAATGGCTTGATAGCGATTTTAAGCGAGAATTTTTTGATAACGATATAAACTATAATAAGAGCCGCCAGACCCGCTACAAAGCCCGCTGCTACCATGCTGGTAGCTGCCGGACTTTTAGCATCGAAAAGTAGTGCCAGATAAAATAGCACCGTCTCTGCGCCCTCACGATAAACCGCCAAAAATACCGTCCACCAAAGCATCTTGCTATCGCCAGAACTTAGGCTGTTTGAAATTTGACCTTGGATATAGGCGCTCCACTTTTTGGAGCTTGCATTCGAAAGAAGCCAAAAGCCCACATAAAATAGCAGAACTACGGCGATTAACATCACCGCGCCCTCCATCACTTCGCGCGTTTGCCCTGCATTTTCGCTACCAAAGATATAATTCAGCCCGTAAGCCGTAGCGATACTTAGCACAACCGCGACGCCAAGAGCGCTGTAAACGATATTTAGGTGCTTTGAGTTGCCGGATTTTATAAGTAGAGCGATGACTGCAGCTACGATGATGAGCGCTTCAAATCCTTCACGCAAGATGATGATAAACGCGTATAAAAATAGATCCCAGTTGCTTGATTTCTTCGTTAGCTCTAGGCTTTGGGTAAGCTGATCAAATAGCTTATTTTGCGCCACTACGATCTGCTCTTTGGAAGCGCCCGCGCGCATAAGAGCTGAAATTTTATTAAAGCTTGCTTCGGTGTCTAGCTTGAGCTGTGTGTCTTTGGCACCGACGATATTTTCCATGCCGCTCTCTTCGTATTCATCAAAGTAGATATTGCCACTTTCGTCAATCGCGTCATCAACCTTGCCGCTCTCGTAAAGCTGCAAAACCTTAGCCATTTTGTCTTTGATATTTTGTACAATCGGCGTAAAATCCTTGCCCTCATCCTCACTAGTATCACTTTGTGCTAACGCAGTCTGCGGCGCTATGGAGTAGCTTTCTTGCGGCAAATCATTTACGGCTTTTAATGCTAGATTATCTAGGGCGTTTATCGCCTCGTCAAATTTTGATTTGTCCGTATCCGCATCCTCGCGCAAGAGATTTCCGATGATCTGCTGGATTGATTGATCGGTTTGAGACGAGACATATTTTCGTACCGCCTCTTCTAGACGTTCGTTGCGGTAGATATCAAATTTTGCGCGATTTAGCGCAGCTTTTAGCGCAGCAGTGTCTTTTTTATCAAACGCAGCTTTAGCGTTATCCAGCTCAGTTTTAAATTCCGTATAGACGCTCATCCAAGGCGAAGTTGTACCGGATGCTGCGGAATTCCCGCCTGAGGCTGGCGCAGAAGTGCTGCCGTCGCCTCCGTCTTGATACTCGGCTACGAGACGATGACCAGATTCGATCGCAGGCAGAACCTCGTCAATCTCGCGATTTAGATTATCGATCATCGCTTGGATCTCATTTAGGGGCTTTTCGGCTTTGATCGCTTTACGGATATCGCCGAATTGCTTCTCCATATCGTAGGATTTTTTCTGTCCTAAATTTATGCGGATACCAGCTTCTAGATTTTCAAAATGCCCAAAATACGCCTCTTGAGTTATCTTTCTAGCCTCAGAATTATTACCATCGACATAAAGCTTGATCGCTTGAGCGAATTTCTCTTTTATCGTCGCTGCTTCCGCGCGATAATCCGTATCCGCAAAAAGCATAGCAAGCGGAAAAATTAGAGCTAAAACCGCAAATTTAAAAAATTTCATCTGAACCTTCTTGAGTTAAATTCATACATTAAATTTCAAAATCGAGCGGCAATTATATGTAGAAAAATCTTAAAAAGTAATAAAAAAAGCGGTTATCATAAAGAACGAAAGCGGCTAAATTCTCAATTGCAAGAGCTTTTTGATAGATAGAATTTAATAGAATTTAGGATATGGCGGAATTTTAAAAGGCAGTCGGATTTTGCTCCGACTGCTAAAATTTTAATGAAGTTTCGACCAAATTTTACTTTTCCAAAGACCTGCAAAAACAGAAAGTATCAAGAAATAGATCATAATATTTATGGTCGTAGCTTCACGCTCGGCTTTTTTGCTATCGCCTACGTCAGCTAGATACTCCACGACCTTGGCTTCAGCGTTTTCGTTCAAGCCTACGCGCGGCATCGAAGTGCCTGGAAGCTTCTTTTGCGTATCATTGATAAACTCGTGCAGATAGTTGGCGCCCTTAGAACGGATCATCATCGAAAGATCAGGAGGCGTCGAGCCCATATATGCAGCCAAGCTAGCCTTATCGCTGGATGCAAAGAGCTTATCATATTTGACGTCGTGACATCTTAAACAAGCATCCTCAAAAACTGCCTTGCTTAAAAGGAATTTTTTCTGCGCTTCATTTAGTTCAGTGCCTTGCTTGATATCGCTAGCAGCAGCCTCAGAGGCGATTAGCTTATCCTCGCTAGGAGCGAGCGATTTTAGATAGGCTACGATATCGGCGATCTCTTGATTTAGATCACCGCCTGCACCGAAAAATCCAGGCATCGGAAAAGGTTTTTCGTCGCCAAATTTCTGATCTAGCTTAAGAGCCATGATCGGATCTTTGATGAGCGCAGCTAAGAATTTATCGGTGTATAGATAGCCTGCACTGCTAAGATCCGGAGGATTGACGCCGTATGCGGCACTAGCGCTTGCCGCGTCCATAGGAGCGGGGATATTTGCACTTTTTACTCCATGACATGCGGTGCAGCCTGCATTTGTAAAGGTTTCAGCGCCGCGTACGGCATCGCCTTTGCTAAGATCGATTTTATTTATCTCATCCCAAAAAAGCACCGTTTTATCTTGTTGCTCTTTCGCACTGGCTAGGGCTTTTTTAGAATTTTTTATCATCGTCTCATCTCCGCCCTTTTCTGCTGCGGCCAAAGCGCTTTCTGCTGCGGCTACGTTATGCGCGGCCAAAGCCGTATCGCCTGCTGCAAAATCGTAATTTACCGGATCGGTGTGCGGACTGAGCTTAGTATGAGCATAAGGCTCGATAAACCAGTATAAAATTCCCACACAAAAAAGTACCAAGATTAGGGTTCTTATCTCTTTCATGACTAGACCCTCTTTCTTTCTGCGATTGTAATTAACGGAAGCACTACGACGAGCAATCCGATATAGATGATTGATAAAGCAAAGCCCCAGTATTTATTTTCGATACCAAGCTCCGCGCCGTCTGCAGGGAGCTTGCCAAAAAGGCTAAGCAGGATCATGTCGATCACTAAGACCCAGAACCAAATGAAAAATGCCTTGTTTTTGTGTGCGGGCGCCACTACGCTGCTGCGATCAAATAACGGGATAAAAAACAGCGAAACTCCAGCGAAGGCAAAGGCGATAAGTCCGATGTCGGCGGCCTTAAGCGGTCCTACATCAAAGTAAAATCCGCGCAAAATTTCATACTCCCAAAGGAAGTACCACTCCGGATAGATATGCGTCGGGGTTTTGAGGCTGTTTGCCGGCTCGAAATTTATCGGATCCATCGCAAAATCGAAGTGAAAGCCGACCAAATAAAAGAAAAATATCATAAAGATACTGACATAGAAAAAATCCTTCGCCAAAAAGCCCGGCCAAAACGGAATTACCTTGCTTTCGCTAGTTTTGCCCTGCAGATACTTCTCGCCCTCGAGCTCAAAGTCAATCTCCTCGCCGTCTAGGTTATTTACATGCGGAAATCTAAGCGAATAAAAATGCACTGCCAGCACCGCAACCACCACGAGAGGCAGTAAGCAGACGTGAAGCATAAAAAATCGCGTTAGTGTTGGATCACTAACAGCATAATCGCCGCGAATCCATTCGACTATTGCATCGCCCACTACTGGAATTCCGCCGAACAAATTTGTAATAACCATCGCCGCCCAGTAGCTCATCTGCCCCCACGGAAGCATATAGCCACTGAAAGCCTCAGCCGAAAAGATGATGAAAAGTAGCATTCCGCTTACCCAAATCATCTCTCGCCCTTGCTTATACGAGCGGTAATAAATAGCTACTAAAGTATGAATGTATAATATCAAAAATACGACCGATGCCGATACTGCGTGGATATGACGCCATAGCCAGCCGTATTCGACCTCCTTCATAATCGTGAAATTTACGCTATCGAATGCTAAATTGACATCTGGCTTATAATACATCACGAGCATCAAACCGCTTACGAATAAAACTATAAATAGCGTCATCAAAATAACGCCCATCGCCCAAAGGAAGCTGATATTTTTAGGAATCCAATACTCGCTTACCATCACCTTGAAAAATTTCGTTACGGCGAGCCTTTGGTCGAACCAATCCCAAACTCCCGTAGCCTTTCTGATATGTGCCATCTGCGCCTCCTATGCTTTCTGCTTTAGGGCTTGGTATTCGGGGCCCTCTTCGCCTAAAACGAGTTTCGTTCCGTCGATTTTAAAGGGCGGTATATCCATAGGACGCGGCGGCGGACCGAATACGTTTACGCCGTTAGCATCGAAAATCCCGCCGTGACATGCACAGATGAATTGTTGCGTCGATGGCTTGTAGCTAGGAATACAGCCTAAATGGGTGCAAAGGCCGATGCAAAGCGTATATCTAGCATCCCCTACGACGACATCGCGGGCATCGTTTTTAGGCATATCGGCAGTCTTTTTAAGCACGAAAATCGGCTTTTTGCGCCACTGTGTTTGATACAGCTCGCCCTCTTTGATCGGACTTAGATCTACCGTAGTGACGCCGGCAGCGCGCACGCTAGGTAGCGGATCCCACGATTTCTTCATCCCCACTAGCGCAAAAACACCACCCACAGCGGCAACTGCGCCGAAAGTAAGCCCGATAAAGCCTCGTCTATCTTGTTTTAGATCAGACATCTTTATCCTTTCAAATTAAGAAATTGACAAGCGTCAATTTTAGCCAAATAAAGATTAAATCAATATGATTATAAGCAGAAATTTAGCTTAACCTTGCAAGCTAAATTATATTTTAAGATAATTTTAATGCCTAGCAAGGCGTTTTAGCGGTTTAAAATTTTATAAATTCAAATTCTATTATATTCTATCATGGCGCGGAATTTAAAATTTTAAAAATTTTATCATGCGAAATTCGCTATGGCAAGGACATGCAAAATTTTAAAATTTCGACTCCATAAATAAAATTTCATAAAGCGCGAGATTTTAAATTTTAAATTTAAAGATGAGCATAGAATTTATAAAATCAAATCTTAAAATTTCACTGCTCGGCTATGGCAGCGGCGGGGCGAATTTTGCACTAGCGCGCTAGCTGAAATTTTAAAATTCTAGAATTCGTCGCACTTCTGTCGCATGAAAAAATTCCGCTAGAAGTAAAATTTAAAACATTAAAATCCCATAGCGGTGCAAATTCCAAATCATTAAAATTTTACGACGTCTTAAAATTTCAAGCATCAAAAAATTCTGTCGCGATGCAAAATTTTAAAATTTAGCGCAATCGTGAGCCATAAAATTCTATAAAATTCTACGGGATCCTAAAGCCTAGCCAAAATTTAAAGATAAATTTCATAAATCCTTAAAGCTTCAGCAAGCTGCGAAATCAGGGCGAAATTTCAAAATTATTATTCTGAAATTTGGGCCCCACCTATCTAAAGCCTAGCCGATTTGCCCGAGCGGAAATACGCCGCGATCGCAAGTGCCACCATCGAAGCAACCATCACATACGCCCAGCCAGGCACCGGAATGCGCTCGCCACTAGCATAAGAGTGCATGCCGCTTAGGTAGAAATTTACACCAAAATAGGTCATTATGACGCTAAAATACGCAAACATTGAGGCTACGGCAAAAGCGAATTGATTGTTGAGCTTGCGCATAAACCTAAAATGCACGACTACCGCGTAGATGAAAATCGTAATGAGCGCCCAGGTCTCCTTCGGATCCCAGCCCCAGTAACGCCCCCAGCTTTCGTTCGCCCACACGCCGCCTAGGAAGTTGCCGACCGTCAGCAAGCAAAGCCCTAGGATCATCGACATTTCGTTGATATGCGTAGCCTCCGTGATATTGCGAGCGATCTCCGGGTTTTTCTTGTCGAATAAAAACATCGCGAGGGTAAAAATTCCAAGCAGCATGCAAAGCCCCAAAAATCCGTAGCTTGCTGTGATTACCGAGACGTGGATCGTAAGCCAGTGAGATTTTAGAACCGGCTGGAGATTGGTGATTTGTGGATCGATGTCGCTAAGATGCGCCACCATCAGCGTTATGCCCGCCATTATCGAGGTAAGCGCCAGCGAAATGGCGGATTTGCGCGAGAAAAATATTCCGCTTAGCGACAGTGCCCACGCGATGTAGATGAGCGATTCGTAGGAGTTGCTCCACGGCGCGTGCCCCGAGACGTAGCCGCGTAGCGCAAGACCTGCAGTATGCGCGATAAAAGCGACGATATTTACGACATAAACTAGCTTAAACGCGCCGCCTAAGCGAAGAGCGGGCTTCATCATTCGCAAAAAGATAAAGATCAGAAGCAAAAATCCCGAGATAGTGTAGATCGGAAAGAGGCGAGAAAAAATTTTAGCCTTATTAAATAAAATTTCATATTTTATTGCGCTCTCACTAGGCATTAAATTTGCGCCGTTTTGTGCCTGGTATTTTTTGACGTAGCTTAGCATCTTTTCCGCGCCGCTCCAATCCCCGCTTTCTTGGGCATAGACCACGGACGAAACGAATATTCCCATCATCTTTTTAACTTCAGTTGATTCGTTTTGATCCAGCGCATCGCCTAGATATAGCGGCGAAAGCCACTCGTTATTTTTAGCGTTCTTAACCGGAATAATTCTAAAATAATCCCCCATAAACGCCGAGTAAAAGACGTTTACGCGCTCATTTACCTTGATGATCTCTTTATCTAGCACACCGCGATTGCCCAAAGGCTTTCGGTTGATCTCCTCGACCATTTTATCGAGCTTGTAGTAGCTCTCGCCGCCTTTAAATTCAAAAAAATCCATCATGCTGGCGTGGCTTTGCTTCTCGTCCATACCTAGAATTTTCTTAAGCTCCGGCTCGCTAACCTTGATAATCGGCGCACGCCTCCAGTAGCTTTGATTTAGCATAAACGAAAGCGCGGCGGCGTTGTGGTTTAAAATTTCGCCATTTGGCGCCTTGTAGTTGTCGGCGCGGTAAATTTTATTTAAAAGCTCCCTAGAAACGGTATCAAAAGGCTCCATTCGCCCATCAAATCCCTGAATTACGAGGCTTGCTAAATCCTCACTAAATTTAGGATCAAATTTCGGCACGGCTAGCTCGCCTTCCATAGTAGAAAAATTATGCGGCGGGACGGAGTCTTGCTCGGCTGCAGATTCTTGCGAAGCGGAGCTCTGCTTGGAATTTTCGGCGGCGGAATTCGGCGCGGAATTTTGCACGGAATTTTGCGAAGCGGGATCTTGCACGCCAGCCGAGCTTTGCGGCGCGGAATTTTGTGTAGCTGCGTTTGAGACGGAACTAGAATTTTGAGTAGTGGAGTTTTGTTCGGCATTTGCTGCGCTAGGATACAATGCAGCCAAGCTCAAAGCCAATGCGCCTACTAATGCTAATGCTGCGCCTTTGGTACCGCGTCGCGATTTTTTGGTGCGTTTTGATATGGAGCTTTCTGCGGAGCTTACGGGCACCGAGCTAGACGCAGAATTTTTAGAATTTACATCTTTTTCTCTAGCAAGATGCGTATTTTCGCTGATTAAGCGCGAGAGCTTGAAAAAGCGCGAGCCTCGGTTGAAAAAGTTAAAAAACATCCCTACGCATAGCAGAAAGTATCCGACGTAGGTCGGGATCTTGCCAGGGTCTTTATTGAGCGAAAACACCGTACCACGCTCATCCGTGTCGTATGAGCTTTGGAAAAATCGGTATCCGCCGTAATCGAGCACGTGATTCATAAAAATATCATAATCAAAGCTCGAATTGCCGTCTTTTAGCGTGATTTCGCTTTTATATCCGGAGGGCGAATTGGTACCCGGATAGCGATCCATCACAAAGTCGCGAAGCGCGATTTTAAAAGGCAGATGAAGCATCTTTGGCGCCAAGGCTACGATGAAATTCTTATCTCCCACCTTGTAGCTAGCGCCATGCAAATCCCTAGGCACGTAGATTTCGCGACTCTGCCCCGCAAAGCTTAGTGTAGCTACTACGCCGGGCTCACCCGGTAAATTCGCATCGACCGGGACGAATTTCTCGACCGCAGAGCTAAGCAGGCTAACGGGGGCGAAATTTATTCCGTCGAAGCTGTAAAGCAAAAGATTGCCTAGCGGATTATCCTCGTTTTTCTTAAGCGGCGCAGTGCTCATATCAGCCATTTTAGTGGCGTTTATATCAAGACTTGAGTTTAGATAGAATTTGCCGTCTTTGGATTTTATATAGATGAAATTCTTACTTTTAGGCTCTGCATTAAAAGTAATACTAAGCTCGCCTATATCCATGCTTTCGCCTGATTGCAAGGAGACATTTTGGCTGCCAACATTGTTTGAAAATAATAGTTCCACGCGCGCAGGAGCCTGTCCGGTCGGATCTTGCACCCATTTTAGCTCGCCGTGTTCTACGAGCTCTTTAAATTTTAAATTTGCGATCCTGCCCTCTACGTCTAGATTGAGATCGAAGTTCATCCGTCCTGCGCCGTTTAAAAATTTGCTCTCGTCAGCAGATATAAACTCGCCGTCACTGCCTAAAGTAAGAAGCTGAACGACCTCGTCTTTAGTCGTTACGATCGAGCTCTCGCCGCCCTCTCTTATATGGATATTGCCCTCAAAGCCGAAATATCTCGTCAAAATCGCTCCAGCAAGCATAAACAAAAAGCTTACGTGAAAGATTAGCGCAGGCAACGTGCGAAGTTTAATCATGCGGTAACGATAGATATTGTAGGTTAAATTTACTCCCAAAAGCACCATCAGCGCGCCAAACCACGCAGTAGAATAAACCATCGCCCAAGCTACTTCCGTGCCGTAAGCGGTCTCTACGAAAGTGGCGATCGCACAGGCTAGCGCCAAAATCAGTAGCATCACTGACGCGCACTCCATACTAAAAAATGTCTTCATTGATTTCCTTTAGATTTACGAGGGTTTTCAAAATCGCGAGATTTTAGCAAAAATTGCTTAATTTTTCATTTTACGGCTTGCAAGCGCACGCCTGCTAGCGTAGCGCGAATATGCGTTAAGATGCTCTGATAAAGCGGTAAAATTCTCATCTTAGGCATTCGCGCAGGAATTTAACGGCGCGGATAAATTTTGTAAAATGCTGCAGAATTTGGCGAAATTCTATGTAAATTTCATGCGCCATCTCATAGCGTAATTTCTAATTTAGAATTCCGCTGCGATAAAATTTTATCTTTGCGGAATTCCTTATTATTATTTTTTGCCTTGGGTATATGCGAGCTCGCACACGTCGCCCACGGCTTGGTGGCACGGGATCGCCGAGATCGAGTTATTGGGCGAGCCGTCAATCACTTTGTCTGAATAAACCAAATAGATTAGCGAGCTCTGCACCGCATCGTAAAGCCTAACTACATGGGTCTTTTTGAAGATCAACGAGCTGCGTTTTTCAAAAATATCCTCTTTTTTCAACTCCTCTTTGATGATGATTTTAGGCGCTGTCTGCACGCACGACACAGAGGCTTCGGAGCGGTCCTCCTCCACGCCGATGATCTCTTTGGCACCACCTTTTTTGGCGTAAGAGACGTAGCAGGTCACGCCGTCGATCTTAGGATCTTTAACTGCGATAACTTCGATGCGATCGTCTTTGCCAAAAATTCTAAACGAAGTATTTACGCTACCTACGAGCTCGTAATCGCCCGCAAAAGCAAAAGCCGCTAAAATCGCTGCTAGAATAAATTTTTTCATAATCATCCTTTGGAATTTTAGCGGCGATTTTATCATTTATAATATAAATATTAAGCAAGTTTTTATAAAATACCGCGATTTAAATTTAAAGGAATTTTATGATCGAAGATATCTTTAGAGAATACGATATTCGCGGCATCGTGGGCGAGGAGCTAAACGAGCGCAGCGTAAAAGCGATCGGCTTCGCTCTTGGCAAACATATCGCAAATTTAGGGCTTGAGCGCGTTAGCGTGGGATACGACGCCCGTCTTAGCGCGGATGAGCTTTTCGGCTATTTCGTAAGCGGGCTAAATTTCGCCGGGTTGCGGATTTATAATATCGGCTTGCTACCGACGCCGGTGGGCTATTTTAGCGTATTTACGCATAAATTTGACGCAAACGTAATGATCACAGGCTCGCACAATCCCAAAAATTACAACGGCTTTAAGATCACGATCGGCACGGATAGCTTCTTCGGCAAGGATTTGAAGCGCCTCGGCGCGCAGGTGCGAGAGCTGATCGGTTCAAATTTTGAAATTCCAACTAACGCAAGCGCCGAGAGATACGACATTTTAAGCGAGTATCTAGCATATTTTGAGAAGGAATTTGCAGCGCTTAAGGGCTTTGCCGCGCCTTTTATCATTGACTGCGCAAACGGAGCTGCAGGCGTTACCGCTACTAAAATCATAGGAAGGCTAGAGCTAAACGCTAAAGTTTTATTTCCACAGCCGGACGGCAACTTCCCAAACCACCACCCCGATCCCAGCGAGGAGAAAAATTTAGCGGATCTTAAAGCTGCGATGAGCCGCGACGGCGTGGCTCTAGGCTTCGGCTTTGACGGAGATGCCGATAGGATCGCCGTGCTTACGCCGCGCCGCAACATCAAAGGCGACGAGCTAGCCTGCCTGCTTGCCTTAAATATGCACCATCCGCGCATCCTAGGCGAGGTCAAATGCTCTCAAGCGATGTATGACACCATCGATAAGATCGGCAAAAGCTTTATGGGCAAGACCGGTCACAGCAACATCAAAAAGGCGATGAAGGAGCTTGGTATCGATCTTGCCGCCGAGGTTAGCGGGCATATTTATTTTAAGGAGCGATATTTCGGCTTTGATGACGGCGTATATGCGATGATGCGCGTGCTTGAGCTCGTAGCTAAAGGATATGATTTAGACGCCGAGCTAGACAAGCTGCCGCGGGTTTTTAGCACCGATGAGATTAAATTTAATACGAGCGAGGAGGCAAAATTTAAGATCATCGAGACTCTTAAAGCTCAAATCCACGCAGGTATCGCGGAGCTGCCACCCATCCGCGATATTATCGAGATCGACGGCATCAGAGTGCGATTTGATAACGGCTGGGCGCTCGTACGGGCAAGCAACACCACGCCTGTGATCGTAACTCGCTTCGAGGCCAGCAGCCCTGAGTTTCGCGACGAGATGCAGCGCGTATTTTTAGGTAAACTAGAAAATTTAAAGGACCAGAGATGAACGAATCTGAAAAGCAAGAGGTTGAGAAAAATATAAAAGAGCTTTTGGCTGCGAGAGCGGAATTTTTTAAATTCTTAGATGAGCGCGTGCCAAAAATCGCGGATACCGACGTATTTGATTTCGAGCGCGCAGGTGCGGCTAGCCTGAAAGAAGTTTATGCGAAATTTTACGGCTACGACTACGCCGCGCGCAAGCTGCTGCCATATTTATACCGCACTTACGGGCTAGACTTCGATGTCTGAGATCATCTTAGATCGCGCCGCTTATGCGCACAATCTAGCGCAAATCGCCGCCAAAGTAGGTGGAGCGGAGCGAGTATTTTTGGTAGCCAAGGACAATTCATACGGCCATGGCTGTAGGCTTTGCTGCGAGGAAGCGGCAAAGCTAGGCTTCGTACGCGCCGTAACGCGAAGTGCTGCGGAAGCTGCGCAGATTGCGGATTTATTTGATGAAATTTTAGTGCTCTCACACATTCCGCGTGGGGACGAGGACGAGCGGTTTTGCTATGCAATCAACGATATGAGCTACTTCTCGCGTCTTAAACGAGGGCTTAAAATTTATATCGCTGCAGATACCGCTATGCACCGCAACGGCATCGGTGCGAGCGGGCTAGATGAGGCGCTTAGGCTATGCAAGGCGGGCGGATTTAAGCTTCACGGCTTTTTCACACACTTTCGCGCAAGCGACGAGCTAAGTGGAGATTTTTTCGCGCAGAGGCAAAATTTCATAGAATTTAAGCGCCTTGCGAGGCAAAAAGCCGCCGCCGCGGGCTTTGAAAATTTAAAATTTCATTCGAGCAACTCCGCAGCTATCGAGCGCAGAGCGGACTTTGAGAACGAATACGTGCGCGTGGGTATGGCGCAATTTGGATATCCGCAATTTGACGAGAGCCTAAATTTACACCCCGTGCTAAAGCTCTATGCCGATCTGATCAGCTCGCGCGTGCTGAAAAAAGGCGAACGCGTGGGCTACGGCGCTAAATTTGAAGCGCCACGCGATATGAGGATCGGCACATACGATCTGGGCTACGCAGACGGGCTATTTCGCTACGACGGCGAGGACGAGCTAGCGCTTGCAAGCGGGCAAAAAATGCTCGGAAAAATGTCGATGGATAGCTTCTGTGCGGAATTCGGCGGCGAGCGAGTTTGCGTGCTGAATGACGCGCGAGCCTGGGCGAAGCACTTCGGCACGATCGAATATGAAATTTTAGTCAAATTAAATTCCAACATCCCAAGGAGATTTCAATGAAAGAGCTGCAAGGAGAAAATAACGAGCGTATAAGTTACGACGATAAAGGCTTATCTGCGCGAGGCGAGAGCTTTGGCGGAGGAGAGTATCCGCGCCAAAAAGGAGGGCTTCATATCTTAATCAAAGCTCTAATCGTCTTAGTGATTGCGGCGATTGCGTTTGCGATATTTGCAGTGCCGGTTTACAATAAACTCGTAAGCAAAGATGAAGAAGTTAAGGCTGCGTGGAGCCAGGTGCAAAATCAATATCAGCGCCGCGCCGATTTGATTCCAAATTTCGTAGAAACCGTCAAAGGCTACGCAAGCCATGAAAAAGATACCTTAGAAGGCGTCATAAATGCCCGCGCTAAGGCAACCGCTGTCAATATCAATGCAGAAAGTTTAGCGCAAGATCCAGAGGCGTTTGCGAAATTTAACGGCGCTCAAGGCGAGCTTAGCTCGGCCCTATCGCGCTTGATGCTGGTAGTCGAGCGCTACCCGGATCTTAAGGCAAATCAGAATTTCGCCGACCTGCAAAATCAGCTCGAAGGCACGGAAAACCGCATCGCCGTAGCGCGCAAGGACTACATCGCCTCGGTACAGGAATACAACAAGCTAATTAGAACCTTTCCTACGAACATCATCGCGCGCATCGTAGGACTAGGCGGCGCTAAACCTAGCTTTAGCGCTGATAGCTCAAGCCAAAAAGCCCCTAGCGTTTCGTTTAAATAATGCTAAAGGCGGCAAATGCTAAGCGAGCAGTGCAAGCAAAGAATCCACGAGCTAATCACGAAAGCCGAAACCGCAAGCGGTGCGCAGATCGTCTGCGTGGTCGCGCGCGAAGCAAGCGAGGACTGCGAAGCTAGCTATAGCGCGGCGGCAGTGACGGCGTTTGTGATCGGCATCGTTATGTGCTTCGTGCCGCAAATAAGCAAAGCTGAGCTACTGCAGATCGTAGCGCTCAGCTTCATTGCGATTAAAGCTCTGCTAGCTAAATGTCCCGCGCTTTTAATTCTAATCACACCTAAATCTCGCAGACTTCGGCTCTCTGGCGAGTTTGCGATGCAAAAATTTTACGAGCGTTATGGCAGCGTAAAAGAAGTGATAATGTTTTGTGTCTGCGTCCGCGAGCGCTGCGCTCATATCATCTGCGGCGCGCAAGCGGCGGAGTTTATCTCTAAGGTTGAGTTTGAACGTATCACGACAGAATTTAACCCCAGCACGCAAGGTCTTGAGCCTGCCGTTTTAAAGGCGATGGACGCGCTGTGCGAGCTAGCCATGCGAGTGCCTAAAGATAGCGAAAATAACGAGATAGAAGAGACCTTGGTGGAGCTGCGATGAGAGTGGCTTGGAAATTTGCTTTTGCCCTGATGGCGCTATTTGTAATAAGCGTCGCCGCACCTAGCGAGTATCTAGCCCATCCAAACGGCACCGCTGTAATCGATGAGGCTGGTATTTTACGCTCAGCCGCGAGAGAGAGTCTGAATGAAATTTTAACGACTTTCGATAAAAATTCCTCAAACCAGATCATACTCGTAAGCCTAAAATCGCTCGGAGATTACTCTATCGAGGAAATCGGCGTAGAGCAGGCGCGTGCTCTTGGTATAGGGCAAAAAGGGCGCGACAACGGCGTACTGCTGCTTGTTGCTCCGCACGAGCATAAAGTGCGTATCGAGGTCGGATACGGGCTAGAGGGCGTGTTAACCGATATGCGCGCCAAGCGCATCATCAGCAATAAAATTCTGCCCTATTTTAGGCAGGGAGATTACGAAAGCGGCGTCATTAGCGGGATTTCGGCGATCATTAGCACGATCGAAGGCGGCGATATAAAATTTGATCCGCTTAACGCCAACGCGCAGCAGGATCCGAGCAACAAGGACTTTGCGATCTTTATGGTGCTTTTTGCAGTCTTGCTTTTTGCGATACTAAGCCGCCGCGTGACGCGTCGCAGAAGAAGTGACGAGGATATAATCTCGAGCGCGGACATCATAAGCGAAATCGCGCGCTCATCGCGCATGAGAGGCGGCTCATCCGGGGATTTTGGTAGATTTGGAGGAAGTGGAGGTTTTAGCAGAGGCGGCTTCAGTGGGGGTGGCGGAAGTTTCGGCGGAGGCGGTGCTAGCGGAAGCTGGTAGTTACGGAATTTTATCAAAATTCCAAATCGTAGAATTTTGTATAAATTTTAAAATTTTAGAATTTCTAAATTCGGCTACTTGCGCAGAAAAACAGCACGAACGGCTTGTCGTTGCCCTCGATCTTTAGCGTGCGCTCGGAGGGGTCGAACTTGGAAGCAAGCGAGGTGCCGTCGCTGCTTAGATGGTGCTTCCATCCGTCGCAGCCTGAGAGTAGCAGCGCGAACACGGCGGCAGCAACTTTTAAATTTAAAAATTTCATAATCTAAAATCCGTCCTTAAATCTGCTTTTAAAACTGCTAAATTCGCTTTTAAATTTGCGTTTGAAATTTTAAAATTCACAGCGCGATCCCTATTGGAATTTATATCATAATCTGCGTTAGAAATTATGTCGCGATCTGCACTAGGGCGTATGTCATAACCCGCGTCGTAATCTGTACTAAAGTCTATATAGTCACCCGCCTAGCAATTTGTACTCGTAGCGTTTCGGTTTTTAAAATTTAGACTTTTAAAATTTCGGCTTTTTAAATTTTTACCCACTCCGCTCGGCTTCACATCGGCGCTTGATCTTTTGAGGCAAACGGCTTCGGCGAGACGTGCGCGGCAAAGAGCCGCACCTGCTCGCGCGAGCTTTGTGCGAACCCAAAAAAAGCGCGGGCGGGCGGTGAAATTTTTAAATTTTAACGTAGCTTTATTTTTCATCATGCGAGCTAAATTTTACGCACCGTCATTTTATGCGCCCGCATTTTTGGTACCTTGATTTTCGCCGTTAGAATTTTCGGCACCCTGATCTTCGCTGTTAGAATTCTGCGAGGCGGAATTTTTAGAATTATATTTTTTTGATATTGGAATTTTCTGTAGCCGAAGCATTTACGCTCGCATTTTTGCCATTAGAATTTTCGTCGATTAAATTTATTCTTTGCAGAATTTTAAATCCAAATTACGCGCCCTATTATTTCATCACATCATCGCGGGTTATTTACGTAAAATTTCACCTATTAAAAATTTGGACGCAAAATTCAACCTGCGAAATCTCGATAAAATTTTGCCATTAAATTACGAAACGAAATTCTACCTCGCAATTCCGCCGCTATTTTTTGGCGATTTTATAGTAG
>NZ_CALGPY010000002.1 GCF_937959485.1 uncultured Campylobacter sp.
CCGCTCTTTAAGCTGGCTAAGCTTGCGGCACGGGTTTCTGCGAAGGATTTGGTATCGTCTTTTACCCTTCTTTTGCCGCTAAATCTAAGATCTAAAGCTCTTCCGTTTGCATCTACCATAGCATATGTTTCATAATCTATGGTAGCGCCTTGCTGAACCCTGGTTTGTAGATGCGAAGGATCAGGAAGTAGTAATCGTCCGCTTCCTTGCTTATCAATCAGATGGATAGTGCTGGTATCTCCTACGTCAGTATTGCCACTAACGTAAGCGGTGATCTTACCTCTCATATTGCTTAGATCAGTATTGGCTGTAGGATCGGTAAGCTTAATCATCGAATCGCCGTCTTTAACGGTAGGTGGCATAAAGATATTGATATCGTCAAATCCTCCGATATTCTTGGCAGTGATCGAATTAGGAGCTGCCGGATTGGTAGTATCTTTACCCACGTTTAGAGTGCTTCCAGCTCCGCCGGTGATATTTCCGATATTATTGCCGCCGGTTAAATTTACGGTAGAGTTGTTGCCGCCGTCGATATCTAAGCCGTTAAAATCTGTAGGATTAGAAGGATCTTCGTTAACTACGTTTATTACAGGATTTGGGATATTTCCGTATTTATTGATCTCTCCGCCGTCGAATTTGCCGTCATTGGAAATTTTTCTTGAAGTAAGCTTGTTTCCTTGAATCAAGATAGATTGATCGTCGCTGCTCTTAATTAGGCCTTTTAGCATTATATCGTAGGTGGTAGAATTTCTAAGCGTAAACTCACTGGTCGTTTGCTTAGCCTTTTCGGTAAAATTCGTAAAGGTATTGCCAGCATTGCGGATAAGGTGATACTCCTTACCCTCCTCTATATTTAAAGAGCCGTAGGTATCTTTATTTACGTTGTACTCTTCGCCGTTTAACTTAAATTTAGCGTTATTAATGTCTGTATTGGCATTAGTAGTTAAATTTAAAGCAGCCTTATCGATAGCTCCATTAGCAGCTGCGGTAACTCCGTTGAAGTTAAGAGCATTGAAATTCTTAATATCGCCTGCGGTTTTTTGAGTAGAGGCGTTATTTACGTTTAGGGTGTTGTCACTATTATTGCCTCTTGCGTTAGATGCATCGTCAGAGCCATAGAGCTTGCCCGATAATGCGCCTGCATTAAAATTTATAACGTTATTGCTGACTTTACCGCTTGAGCTAGCGTTATTACCTGCGATGACATCGCCAATATTTGTTCCGCCATTGATCTCTACCGTATTGTCGTGGATATCTAAGGTGTCGCCCGTCGCAGTGCTTCCGCCGTAAATTTTCTTACCATTTAGATTGCCCGCATTGGCATCAATGATGACAGTATTGTTTTTATTCCTATCAAGTGAGTGACCGTTATTTGCTGCATTGGTAATTTTATTGAGTTCGGTTTCGCCATAGTCGAATTCTCCATCCCAGTTTCTAGTCTGTGTGCCTTTCGAATATTGTAACTTTTTGAGGCTTGCATCGGTTTTATAGCTTTCTCCTACGAAGCTATATTCGTTTGCGTTCTTGATAGTATAGACTTGATCTTTTTGGATAGTGCGATCAAGCTGATTGATCGTTCCATTTGTTTTATTGATTAGCGTATATTGCGTATTATCGGCTAATTTATCAGAATTTACGCTAATTTTAGTACCGCTTAGATCGGTAGGATTACCATCTGTTAAAGTTAACGCAGTATCGCTGCCTGAAAAACCGTCTGGAACGTTGAAATTTAGCTTACCTGCACCAGATATATTTTTAGCTGTAATTTTACCAGGTACTAGTGGATTGTTGCTATCTTTACCTACGTTTATCGTATCGTCGCTATTGGCTCTTATCTCGCCGA
This sequence comes from uncultured Campylobacter sp., assembly GCF_937959485.1. Lineage (NCBI taxonomy): Bacteria > Pseudomonadati > Campylobacterota > Epsilonproteobacteria > Campylobacterales > Campylobacteraceae > Campylobacter > uncultured Campylobacter sp. The sequence goes on from NZ_CALGPY010000002.1 coordinate 1,844, forward strand.
TATCATCACCGCTTACTAGATTTATCGTGGCGTTAGGAACGTTATTTGTATCGATATCTAGTCCGCCGAAATTCTGCGGTGCATTTGGATCTTCACCTACGTCAATAGTAGGATCGCCTGCAGGACCGGAGTATTTAGTGATTTCGTCGTTATCAAATGCTCCAGTGATAGTGCGGTCGGTTTTCTTTTTACCTTGGATTACGATGGATTTTCCGTCATCATCTTTCATTAGACCCTTTAAATTCATCGAGTAGGTAGTGGCATTTTTGATCGTAAATACGTTATCAGTGCGCTTAGTCGTTTGCGTTTCGTCAAAGCCCGTAAATCCGTTTTCATTATGGATCAGATAGCGCTTCTCGCCGTCGCCTATCGCGTAAGTATCTACATTATAATCAGTGCCATCTAATTGGAATTTGGCGTTATTAATATCGGTAGTTGAGCCTGCATTTAAATTTAAAGCTGCAGTTGCAGCGTTGCCGTTGGCGCTTGAAATTCCGTCGAAGTTTAATACGTTAAGATTTGCTATATCGCCTGCGGTTTTTTGAGCAGAGGCGTTATATACGTTTAGGCTATTGTTGGTGCCGCTTGTATTAGATAGACCATATATCGTTCCTCCTACGCTTCCGCTATGAAAATTTACGCTGTTGCCGCTACCGCTGCTTGCATCTGCAGCATAGACGTTACCGTCAACTCTAGCTGTGCCTTTTAAATTTACAGTGTTATTGGTTGCAGAGCCGCTAGCTTTTGCACCTTTTACGTCGCCGGTAACTTTACCGCTATCGACGTTTACCGTGTTATTGGTTGCGCTGCCTGCCGTCGCCTCTGCGCCCAGTGCGCTGCCCGCTACCTGTGCGCCTCCCTCTATTGTCACGGTGTTTTGCGAGGTACCGGTGCGACCGTATCCGCCCCAAATGTTCTTTTTAGCTTCGCCGCCGTTTAATTTTACAGTATTTTTATCGGCAGCTTTTTGTGAGCTTAATCCGCCGTAGACTTCATCATTCGCGGTAGTATTCGTTAAATTTACGACATTTTCCTCTGCGTTATTGCTTATGCTATATCCGCCGTAAATTTCTTTCGTCACGGCGCTATCGCTTAAATGTACCTCATTTAATTTAGCGGCTCCGCTTGAAGACTGACCGCCGATAACGGAATTTATTTTTGAGTTATTTTGCGCCGTTACGATATTTTTTGCGGCATCTCCGCTATTAGCTTGGCCGCCACTTACGATGCCGTCCACCTTAGCGCCGTCTAAGGTTATTTTATTATCGTGGGCACTACCGCCGCTCGTATTAACGCCGCCGCCGTTGACTTGATTTTTAGCGTGAGTACGGGTTAAATTTACGGTATTATTAAACGAATTTACGCCTCTTCCGCCAAAAATCGTACCGCCTACTTCGCCGTCTTCTATATCTACGATATTTCTTGAAGCATCGTTAGTAGTGGATGTGCCGCCGTAAATTTCACCGGTTACGACGTTATTTCCTCTAAGTTTGACGTGGTTATCTTCCGCTTTTCCGCCCGTGGCATTGCCGCCGTAAATATTCTCGCCGACTTTGGAGCTAGTCAAAAATACTCTACTGTCGGTTACGGCGCCGTTAGAGCTTTTTCCGCCGATAACGCTCTTTTTAAAAGTCGTGCCGGTTGCGGTTATTTTATTTTCGGAAGCGCCGGTTTTGCCTTCGCCGCCGATTGCTTCCTTACCGATCGTTCCGCCTGTAGCGGTTACATAGGATTTCGTAACGTTTTTAGCATCACTTCGTCCGCCGACGACTCTTCCATTTATCTTAGCGGTTCCGCTAATATCGACGTGGCTTTCGGTAACATCGCCTCCTGCGACATCGCTCCAACCGCCGTAAACGCCGTCGCTAGCTCCTACTTCGCCGCCGCTCATCGTTACGTAGCCGTTTTTTATGCTACCTTTCAAATTCCAGTTACCGTAAACGCCGCCGTCAACTTTACCGCCACTCATAATAACATGGTCGTTTTCGCTCGTATATCCGTCCGCTCTGGAGTAACCTCCATAAACATATGCACGCACATAGCCGCCGCTAATATTCGAGTAGTTATTTTTAGATGTCGTAACCATATACGAGCCTGCCATACCGCCGTCGCTTTCAATACTTCCGTTTCTGAGTATCACGCCGTTGCCTTCGGCAGTAGCTTTTCCCGCGGGATCATGTATACCGGCGTTGTTGCCATTTGCACCAAATACGCCGGCATTGCCTATCATCTTTGCATTCTCATTATCGAACGTAACGGTATTGTCTTTTAAAGTAGCGGCATTGCTGACCGAAGAGATTACGCCGTTAACGGTAGTATTGCCGTTGCCGAGCGTAACGGCGCCGGTTATAGTAACCTTATTACCTTCGGCATTGCCGTTTTCTACCGCAGCACCCGCAATTCTACCAGCGATAGTAGGTGTTCCACTAATATTTACTTCGTTATTATTTGCTTGATGTGTGCCTGTTGCTCTACCACCCATTACCGATGTGCTATTAAAATTTGTAAAATTATTATATTTAACTTGCGTAGAACCGCTGATATTTACGATATTATAGGTAGCATCTCCACTGCTATCTGCTTGACCGTACCACGTACCGTTACCACCAAGCACGACATTATTCACATCTGCGTCAATCAAGTTGACAGTATTATTTTTCGCACCTTTTCCTTCGCCGCCCACAAGTACTGCTACCGTAGCACCACTTTCAACATTAAGCGTATTATTTTCAGCTGCGCTAGTTTGCTTATAATAAAAAGGTGGGGTTGTAGGAGTGCCGTCACCGTTGCCTCCACCGTAAATCGTATAATCCCACATAGGTTGACCGCCGCTATTAACGCCTTTTATCGTTACGATATTATTATCGTTTTGACCGTAAGTGCCTACGGAGCTTTCAAAGCCACCTGAGAAATTTTTACCTGATGAATTGTAAAAGTTACCTGGATGTCCGTTTGTGTCTTTAACGGTTACCTGCCCGTCTTTGGCTAAGACCTGTATAGGCATCAATGCTAGCGTAGCAGCGATGCTCAGCCCTGAGATAATTGGGATTTTGATCTCCTTCATAGTTGTAATCCTTCGTAAAAAATAAAAACTATCCATTATACTATAAAAATACCTATTTACAATAAATTTAATACAATTTCTAATAAAAGGTAGCTTAATGCGAAAAAATCGGTATCGTAATGTAACGTTTTCGATAATAAAGTAAAATTTCAGCTTATTTTTGTTATCGAAGCTTAAACGAAAAATGGTGGTTACAAAATGATGGAATTTTAAAATTCCGACTTTAAAATTTAGCCAGCGGAATTCCCAAGAAGTGACGCTGCGAGAAAAGCGCTAGAATAAAAAGGCAGCAGTTTCTGATAATGAGAAGTAGGGTAGGACATAGATTTTATAAAATTTGGATTTGTAGAATTTAAAGTGAAGTAATATACAAGAGGAATTAAAATTTGAAGTCCAGGCTAGAAGCACATACTTCTGCGGTATGTTGTTAGCAAAGAGATTAAAATTTTAAAGCAGTCCCAGACGAGGCGATAAAAACGATAAAGTAGCGGCGTGGAGGGTTAAATTTTAAAAATTCCAAGTGAAAACAAAAGCAAAATTCTAAGAATTTCAAGCGAAAAATCTGGGCTTTTAGCGGTGTTTTGAAATAGCAAAGGGCTTTCAGAGATGCTTGAAATAACAGAGGGCTTTCGGCAGCATTTTAATGCTCGCCAAAAGCCCATTTTTATAGTTTATGTATCTCTTACGCTCGAAAGCTCGAAATCTCGCTTGTCAAAAAGTCCAAAACCTCAAAAGATCTGCTGGCTTACTCGCAAGCTCCGCTAATGCTTTGAGCTGGGCTTGCCGCGGTTAAATTTTAACGCTTACGTGTTTCTCGCAGATAAGCTTGGTAGACCAAGCTTTAGCGGATTACAAGACCTTGCGGAATTCCGCGTCTGATAACCCAAACTAGGGTTTTCTTGCCCTTGTAATCTTTGATATATCGATCGAAATCGTCCGAGCTTTTGACATCGTTTTGACCGACTTGGATGATCACGTCGCCTACCTCAAAGCCGTAATCATCGGCTTTTGAGCCATCTTTTACGTTTAAGACGAGGGCGCCCGAGACATCGTCGTCGAGGTTATATTTGCGGCGTAAGCTATCATTTAACGTCCTTAGCTTTAGCCCCTCTATTGCGCTTTTTGAGTCCTCGCCGGCTGAGCTTAAGGTGGTGGAGTCGGATTTCATCGCGTCTAGCTTGATAGTGGTGCTCTTGCTTTTGCCGTCGCGTTCAAATTCTACATCCACTGAGCTTCCTGGAGCCATTGAGCCGATTAAATTTTTTAGCTCGTTGGCGTTTTTGATAGATTTGCCGTTTATTTTGGTAATCAAATCGCCGCGCTTGATGCCTGCTTTATCGGCAGGCATGTCTTTTTCGACACTTGAGATTAGCGCGCCCTCTTTGCTTTCATAGAGCTCTTTTTGATCTTTAGACATATCTGAGATCGTAACGCCTATAAAGCCACGCTCGATCTTGCCGTTTGTGATGAGCTTTTCTGCGATCTCTTTTACCATATTTGAAGGGATCGCGAAGCCTACGCCGTTATTTCCGCCGCCGCGACTTAAAATAGCGGAATTTATCCCTAAAAGCGCACCGCGGCTATCCACTAACGCACCGCCTGAGTTACCAGGATTGATCGAAGCGTCGGTTTGGATGAAATTTTCGTATTGATTTAGCCCGATATTGTTTTTATTTAGCGCCGAGATTATACCTTGAGTGATGGTGCCGCCCACCCCGAAAGGATTTCCGATAGCAAATACAATGTCGCCCTCCATAGCCTTGGACGAGTCGGCAAATTTAACCGCAGAGAGATTTTTTTCGTCGATTTTGATGATCGCAAGGTCGGTTTTAGGGTCGGTGCCGATTACCTTGGCTTTATATTCCTTATCGCCTTCTAATAGCGTAACTACGATTTCGTCGGCATTTTCTATTACGTGATTATTTGTGACAATATAGCCGTCTTCGGAGATGATAACGCCAGAGCCTAGCGAGCTTCCCTCGCGCTCCTGCTGTTGCGGAATGTCAAAGTCGAAAAATTGCTTAAAAAACGGATCGTCAAACATCTGCGACATCGGGCTATTGCCCGCTTTGATCTTGGTTTTAGTTGCAATATTGACGACGGATTTTTTTACGTCCGCAAGCGAGCTGTGATATGAAAGCACCACGTCTTGATTAAAGCCAGGATTTACGCGCTCATAATTGCTTGGAGCTTCTTTAATGTCGATACTGGCGCCAAAAAGCGCACCTGCTAAAGCTATCGATATGATGATCGATTTTTTCATTTTTGCTTCCTTTGTGATAATGAAATTTTGGCGGAATTATAAATTTTGTCCGCTAATATATTCTTAATGCAAAATTAAAATTTATAAATAGAATTTAGCAAACTTGATTGACACTCACTAAAGTTTTATGATATAATCTACATAAATTTTAAGATTTTAAGGATTAAAATGGCAAGCACAAGCAGTTTATACGAAACCTTAGGCGTAGATAAATCAGCAAGCGCCGAGGAGATTAAAAAAGCTTACCGCAGGTTAGCTCGCAAGTATCACCCGGATATCAATAAAGAACCAGGAGCTGAGGATAAATTTAAAGAGATTAACGCTGCGTATGAAATTTTAAGCGACGAGAAAAAGCGCGCGCAGTACGACCGCCATGGCGATGAGATGTTCGGCGGGCAGAATTTTCACGATTTCGCGCAGGGTTCGGCAAACATGGGCGATCTAAACGACATCCTAAACAGCATTTTCGGCGGCTCCTTCGGCGCAAAAAGCGCAGGCTCGCGCGGCGGATTTAGTTTCAGCTCTTTCGGTGGTGGCGAGGGTTTTAGTGGCTTTAGCGGCAGTAGTTTCGGTAGCGGATTTGGCGGCGTGCAGAGCCTAGATACGCACAGCTCGATTGAAATTCCTTTTGAAACCGCGATACAAGGTGGCGAGATGAGCGTGCGCGTAAGTGGCGAGACGATTAAATTTAAAGTACCCGCGGGCATCAATGCGGGCGAGAAGCTGCGCATAAGGGGCAAGGGACAAAAATCAGGCGCTCAAAGCGGCGATCTGATTTTAGAGATAAAAATCGCGCCAAGTACCGAGTATAGCCGCGAAGGCGACGATCTTTTCAAAAAGATTGACATTCCTTTGAAAACGGCGATGTTTGGCGGAAAGGTAGAAATTTCGACGCCAAGCAAAAGCGCAACGATAAAGATCGCAAAAAATACCAAAAACGGGCAGAAATACCGCTTAAAAGGCTATGGCGTGCAAAACCGCAAGAGTAAAATTTTAGGCGATCTATACGCGGTGGTAAATGTCATTTTGCCAGACGTCGATTCGCTGGGCGAGGACATCAAAGCCGCACTGCAAAAGCTATAAGGAGGCATCAAAATGCATGATTACGATGAGCCGGTTTATCTCATATCGATAGTCTCGAAGGTCCTAGATATCCATCCGCAGACGCTGCGGCAATATGAGCGCGAAGGACTCGTAAGCCCGGGGCGCACGGAGGGCAAGATGCGCCTGTACTCGGCACATGATATGGATCGCATACGCATGATTTTAAACCTTACAAAGGAGCTAGGCGTCAATCTTGCGGGCGTGGACGTGATCTTTCGCCTGCAAGAAAGGATCGCCGAGTATGAGCGCGAGATCGAGGAGCTGCGGGCTAGAATTTTAGAGCTTGGCGGAGAGACAGATTAAGGTTTTCGAGATAAAGATTTTAAAGCTCAGCAAAAATCGGATCTTGGCGCTATAAGCTGAAATTTTAATGCTATCAAAAAGCAAGATCACCTCGCAAGCGTAGATTCAAGCGATAAATTTTGATTTTCAGAGAGGATTTGTGGGCGCGTTAAATTTCGCGTCAAATTTAAAGTCGCGCCAAACAAACCTGGGTAAATTTTCTTGCGATTAAATTTAAAAGCCGTCTTATATAATTTAGCTTTAAAATTTAAAATTCCAAGCCGCGTTAGATTTTAAAATTTTGTCGCGAGCCTCTAAATTTAGCGATAAAGTGCGACATAATTTCTCTATTTTTAAGCGGGATTTTAGTAAAATCACATTATAAAATTTACCCGTAAATTTATATAAAAGATAAAATTTCATCGATTATCGCCTCCGGTAAATGGTCGCGGATATGTAAAATTTACAATAAATTTAGCGCTAAATTTTACGTATAATCTTACAAAAAAGGGAGTTAATGGAGCTTGTTATAGAGCTATTTCTTGCGATCACGGCGCTTGCGATAGTGCTAAATATCGTCTTTAAAATTTTTGAAATTCCCACCATCATCGGCTATATCGTCGCGGGCGTGTGCTTTTCGCAGATCTATAGCTTAAGCAGTGTCGAAAACGCCCATATGTCTGAGCTGGCGGAATTTGGCATCGTCTTTTTGATGTTTACCATCGGGCTTGAGTTTAGCTTCCATCACCTGATGAGTATGAAAAAGGACGTGTTTTTTAATGGCATACTCCAAGTACTCGGCACCGGTATTATTCTAGCGCTCATCATCGATCAAGCTTTCGGCGGAAACATAAAAACGGTGATGATTATCGGGCTTGCGCTCGCGCTTAGTTCTACGGCGATCGTGCTAAAAACGCTCAACGAAACAGGCGAAATCAACCAAAACTACGGGCGCAAGGTGCTTGGGATCCTGCTCTTTCAAGACCTCGCTGTCATTCCCATTTTACTGATGTTTGACATATTCGGCTCGACTGACAATACCCCCGTGAACTATCTAATCTTAAAAACCGCCGTAAGCGCCGCCATAGTGGTAGTGATCCTTTTCGTGCTCGGTAAATTTGCTTTTAACCGCTTCCTCTACTACGTCGTAAGGACAAATTCTAAAGAAATTTTCATCGCGACCATCCTTTTTACCGTCGTGGGGGCTAGCTTTTTGGCGCATGTTTTTGGCTTTTCATACACGCTGGGCGCATTCATCGCGGGTATGCTCATCGCAGAAACCGAGTATAAACACGAGATAGAGGCCGATCTGACACCGTTTCGAGACATACTGCTGGGACTTTTTTTTATCACGATTGGCATGCAGATAAATTTTGAAGTCATCGTCTCGCACTATGGGCTAATCCTGCTCGCTATTATCGTTATAATGGCGCTTAAAACGGTAGTGATTTACGCGATCTTATTTCTCTCGACCGGCAAAAGGATAGCGCTAAAAGCGGCGCTATCGCTATGCCAGATAGGTGAGTTTGCGCTTGCGATCTTTTCGCTACTGATGAGCCGCGATATGCTAAGTAAGGAAAACGGGCAAATTTTAATTACAGTCGTAACCGCGACTATGATTTTAACGCCGTTTATTCTTAAGAATTTAAACAAAATCGCCAACCGTTTCGAGTCCAAGGTCGAAAAGCTCGAGGATGAGGAGCATAAAACTCAAATCCCGCCGATGAAAAATCACATCATTGTAGCAGGCTACGGCAGGATAGGGCAGGAGGTGGTGTTGCGCCTTAAAGATCAGGGGCTGCTATACGTAGTCGCCGAGAGCGATTTAGAGCTTGTGGATCTGGGCAAATCGCGCGGAGAGAACATATACTTTGTAAATATAATGCAAAAAACTGCGATCGACGAGCTACATGCGCGCGATGCGTCGGTCATCATCCTAACGATCGCAAATCAGCAAAAGCTCGACATCGTCGCTAAGATGCTAAACGGCTCTAATTTAAAAGCAAATATCATAGTGATGCATACGGGCGCCGATCCGCAAAGCGAGCTGCAGAGCGAATACGGCGAAAATTTTATCTTTGTAAAAAAGGAGAGAGTAGTAGCCAATGCGCTTTTACAAGAGGCGCTGAAATGCAAGCTAACGCAGTAGCCTTGAGCGTTTAAGATCAAATTTAAACGCATTTGCTATGTCTAAAATATCCACGCTTCTTTATTCTTGCTTCTACATTCGGCTAATTTGAAGCGTTTTAATGAACGCAGATAATAGATATATTTAAAGATGGTGGGCTTGCAAATTTAAAGACTCAAAGTGCTCTGCTTTGGATTGATTTAAATTCTAAATTTAAGCTGTCATTCCACAGCAAAGGGATACTCCGACAAGGAGCTGATGAAATATATTTGAGCGATAAAGTTATTTAAAAATTCGTTTAAATTTTACTAATTTCACTCTTTTATCTCTTTATAAACGCTTAAGTTGCGTGCTAGGCAAACAAGGGTAGTAATAACGGACACAGGCGTCACTGCTAGAAGATAAAATAAGCCAAAAAATAGCCCTATATCGCTAGATTCACTACCGCCGCCGGCAAGCCATAACGCTATAGCCATAATGGGATAATACAAAACCAATGTCACAATCGCAAAATTTTCTATCGCGAAAATCGTATTGCTTTTTTCGGGATTTTCTACGAAAAGTTTGCTGTATCTGCGCTTTGAAAAGAAAAATATAATCGTGCAAACGGCGCTAACTATAAACGCCCAGTGTAATTCGTACGAATCCGATAAAAATAAAATCAAAAAAACCGTTGTCGCAAAACTCACGAAAGCAAATCTGATCAAACGGTGAAGTTGATATTTTTGCTTTAAATTTTTTGCAATTCGTGCTAGAGCTTTGCCGTACTCTAGCGCCTCCTCTTTTCTTTGGATAGATTCTGTTTCAAGGCTCGCGTCATTAAATTTTTGCTCAAATTTAGCGGCTTCATCTTGGGTAGCTTGCGCCTCGCCGTTTATTTTGTTAAAATTTTGCTCGCCAGAAATTTTATCAGCGATGACTCCGCCGATTTTTGCTTGCGATTTTAGTGCCGGTAAATATACGGTCTCATCGGCGTCAAATTCCGGATTTGCGTTATATGTTATTATCGCCATCAAAATAGCGATAAAAATAGCGGGTATAATCTGACGCGTATCCCAGTCTATGTGATATTTTATCTGTAAATAAAATCCGATTAAAGCATAAAGGACGTAAAATATCGCAGCCACATGTATCCATATAAGCATAAAGGCTTTATCTGCATCACTAAATAAAAGCAGGGCATATTTTTTATACTTCAGCCTGTTTAGGCAGACGAGTATATTTATCGCAGATAGCGCGAGCATGCATAAAAACGACATTATGGGCGCATTATGTACAAACGTAAGAAACACGACGATATAAATCAGGAAGGTCAAAAGTGTCCCGAAAAGCAGATATCTACAAAAGCGAAATCTATCGTAGCTTTTTAAAATTTCTTGCGGAATTTGGCTGATGTCCGCGGGGATTTTGTCTTTTTGCGTTTGCATTTTACCGCCTTTCTCGGTTATTTTAGCTCAAATTTTGCTTTTTTACTCCGTAGCGTTTTAAATTTAATGAAGCGGGTTTTTTTGGCTTGCTTCTTTTTTGGCAGACAAGCGACCCCGATTTCTCATTAAATTTTTAAAAGCGAATACTTACCGGCTCTCGCAATTTAATCGATAAAATTTTTGGCAGGCTAAATTTACGCTTCATTTCTAGCTAAATTTAGCTTCAAAATTTATCTTGCTTCATTCATAAAATAAGGCAACCAAACTAAGGCTCATCCGTTTTATCCACTCGCACGAATGCCCAGTGCATAAATCCTTGCCTCGGTTTGTATTTGCCGCTGTTAAAATCAACCTTGCTTATAAATTCATTCGCATAGCTAGTTTTAACAAGCCATCGTTGAAGCTGGGCACCTTTTTGCTCCAATGCTCGGCAAATTTTTTGCCAAAGCAGAGCAAGTCTTGGGCTATTTTTGAAATTTGGCTTTGAAAAATGGGGCGAGCCGCCTAGCATTCCCCGATGGATAATGAGTAAAAATATGCCGTTATCTTGGGACTAAAGCTATAAAAGCTAAACATTAAGCAAATCAAGATATAATTTCGCCCGAAACCTAGGTAGATGTCCGAGCGGTTTAAGGAGCACGCCTGAAAAGCGTGTGCGGGGCAACTCACCGAGAGTTCGAATCTCTCCCCGCCATTTTTTAAATCTATTAAATTTGCTTGGCCTTAAGGAGCAGATATGAAAATTTTGCTCTTAGGCGCTAGCGAAAGCCTTGGCGGCTACGTTATAGGCGCACTCCAAGCTTATACATAGACTCAGCCAAGATCATAGAAAACTAAGCTCTTGACTACACGCTGATACGTCCGCAGTGGTTTAGTGGCATTGATGAGATAGACTACGAGGTCACGAGCTGGGCAAAAGGAGAGAAATTTAAAAACGAAAATGCCCAAATTTCAAGAAAATCTATCGCAAATTTGGTCAAAAGATGCCTGATCGATAGCTTTGGCACAAAAGATAGCCTAGGCAACAACAAAAAAGAAATTTAAAGGACAAAAATGATCGAACATTTACTGCTAGTTTTTGCACTGCTAGCTATCATCATCGCTTTAGTGATGGTCTCAAACCGCCTAAAGATCGCCTATCCAGTGCTATTAGTCCTTGGTGGACTTGTCATTAACTTCGTGCCAAATTTACCAAGTATCAAGATAGATCCTGAGCTTATTTTCATCATATTTTTGCCGCCACTTCTTTATGAGGCTGCGTGGGCAAACTCGCTAAAAGAGCTCTATAAATGGCGCCGTACGATCGGCAGTTTCGCCTTTATCGTGGTTTTCATAAGCGCAGCAGCAGTTGCTTTGATAGCAAATTTAGTGATTCCCGGCTTCTCGCTCGCCCTTGGCTTTATGCTTGGCGCCATCGTCTCGCCACCAGATGCGGTGAGTACGGCTGCGATCCTTAAATTTGTAAAAACACCGCGCAGGATCAGCGCTATTTTGGAGGGTGAGAGCCTTTTAAATGACGCCTCCTCGCTCATCATCTTTCGCTTCGCCGCAGTTGCGGTCACGACTGGGCAGTTTGTCTGGTACAAGGCCGCAACGACCTTTTTGTGGATGGTGGCTGGTGGCGTTTTAGTGGGTCTTGTAGTGGCACTTGCGGCTTATTTTTTACATAAAATTTTGCCAACTGATGAAAACAGCGACACGATAATGACGATCACGACGCCTTATATCATGTATATCTTGGCTGAGGAGCTTGGCGCTAGCGGCGTTTTAGCAGTGGTTTGTGGCGGACTTTATCTCTCGACTAAAAGAAATGAAATTTTTACCGCTTCAACAAGGATCCACGCGATGCCAGTTTGGAACAACTTTATTTTCTTACTAAACGGCCTTGCATTTACCATGATCGGCCTTGACCTGCCTGAAATTTTAGCAGGGCTAAAGCGTAGCGGCGTCTCGCTATTTGAGGCGATCTCTTACGGCGTTTTGGTCACTGCTGTACTCATCGTTATCCGCCTCATGGCATCTTATGGAGCCGTTTATATCACGATGTTTATGAAGCGCTATATCAGCGTGGCGGACGATCGCAACCCTGGCAAAGCCGCACCATTTATCGTCGGCTGGGCTGGCATGAGGGGCGTAGTCTCGCTGGCTGCAGCACTTTCTATCCCTGCCATGGCTGGTAGCGAGCCGTTTCCGCATAGAGACCTCATCTTGTTTATCACCTTTGTAGTTATCTTGCTAACGCTCGTAGTTCAGGGACTAACTCTGCCGCTACTCATAAAAAGTGTCAAATTTCCAGACTTTAACGACCATATGCCAAATGAGCTTGCAAGGATCAAGATCATAAAGGCGCTTGCCGAGGCTTCGCTTAAATTTAAAAAAGAGAAATTTGTGGGCGATGAGAATTTTTTATTTCAAAAGTTTGAAGAGTTTTGGAATTTCGAGCTTGAGAGTAAAAAATTTGAGATCAGCGACGAGGCAAGACAGAGATATTTTAAAATTTTAGAGGAGCAAAGAAAGGCGCTTTGTGAGCTAAACAAAGACCCAAAGATCGACGAAGAGGTCATTAGGACGTTTTTATATCACATCGACCTTGAGGAGCAGAGGTGGCGGCCAAATAGCGAGCACTAAATTTGCTCCATTTTGAAATTTATTAAGAGCTATAAATTTAGAGCTTGCGCCTTATCAACAGCTACAAATGCCCAGTGCATAAAATCCCGCTTTGGCTCGTATTTGCCGCTGTTAAAATACTCCGCCAGCCGCGCTTCCTCCGTTTCGCTTAGCTCGCCGCCAAGCCTCCAGCGCGTCTTTTGCACAAACTCCTCCGCACTTTTCGCTCCGCCGCCGTGACACCAGGCTTTGATATAGCTGAGGCTCGGCAGATAGCCCATTTGAAACAGGATGTTTAAAAGATAGACGAAGTCGGGCTTTTGTTCCACTTCGCGTCCTATCGCATCCAAAATTTCATCATCCACGAAGCTGTCGTCCACCTTAAAAGTGATGTAAAGCGCCTTTTTGGTCTTTGAAAGAAGCTTTTTAAGCGCGGCTTTTAGATCGTCCACCTCGAGGCAGCGTGAAGCAAAAACGAGATCGCACGCAGGCACGTCCGACCAGTCGTCCTCGAAGGCCTTTTGCGCAAATTTTGCGTTTTTTGCGCCGTAAGTTTGAGCATTCTCGCGGGCGAATTCCAGCATTTTGGGCGAAAAGTCATAGCCGTAAATTTGATCCACCTTTTCCGACGCCAGTACGCTTAGCGCGCCCGCGCCGCATGCGAAATCAAGCAGCGTAGAAGCACCCGTAAAATCGACCTTGTCTATAAACTCGCGCGCGTAGGCGCTTTTCATCACGCCTTCGTTGAAGCTCGGCGCCTTTTTATCCCAATGCTCGGCCAGCTTTTTGCCGAATGAGCTTTTTGCCTTTTGCGCCTTATAAAGCGCGTCAAAGTCGATCTCATTGTAGTTTGAAGCTAAAATCATAATTATCCTTTCCTGAATTTATCGGGCAGATCGCACCGTTTTTTCGTTAAATTTTAACGTAAATTTTCATATCGTACTCAAACTGTTTAAAATTTTAAACCGTCGAGCAAAAGCAGCGAGGCATACCCGCTTTTATAGGCTTTTCCTGCCTGCGATCCTTTAAATTTTCGCGATCCTTTAAATTTTCACCGAACGATCGCAGTTAAATTTTAAAAGTCCGCTCATAAATCAAAATTTTTAGTCTGTCGTCCGCGCTTGTTCGCTCCGCATTTAAATCACCGCTCAAATTTATTGCAAAGCTCCCAGCCTGGCCGCTATCACCTTTTGCATCGCTTGATTTTTCTTGTTTTTGGCTAAAATTTGCAGCCTCCTTTTGCCGATGCGTTTGTCGGCGGCCTTTAGGATATTCGCAAGCCCCCAATCATCGGCACCAAAGTGCTTTGCAAACAGCTCCTCTTTGGGCGTATCGATATATTCGCGGATAAGCTCGCCGATGTCGCTTATGTCGTTACCATACGGATAAATTTTCGTTAGAGTGCCCTGTGCTAGGCTTTTTACGCCGCCGCTTTTTAGCACGAAATCCTTCGGGTAGTCAAAAATAATCTCGCCCGCAAGCGTGATAAAATATCGCGGCAAATCCGTGCTGCCGCGCCTGCTTTGCATCCTATAAACCGTGCAGTGGAGCTTAAAATCAATGCTTTCATCCACGAGCTCGTAAAGCCGTTTTTGAAGTTTGCTCCAGCGTTTCATTTTGCCCACTTTTATCTATTTATCGCTTCTTGCGGTTCCGTGCGTAGCTTTTGCCGCCCTTTGCGACGATCGCGCCTGAAAGCTCCGCGCCTTTTCTATTTTTTTGCAAATCCGCTTTGTAAAATTCTGCCGCGCTAAACGGTCTCCCAGAATCTCGGCTCCGTCTTGATCGCGCCTCTGTTTTTCTCGCGTAAAATTTGCAAAAATTCTTTAAAGCTCGGCGTAAAAATCGAAGCGGCGGGTGCAAATTTATACTCGCTCGCGCCGTCTTGCTCGGGTTTGTCCGCGCTGCCGCGTTCAAGTTCGCTCGCGCCGCCTGCAAAGCTGATCCGCCAAATCCTAGCATGATTTATCCGTATTTTTGTAACTTCAAGCTCTAAAATTTGCTCAAATTTATACTTCGCCGAGAGCTTCTGTCCGTCAAAAACGTAGATGAAATTTTGATCGAACCAAAGGCTCTCGCACGAGATAAAAAACCGCTTCAGCCAGAACAAAAACGGTCGCACGGAGAGCCTTTTTACCGCGCCTGCTTCGCTTATCCCATCTATCGCGGCAAGCCGGTGTTGGTTAAGCTTGCGAGGGTTGCGGCAAAAGAGCGTCCAAATAATCCCGCCCAGAAGCAAGACGCTAAAAATTACGATTAAAATTTGAATTAAAGCTTCAGCCATTTAAAATTCTAAGTCCTTTTACAAATGCAAATTTCGCCTCCGTATCACTCCAAAATGAACTCCTGCCGAAATCCGCCTCCGCGCCGTTTGCAAGCTCCTCATAAAGCTTATAAAATCGCCCTTTGTAGATGCAATCGCTTAGGCAGACGTTAAAAAACGCCTCCGCCGCGTCCTTACCGCCGAAATAATATACAAAGTAGATCGGACACAGATCGAAGGCGCTTAGATTTTTGTTAAATTTAGCCCCGCGTTGCGTCATAAACTCCACCGCCTTTTGCTTGTCCTCAAAAAGCTCAAAAATAGGCAGCGCGTAATCCTTGATAGCCGCGCTAATCTCTTGCACGCTGGGCTCAAAGCTAGCGCCCGCGAGCTGCCAGTCGCGGAATTGCTTGCGCGGCGTGAGATAGCCCAGATATGATACGAAAACAAGGTCGGTCGAGTAGGACAGCTCCTCTTGCATAAGCTTTTTTAGGCGCTTGCAGTAGATCGCGACCTGCGGCAGGATGCTCACGCTGCCAGAGTAATTGCGCATGCTGGAGCTAAAATAAATCTCAAATAAAATCTCCTTGTCGCTTGCAAGCTTCGTTAGTTTTTGCCCCTTTTGCGTGGGCTTGAAGTCCGTAAAATTTGCCGCAATCTCATTGCAGCCGTTTAAAAATATCTCCCGCGGAGTCATGATTTTCCTTTTAAATTTATCGTTTAAATTTAGACGTTTTGCTCGCTAGCAATTCGGTTTGCAGCTTACATTGCCGCAGCCGCGACCCACACAGCATTTTATAATGCGCGCCGTTTGCCGCCGAAAACCATATAATGCGCGCAATTTTACCCTAATTCGGCTAAATTTAACGGCGCTACGCGCCCGTAAAATTTATAATCTATCCTTATATCTTTCGTAGTTGATGCTGTAAATTTTATAGATATTTTCGGCGTTTATGAGCTGCTCGCTGCGCCCGAAAGCTAAAATTTCGCCGTCTTTTATAAACAGCGTCAAGCTTGAAACGAACTTCGCATGCCGCGGGTAGTGCGTCGTCTGCACGAAGGTGTAGCCTTCGTCGCCTAGCGCCTTGATCATCTCGAGCAGCTTGATCTGATTGCCAAAGTCCAGCCCGTTGGTCGGCTCGTCCATAAAGATCACTTTCGCGCCCTGAACCAGCGTGCGCGCGACATACGCTAGCTGCTGCTACTTTGAAATTTCATCTTTTAAAATTCCGTCTTTATACGGATAATTTTATATCGCCGCGTCTTTAAAATTTACATCGTTGCGAATAAATTTTTATAGAAGTTTAAAATTTGATGTCGCATTACCGCGCCGCGAAAATTTTAATAACGCGCTAAATTTAAGTAGCACGTAAAATCAAGCATTGCGCTAAATTTCAAGTTACGCGCCCGATTTGGCTTGCGCGGCAAATCAAGCGCGCCGCCTAATAAAAGCGGTATAAATTTGCTCGCGCGATAAAGCCCGTCTTTCGGCGCTTAGGCGTATAAAATTCTACCCAGGCGGATCATGTTCGAGCCGCATTTGATCGCGAGCTCAAAATCATCACTCATCCCCATCGAGCAGATCCGCGCGCCGTGCGGTACGAGCGCGTCAAAGATCTCGCGGCTCACCTCGAAGCTTCGCGCGATCTGCGCGGGCTCGCTCACGTGCGCTCCGATGCTCATCACGCCGATTAAATTTAGATTTTTACACTCCTGCTTGATGCGTAAAAACTCCTCCACCGCGCGGTTTTTATCGAGCCCCGTTTTGGAGCTCTCGCCCGCGGCGTTGATCTCCAGCAGCGTATCTAGCGGATAAGTTAGCCGCTTATTTACGGCAAGCGCGAGCTCGCAACTGTTGCAGCTCTGCCACAGCGTCGGGCGCAGAGCGATGAGTTGATTGATTTTGTTGCTTTGTAGCGTGCCGATGAAGTGCCACTTTAGCGGTAGCTCGCGCAGTAGCTCGCTTTTGCGCTTCAGCTCCTGCACTCTGTTTTCGCCGAATGCGATCTGTCCTTGCGAATACAGCTCGCGCACCTCATCCGTGCCTACGTTTTTGCTTACCGCGACTAGCTGCACGTCGCCTGCGCCTACTTTCGCGGCCTCAATGCGCTTTAAAATTTCATCCAGCCTCATTTGTAAAATCCCAAAATTCTAGCGAAATCATTCAGCACCGTAAATATCATCAAAAGTGCCAAAATCCCCATACCTACGTAGCTGGCACCCACGAATACTCGCTTTGGCACGGGGCGGCGGAAGATGAGCTCAAAGAGATTAAACGCGATGTGCCCACCGTCAAGTGCTGGGATCGGAAAGAGGTTGATAAGCCCTAAATTTACCGATATTAGCGCCACGAGCGCGAGCAAGACCGCCGCGCCGTAATCGACCGCCTTTGAGGTGATGTCCGTAATGGCGACTATGCCGCCCATCTCCTTGGGCGAAACGACGCCGCTAGCGAGCTTTTCGAGCCCTACTAAGATGAGCTTTGACGCTTCTACCGTCTGATCCCACGCGAAGCTAAGCGAGCTTGCGCCCTTGTGATATAGCGTCACGGTCGCGTTGTAATCGGGCGAAATGCCGATGAGCGGCACTCTGATGCTCTCGCGCCAGATGGTTTTTTTCTCGCCGAACTTTGGCGTGAGCTGCAGGCTCAGCCGCTCGCCGCCGCGCATGATTTCTAAGTTTAGAGGTGCTGCGGTTACCTGCCTTGAGATGTCGTCCCACTCGCGGATCTGCTTGCCGTCGATCGATAAAATTTCATCGTTTAGCATCAGCCCTGCGCTTGCCGCGGCGGAATTTGGCGAAATTCTGCCGACCTTTGGTGCGAGTTTTTCGACGCCGATGTAGCCCAGCGCGATGTAGATCAAAAACGCAAGCAGCAGGTTAAAAAACGGCCCCGCAAAAAGTATGATTATGCGCGCGATTGGGCCTTTGGAGTTGTAGCTGTCGGGGTCCGTGCTTGCCGCGGCGGGATCCAAATCCTCCTGCCCCTTAAGGCTCACGTAGCCCCCCAGAGGGATCGCGCTGATGGCATACTGCGTCGCGCCGATACGCTTAGTAAAGACCTTTTCTCCAAAGCCCACGCTAAAGACGTTCACCCCCACGCCCAGCGCCCGCGCCGCCAAAAAATGCCCCAGCTCGTGGAAAAAGATGAGGAAGCTGATCGCCAGCACCGTGACCATAAAATTTATCGAGTAAAAATAAAATCCGACCGCCAGGATCGCTAGCGTTAAAATTATGCTTTTCAAATTTCAGACCTTTGTAAAAAATGGGCTAAGCTTACTATTATTTTGCAAATTTTAAGCTTAGATCGCTTTTTGGGCTTAGCCCGCTTTTTTAAACTTGGTTAACTTTGAGCTTAACCCGCCGCCGTTTCGGGCTATAAATTTAGCTAAATTAAGGGCGCGCAGGCGGATAGAGGACGCGCGGAATTTAAAATTTAAAAACGAAATTTTACCGCGAGATTTTGCGGAGTGGATTATAAAATTTCGCCGCACGAGGCTTTGTGTTTTGAACTGCCGCTATGCTTTGAAATTTCATTATGTTTTGACAAGTCGTCATACTCTAAAATTTTGTCGCGCTTTGAAATTCCGTCATGTTTTGAAACACTGCTGCGCCGCCCTGAAATTTTGCGTGGCGGTTTAAACGGAATTCTGCGCCGTAAAAATTTTGCGCAGCGGATTTTATCTTTCAAATTTATAGGCTTAGCACGCCGCCGTGCGTGCATAGATCAAGCATCTATAGAATTTTATCGGTAAAATTTGAACGTAAAATTTTAAAATTCCGCGCTGCTAATATAGGTGAAATTTCACGCTGAAATTTTATCACTAAAACTCGCTTTAAGCGTGCGTTTTGGCGCTCTACGATACCGATTTTGTCTTCAAATATGAAGCTATATCTAGCCTAAAATTTAGCTTTTTTTCGTAGCCTTAGCATACGCCGCGACGTATTCAAAGCCCGAATATAGCGTCAGCGCGACTGCGATCCAGAGTAGGGCGTTTGCATAGGGCCACTGCATCATTAGCCAGCCTATAGCGATCATCTGAAAGACCGTCTTTACCTTGCCCGCCATCGACGCGGCGACCTCTACGCCGTCGCCCGCCATCGCCACGCGAAGGCCAGTGATGAAAAACTCGCGGATCAGGATCAGATAGATCGCCCAAGCACTGGCGCGCCCGATAAACATAAGCCCCAAAAAGCCCGCAAGCGTCAGCATCTTATCGGCGAGCGGATCGATGATGGCGCCTAGTTTGGTCTTCTGGTTCCAAGAGCGCGCGATGTATCCGTCGAAAAAATCCGTGACGGAGGCGATGACGAAGACTAGCGCGGCAAAATAATCGATCCAGCTTACGTGCACCGAGCCCACCATGCCGCCGTTCGCATGGCCGGCTAGTAAGATCAGCCAAAAAAACAGCGGCGCCAGCGCAACGCGAAAGCTCGCTAAAATATTGGGTAAATTTAGCATTATTTAAAGGTCGTTCCGCCGTCGACGATGAAGGTGTGCCCCGTCACCCAGCTAGCCTTGCTCGAGCATAGAAATAAACATGCTCCCGCCAAATCCTCCGGCTGCCCCATACGTCCTAGCGGGCTAAGCTCGGCGGTTTTATCGCGTACCTCTTCGTAGTTCGTAAAGGCTCGTAGCGCGTCCGTCTCGATCGGTCCGCCGCTTACTATGTTTACGCGGATGTTTTTCTCGCCGAGTTCGGTTGCGGCGTAGCGTGCCATCGCCTCAACTGCGGCTTTCGCCGTGCCGTGACCCGCGTAGTTTTCGATATAGACTAAATTTCCCGTGGAGCTAAGCGAGATGATCGAGCCGCCGCCTACCGCTTCCATACGCTTTGCGGCTTCTTGCGCGCCCACGACGAAGGCATTTACCGTCGCTGTAAAGATATTGTTGATGCCGCGCGGCTTTAGCCTCATAAATTTAGTGTATCCGCCCGCGACCGCGCGACCCGAGATGATGGCGTTTGAGATGAAAAAATCCACTCGCGCAAAATCCTCGTCGATCTTGGCAAAGAGCTCCTTGTAGGTCTCGGGCTCCAAGATATTGAGCGCATAAGCGCGCGCCTTGATGCCGTAAGCCTTCTCAAGATCGGCCGCTTGCGAAGTCGCCAGCTCCTCGTTGGAATTATACGTAAAAGCGATATTTGCTCCCGCAGTTGCGAATTCCAAAACTATCGCCCTGCCTATGCCTCTCGTGCCGCCGCTGATAACTAGCGTTTTTCCTTTAAATTCGTTCGTCAATTAAAATCCTTTGATAGTGTATTGTTTCATTACATTTTCTATTTTTTTGAGGTTTTCCGCGCTCGGCTCGCAAAGCGGCAAGCGGTACTCTAAACTCGGCGTTAGGCCCGCGATATACATCGCCGCTTTGATCGGGATCGGATTGCTCTCGCAGAATAAAATTTTATTGATCGCGTAGAGATCGTCGTTGATCTGCTTGGCCTTTAAAAACTCATTTTGCAGCGCAAATTTCACAAGCTTCGCCGTGTAATCGGGCAGTAAATTTGCCGTAACGGAGATCACGCCCTTACCGCCGTTACTTAGTATCGGATAGTTGATCGCATCCTCGCCACTAAGCACGCTAAGGCGCGGCTCGTGCGCGAGTAGATCGACGCATTTATCGATGCTGCCGCTAGCTTCTTTGACGCCGTAGATATTATCGCAGTCGTTAAAAAGCTTGATGATCGTATCTGCGGCTATGTCGCAGCCGGTGCGACCCGGGACATTGTAGAGCAGTACCGGCAGATCTACCGAGCTCGCGATTGCTTTATAGTGCAGATAGAGTCCCTTTTGGGTGGGTTTGTTGTAGTAGGGCGCTACGGATAAAATTCCGTCCGCGCCGTGAGCCTGTGCAAACTGCGCTAGCCCGATCGCTTCGTGAGTTGCATTACTGCCCGCGCCCGCTAGCACCTTGACGTCCGTGCCCTTGCACGCATCTACGGCGATCTCGATACAGACGCGATGCTCGTCGTGCGTCAGCGTCGCGCTCTCGCCCGTGGTGCCTACGGGCACGACCGCGCTTATGCCGTTTGCGATCTGTCTTTTGATGAGCTTAGCGTAGGTCTGCTCGTCTAGTTTGCCCTCTTTAAAAGGCGTGATCAGCGCCGTCATAGAGCCGATTATGACATTTTTATTCATCGTTTTCCTTTCGTAAGATAATGCTCGTGGAATTTTTAAGGCTTAGATAGGTTTTCATCGCTTTTTTAACCGCGTTTTTATCTAGACTTTTGATCTCGCGCTCCAGCCTAAATAGCGCGTCCAGATCGCCGCGGACGATGTAGCTGCCGTACATCTGCGCTACCTTGCTAGCGCTGTCGAGGGAGTAGATCAGATCGCTACTTAGGGTGTTTTTGATCTTTAACATATCGTCGTCGCTTATTTTAGCTTTTTTGGCTTTTTCGATCAACGCTAAAATTTCACTCCTCAGCGCCTCGCCGCTTACGCCTTGGTTGCAAACGGCAAAGACTATAAATAAATTCTCGTCCTTGGCACTCATATCGTAGATGTTGATCTGATTGGCGAGCTTTTTCTCATCGACCAGCACGCGCTGTAAAAGCGAGCTCTTGCCGCCGCTAAGATATATATCCATCGCTTTGATCGCCGCGGCGTCAGGATGATTAAACGGCGGAATTTTAAAAGCGACGGCCACGATCTGCGCCTCACTGTTTTTATAAATAACGCTAAGCTTCTCGCCGTCTTGCGCAGGCTCTGTGCAGTGAGGGCGCGGAATTTCGCTTTTATTTTTTACGGGCGCGAAGTATTTTTTAGCCGCATCAAACGCCGCCTTTTCGCCGATGTCGCCGGTGATCAGCAGCACGGCGTTTTGCGGCTGATAAAATTTAGCGTGAAATTCCTTGATATCTTTGATACTCCAGTTTTCGATGTCCTTGCGAAAACCGATCGGTGTCCAGTGGTATGGGTGGTACAAAAACGCGGTGTTATATAGCCTGAAAAATAGGTATCCGAACGGATCGTTATCGGTGCGCCACAGCCGTTCCTCGAGCACGACCTTGCGCTCGGGCTGAAATTCTTTGTCTTTGAGGCTTAAGTTTTGCATTATGTCGGCGTAAAGATCCAAGCAGACCTCTAAATTTGAGCTCGCGCACTTGATGAAGTAGTGCGTGTAATCAAAGCCCGTGCTTGCGTTATTTACGCCGCCAAAGCCCTTTACGATCGCATCAAACTCGCCCGCCTTGCGATTTTTCGTGGATTTAAAATTTAGATGCTCCAGCATGTGCGCGATGCCGCTTTTGCCCATCGTCTCGTCGCGCGAGCCGACGTTGTAAAACACGTCCACGCTGATGACGCCGCTGCCTTTATTCATCGGGATGTGATAAATTTGAAGCCCGTTTTGCAGCGTGATTTTCTTAAATTTTGGAAACATTAATCTTTTTTCGCCTTTCGTTTTTTGCTTGAGTTTTGCTCCGAGTCTTGGGTGCCGCTCGCTTTTTTAACCTCTTTAAACTCTTTGATCTCGGCATTTTTAGTTTTTGCGCTGCCTTGCTTTGCGTTTTTGCTCTTTGAGCTTTTGCTTTCCGCGCTATTTTTTGACGCGGCTTTAGTTTTAGAATTTTTGCTTTCTATGTCGTTTTTTGACGCGGCTTTGATCGCGGTTTTATTTTTCGGCGCGGTTTTTGTTTTTGCGGTTTTGCTCGCCGCGCTGCTTTGTTTTGCGTTTTTGACCTCTAAATTCTCGCTTTTTGCATTGCTTTTCGAGAGATTTTTAGCTTCAGCGTCCTTCTGCTGCGAGGCGTTATCCTGTACGGCGTCATTCTGCGAAGTATTTTTTAAAATTTTACCGCGCTTGGAACCTGCGCCGCTTTTTGAAATTTGACTTTGTTTTTGATCCGCACCGTTTTTGGAAACTCTTTTTGAAATTTTATCCTGCTTCTCATCGGCGCCGCCTTGCTTTGTGCTTTTAGCCTCTAAATTTTCGCTTTTTGCGTTGCTTCGTTTTGTATTTTTAACCTCGGAAATTTTGTTCTCCGCGCTACCTTGTTCGGCTGAGCTTTGATCCGTCGCGGTATCTGCGTTTACCAAGGCGTTTAAATTTGCCGAAGCGCCGGAATTTTCATCCGCTTCGGAGCTTGAGTCTGTTTGAGCGCCCAAAATTTCATCTGTTTTAGTGGCGAGAGTTTCACCCATTTGAGCGCTTAAAATTTTGCTTTCGCCGTCGTTAGAAATTTCGTCCACATCCCTGCTCTCGGGCTCGTTTGAAATTTCGCTCGTCTCCCTACTTTTGCTCGTGCTTGAAATTTCGTCCGTTTTAGTGCCTGCTCCTTTATTTTCGCAAGCGCACAAATCCGCGCCGCCGCCGCGATTTTCGGTCTGATCGCCTCTGATGCCGTATCCTTCGCCCGCGCGATCTTTTAAATTCGCCCCGACCGCCTCGCTAATGCTATTAAAGCCGTCTGCGCGCAAAAGCTTCGCGAGCCCCTCGTTGATCGATTTTGCAACGAAAGGACCTTTGAAGATAAAGGCGGTAAAAATTTGAACCAGGCTCGCGCCCGATTTGATGCGTTCGTAGGCCTCCTGCGCGCTGTCTATGCCGCCGCAGCTGATTAGGATCGTGCGGCCGAAGAGCTCGCGAGCGACCTGTGCGAAAAGCTTTCGCGATTTTTCGGTGATCAGCCTGCCGCTTAGGCCGCCGAAGTCCCTAGCGTTGGGACTTAGTGAATAATCGACGCTCGTGTTGTTTATGATGATGCCGCTTGCGCCGCTTTGCACCGCGCACTCGCACAGCGCGATCGCCTGATCCGCGCTCATATCGGGCGCTAGCTTTAAGACGAGCGGCCTATTCGTGATTTTTTTCATCGCTCCGATCAGCTCGCTTATGAAGCTATTTTCTTGCAAAGCGCGCAGATTCGGGGTGTTCGGCGAGCTTACGTTGATGATAAAAAAATCGCATAGCCCGTTAAATTTACGGCCCAAGGCTTCGTAATCGCTTAGCGCGTCCTCGTTCGAGGTGGCTTTGTTTTTGCCGATATTTGCGGCGATCGGGATTACAAAAGGATAAATTTTTCGCACGCGACGCTCGATAACATCGGCACCTTCGTTGTTAAAGCCCATCGCGTTTTGAATGCTCTGCTCACTAACGAGGCGAAAAAGTCGCGGCTTTTCGTTGCCGCTTTGAGGACGCGGCGTAAAGGTACCAAAATCTATGTGCCCGAAGCCCAGAGCGGCTAACGGCGCGATCATCGTAGCGTTTTTATCGAATCCGCCCGCGATACCTACTGGATTATCGAAGCTTAAATTCCATATATTTTGAGTTAAAATTTCATCTTTATAAACGCCGAATTTTGCCAAAACCTCAAGCCCACCCGGAGTCGCATAGAGCGCGCGAAGCCCGAATTCTACGATCTTGTGAGCGGTTTCTGGATCAAATCGAAAAAAGATTTTTTTCAAGGTATCATAATTCATAATTTTTCCTCAAATTTTGCATAATGGTAGCTAAAATTTAATTAAATATAGATAAGGATTTCGCGCTGAATTGCAATTCGCGGCGGTTAAATTTAGTTTTGGAATTATGCATTTAGAGGCTGCGTAGAATTTCTACGGCTCGCAATGAGCGGTTTAAATTTACGCAGAAGTTCAAAGATGCGCGGCGCAAATTTTATAAATTTAGCGCGCCCGGGTACGTGCCGAAACGCGCGGTGTCCGTGGCGCAGCTCGCGGTGGCGGGCATCGCCGCAATTTTATCCTGCGTCGATCTAGGCTCAATACCGCTGAAGCTAAATTTTAAATTTAAAGCGTCTGCTCGCGCTTTTTGAGCTTTAGCGCGCGTCTTTGTCAGCGAAGGCAACGATCATCGTGCCCAGAGGAATGATCGCAACGCCCAAGATAATCGCTAGCGGGTTTAGCAAGGACAGCTTGGCAAGCAGATAGATCGCCGCCACGAGCGCCGCGTAGGACAAAATTTTAAACGGAGAGAAAAACGCCCCCGCAAAATTGCTCCGAACCTTGCCTCTCTCGCACTCATCATCCCAATCATCGGCGCTGCCGTCCGCGCCGTCGAAATCATTCTTTGATCCGTCGCGCGCGGCGACAAACCCACTCCCAAAATCGCTCATACCGTCGTCCGGCTCGCCGCTATCTATATCGCCGCCACGATTGCCGCTATCTGTGCCATCGCTATGATTGCTGTGATCTACGCCGTTGCTCCGCTCGCTGCTATCTAAGCTGCCGCCCAGATAGCTGCTCGCTGCATTTTTTAAGTCGTCGCAGCGCTCACCTATGCCGTCTTGCGAACTATCGCTAGCTTCGTCGTTTATGCTGCCGTGTGAGTCGCCGTAAATCGCGCTGCCATTCATATTAAATTTATCGGCAGCATGTCCTAAAGCGGTTGTGTCGTAAGCGGAGGTTTTGTCGTCGCTCTTCGTAGAATTTACGCCGCGCTCGTCGGTAGCGATTTTGTCGCACTCGGCGGCAAAATTTTTGATATCTTCGTCGTCGGCGGAGCTTGCGGTGCGCTCGGCGGCGGTCTCATCGTGCGTGACGCAACTATCGCCGTTTTCGACGCGGAAATCGCCGCTAGTGAAATTTACGGCGTCTTCGGAATTTTGCGCGTTTGAAATTTCGGTGCCTAAATTTGCGTCCTTAAAATTTTCGTTCTTTAAAATTTCATTGCCGCAAATTTTGCCGTATGAAATTTCATCGCCGCTTGCGTCGCCTTGGTTTTCGCCGCCAAAGCTTGCGGAATTCGTATCGCTGGCGGAAGTTTCGCCGCTTATGAAACCTGCGGAATTTTTAGGGCTTTGCCGTAAAATTTCATCGTATTTGCCGGTTCTTAGCTCATCTTCTATTTTGTTTCGGTAAGCGCGAAACGAAAAATATACAGCGCCGAATGCGCCCAAAAATCCCGCTTCCAAGCTAAGAAGCCACGCAAGCGCTCGCACGCCGAAAGAGCCCGAGCCGAAAGAGCCCGAGCCGAAAGAGCCCGAGCCGAAAAACCCTGTGCCGCAAAGCGCTAGCCCAAGCAGGGCAAACGCCGCGTTTAGCGTGCAGTATATGAGCAAAAACCGCCTATTCAATCCCGCTCATCCCATTCATCGTCGTCGTCAAAATTTTTCGGATCCGCCTTGTATTTCGGATCGTTTTCAAGCTCTTTTAAGCTCGAATTTAGCGCCTTGCACGCGCGGTAAACGTTCAGAAACGCCGCCGCGATGCCGATAGCGATGCCGAACCAGAGCAGAAGCAGTGAGCCCGTGAGATGCCGCAGCCCAAGTCCGATCGCTACTCCGATGCCGATCGCTACGACGATCGAGATGCCCAGGCTGATGTCGCAGGCGCCCTTTACGATTCTGTTTAAATTTTTGGTTACTCTCATCTAAAATCCGTAAAATTTTAAAACGCAGCCCTTAAAGCGCCGCCATCCCTTCATCCGCGGCGTTTAGCGCAAAGTCGATCTGCACTTCGTCCATGCTGGCGCAGATAAAGCCCGTCTCAAACTGACTAGGCGCCAAAAATACGCCGCGCTTAATCATCTCGCCGTGGAATTTCGCAAAGCGCGCGGTGTCTGCTCGCAAGGCGCCGTCATAGTCGCGCACCTCTTCATCCGCGAAAAAGCAGCCGAACATCGAGCCTACGCAGGCGGTTTGCAGCGCGATGCCGCGGCGCTGCGCTATGGCGCAAAGCCCGTCCGTAAGTCTGCGCGCAAGCTCGCCGAGCCTTTCGTAAAGGCCACTGCTAGCGTAAATTTTACTTAGGCTGGCGATACCTGCGGCCATTGCGACGGGGTTTCCGCTTAGCGTGCCCGCTTGATACACCGCTCCTAGCGGGCTTATCATATCCATAATTTCGTGCTTGCCCGCAAACGCCGCCACGCTCATACCGCCGCCGATGACCTTGCCGAAGGTTACCAGATCGCCGCGGACGCCGTAGATGCCGTAGCTGCCTAGCTCGCTCGCGCGAAAGCCGCTCATTACCTCGTCGATTATCAGCACGATCTTTTTCTCGTCGCACAGCGCGCGAAGCTCGGTTAAAAATTTAGGATCAGCGGGTACTAGGCCCATATTTCCCGCGATAGGCTCGATGATGATCGTGCCGATGTCGTTTTGCGCTAGGACGTCTTTTACGCTTTGTATGTCGTTGTATCTGGCTAGGTAGGTGTTTTTTGCGACGTCCTGCGGTACGCCCGCGCTGCTTGCGTTACCGAAGGTGCTTGCGCCGCTGCCCGCTTTGACGAGCAGGCTGTCGCTGTGACCGTGGTAGCAACCCTCAAATTTTAAAATTTTATCCCGTCCGCTAAAGGCGCGCGCGAGGCGGATCGCGCTCATCGTGGCTTCGGTGCCGCTGCTGGTAAAGCGGATCTTATCTAGGAAGTCGAAATTTTTTAGCACGAGCGAGGCGAGCTGCGTCTCAAGCGGGCTAGATGCGCCGAAGCTTAGCCCTTTTTTGGCGGTTTGCACGACGGCGCGCTCGATGTCCGCGTCGGCGTGACCGAAGATGAGCGGACCCCAGCTCTGCACGAAGTCGAGATATTTTTTGCCCTCGACATCGTAGATATACGAGCCCTCGCCGCGATCCACCATAAAAGGCTCGCTGCCGACGTTGCCGAATGCTCGCACCGGCGAATCGACGCCGCCCGGGATAAGTTTTTGTGCTGCTAGAAATTCGTCGTGATTATTCATTTTTTCTCCTTCTTTTTTGGTTGGTTTATCGATTTTATATATTTGTAGATAATGATGATCTCGTTTTGCGTCAGGAAGTAGCTAGGCATCACGTCGCGCGAGCTGCTGATCCCGTCGGCGAGCTCCTGAAGCGAGAGATTGTTGATCGGCGGCGCATTTAGGGCGCGCTCGTAGTAGGCGCCCGAGGTGCGGTTAAATTCTTTATACTTTACGATTAGCGAACCCTCGCCCTTTTCGCCGTGGCACTTGTCGCAGCCCACGCCGCGCGGGTTTTTATACAGCATCGCGCCGTATTCTTCGTCGGTGATAAAGCTCTCGGCTTGTGCGCTGCGAGGTAGAAAAAATATAGCCGCGTTTAAAAACAGCGCTAAAAATATGAAATTTCGCATCTTCTCGTTTCGAATTTTTGGCGCAATAATATAAAAAATGTGCTTAAATTTCATAACGTCGCTATCTTTTCGATCCCCTCGAAATAAAAGACGTTTAGCTCATCCTGCCTGCGGTAGAGGAATTTTAGTCCGTGCGCCTTGGCGATATTATCGACGATGTAAAGCCCCAGGCCGAAGCTTTGCTTGGCGTTCGTGCCCTTAACGAAGGCCTCTTTGTAGTAGCTAAAGTCCTTATGTAGCGGCTCCCCGAGCGTTATGAAATCCATCGTTTCGGCGTTTAGGCGGATTAAAATTTTACCGTCTGAGGCGTATTTGACGGCATTGTCGATTAAATTTTTCACCGCGACGCAAAATAGCTTCAGATCGACGTTTAAGCTTAGGCCTAGCGGATTTTGCAGCGTGACGCAGCAGGGCTCGATCATTGCGATACTAAGCGCTTCTTTTAAAATTTCATCCATTGAAAAAATTCCGCGTTCGACTAGTGCCGTTCCCGCAGTCGCGCGCTCGACCGCCGCAAATTCGTTGATTAGGCTCTCCAGTCGCTCAAAGACCGAGATGAGGCGCTCTTGATTTTTGCCGTGCTCGATCATCTCGACGGCGATGCGACCCTTTGTGATGGGAGTTTTAAGCTCGTGCATTATGTTTCGCAAAAACAGATGGCGCGATTCATTAAGCTTATTTATCTGCGTGACCGCCTCGTAAAATGCGTGCGAAACCTCGGAAATTTCATCATTTCCCGCACTTACGTCCTTGATCTGAAGATCGCCTTTAGCAAATTTATCGATCTGACGCTTGAGCTTGCGAAGGGGGCGAATTTTACGGATGATGAAGATATACGCAAGCAGGATGATCACCAAAATGACGCCGTAGATCGCTTTGAAAATATCGTAGCGGTAGGGCTGATACTCCTTGTCGTTTAAAAGCCGCGTCTCGCCAGCGTGAGTGATTTTTAAGTAGTGCTTGCGCTTAAACAGCAAGATGTCTGCAGAGCCGATGTCTGCGGAGATGCTGTCTAAAATTTCAGCGCCTTTAATGATCTCATCGCGCTTAGCTTCATCGCGGATGGTCGAAAACTCGAAATTTGCGACCTGCCGTTCGTATTCGACATCGCTGATGAGCTTGCTCATCTGATATAGGTTCGCGCGCGCGACGATGGAGTATTTGGAGTTTAGCTCGCGGGTGTAGTTTTGCTGATCGTAGCCGATGAGCCAGAGTAGCGCGAGCGAAACGCCCACGGCGGCGAGCGCGAAGATGAACGTGATGGTGTAAAAAATCGATGATCTTACTTTCATTAAATTTATATGATCCTTAAATTTTTAAAATTTCAAAGCTTTTAAGCTGCTGGCTTACTTTGCTTTGGCGCACGAACCCGTCCGACTTCGGATTTGTGGCATATCCTAAATACGCAATACGTTTATACTTCCTAAATCTAGCTATTGCAAATTTTATAAAGATTTTAAAAATTTTGCTATTTCTATCATTGAAAATTTTACAAAATTTCACTGCTTAAACACATAAATTCAAATAAATTTATTTTAAATTTAATGTGCAGCCCTTAAAACCAAAGCTAAATTTTAAAATTTCAAATCCGCGCGAAGTTTCGCCCCGCGTCCTTAAAAAATTTCAAATTTCTTAAATAGCTCGGGTTCGTCCTGCACGATGCCGCGCTCTATAAGGCTTGCTACGACTTTACGGTTGCAGAGCGTCTCCTGCGGCCACCGGCGCGTATAGCCCTCCCACTCGTGCTTGCTCGTAGCATCGATGCAGATGCGATCGTCCTGCGTCACAAACACGTCGCGCAGCGCATCGATGCTATTTACGACGCGCCAAACGCTCATATAGAGGTTGCTCGCGTCGTTTCTCGCATCGGTAAAAATCAAAATTTTAAAATGCTCGCTAAATTTCAAAAGCCGCCGCCAGCTACGCTCTACTAGCTCTTTTTTGTCTATGTTTATCAGCACGAGCGGGTTTTTCGTATCGCAAAAGTGCTGCTTAAGCGCCAAAATAGCGGGCTCCTCGCTTTGAAATTTCGCTAGCAGCTCCTCGTCGCTTAAAATTTGCGGCACCTGCGAGCTTAAATCCGCCGTCGTATCGATGCCGAGCTTGCCGCCGAAGCAGGAGTTCGGGCTTGCGTGATCGAGCTGATCGCACACACCCTCGCTAAAAACGAGGCTGCGCGCGCCTATGCGGTTTAGGACGTACTTCGTAAGCGCTTCGTACTCATCCAAGCTCGGCGCGTCTTGCGGCACGAAAACGGCGTGTTTTACGAAGCTCATCTGCCCCACGCCCCAAAACGCGTGCATGATCTGCTTAGCCGCAGCGGGGTAGCGCACGGCGATCTTAGCCAAAATTAGGTTGTGAAATACGCCGTTCTCGGGCATTTTATAATCGATCAGATCGGGCGCGCTCGTGCGAAACAGCGGCAAAAAGATCCGCTCGGTCGCGTATCCCATAAATTTATCCTCAAGCGGCGGCTTGCCGACGACGGTGGCGTGAAATACGGGCGCGCGCTTGTGCGTGATCGCGCTAACCTCCATCACTGGGA
The DNA here is from genome assembly GCF_937959485.1 of uncultured Campylobacter sp. Lineage (NCBI taxonomy): Bacteria > Pseudomonadati > Campylobacterota > Epsilonproteobacteria > Campylobacterales > Campylobacteraceae > Campylobacter > uncultured Campylobacter sp. Next base: position 32,545 of record NZ_CALGPY010000002.1, read on the forward strand.
ATGGCTCTACCGGCGTGTAATATCCCGTGTGATCGCCGAAAGGTCCCTCCGACTCGCTTACTGCGGGATCGACAAAGCCCTCGATCACGTAATCAGCGTCCGCGGGAACGTAAATTTCATTCGTAAGCGATTTTACGAGGCGAGCCGGGCTGCGGCGGATGAAGCCGTAAAGTAGCAGCTCAAAAATCCCCTTCGGTAGCGGCGCCTGACCGCACCAGATATAGAGCGGATCGCCGCCGATCGCCACGGATACGGGCATCTTGCGCCCCGCTTTGCGATATTCGTCAAAAAAGCCCGCGCCGTCTTTGTGTATCTGCCAGTGCATCCCCAAGCGGTCGCGCCCGTAAATTTGCAGGCGATACATGCCGAGATTTTGCGTTTGCGAGTTCAGATCCTTCGTATAAACCTGCCCCATCGTGATGAACGCGCCGCCGTCACCCTCCCAGGTCTTAAGCACAGGAAGCTCGCCAAGATCGACGTCAGCGCCCAGATGCGCGACCTGCTGGCACTCTCCGCGACCGCTAAGACGCTTTACAAAAATTTTACGCAGCGAGATTAAGTGCGCTAAAAAATCAAGCTTTTCACCGAAGCTTTGCGGACGCTTCGGCTTTAGCAGACTCTCGATCTCGGCGGCGATCTCGTCAGGTTCGCGGCCGAGGATTAAATTTAACGCCTCGAAGGAGCCGAAAATATTGGTTAGCACCGGCGGCATCCGTTTGCCCTGCGCGTTTCGCACGTTCGTAAAAAGCAGCGCCTGCGAGTGCCCCTTTTTGACCTCGATGTAACTTGCGTGCGCGATCTCAAGCTCGGTGCCGATCTGCTCCTTTACCTCGCGCAATAGCCCGTTTTCGTAAAGCCTCTTTATCCAAAAATTTCCGTTTAAAATTTCATCAAAGCTCTGCATCCGCTGCCTTTAAAAAAATAGATTTTTTTCTTGCGGTTTTTGATTTAGAAGCTGCAAGATCGCGCTCTTCTCCGCAAAAACCAGCGCGTAGTGAAACTCGGGCAGGCTCTTTAGCGCGCTTAGCTTATTGAAGCGAAAGTCGATCTTGGTGCCATCCAAGCGGTCCTCCCAGCTAGCGCATACGATAATTTTTTCGCGGAATTTCGCCCGCAAAAACTCCGCCTCGCGTGCAAAAAGCTCAGGATCGCTCTCGGCGATAAAGGCGCGGTAGCTGCCGCCAAGCGAGCTAACGTTAAAAAATCTATCCACAAAAATCGGCTCGAAATGGCCGAATGCGCTTAAGCTTTGAAATTTAAAGGGTATGTTTTTGCGCGAGAGATACTCGATCACGCCGCATAGCTCGGGCAAAAACAGCTGCGGAAAGATTAAATTTGAATAATAAAGCCCGCCGAAAACGAAGCTGCTGTAAAATATCGAGCCGCCGTAAAGCAGCCTAAAATCGGCGCTCGCGGGGATAGTGACGGGCGAGATACCGAGGCTTTGCAAAAGATCGCCGTCGGTGGTGAAGTAGGTATTTTTCTCCTTGGCATTCAGCAGACTGATAAAAAGCTCGCCCTTGCTGCGCGGCGCAAACATCAAATTTTTCGGCACGCTCGTGTAGCGCAGGATCTCGCTTTGCACCTCGTTTATCAGCACGAAGCCGTGCCGCCACGTCTCGCCCAGAAATTTTATCAGCCGCACTAGCGCCGAGCATAAATTTTCGACCTTGATAAAGGCGATCTCGTCGTTAAGCGGCTTGAAATTATTATCGAAAATGATCGCATACGCGCCGTTATCGATCGCGGTGCGCACGTCGCGCTCGTTTGCGCCGAGTGCGATGAAAGCGCCCTTTTTTGCGACTTTTGCGGGCTCGATCGCAAAGCTCTCGACCGCGGAGATCGCGGGATTATTTAGCATCGTTCCGTTTACGATGCGGGTTAAATTTAATAAATTTACCATTACGATTTCCCTGCGGCAGACGCGCTCTTTGCGGCGCGATGCGACTGCTTTGCGGTAGGCGCGGAGATTGCACCGGACGCGGCGACGTCTTTTGCGGCGGCTGCGGTAGGCGTAGCGGTGTTTTTTGCAACGCGGCGAGATTTTGCATTCTGTGCCGTATTTTTGGCGGGTGCTACTTTTGCGCTAGCTGCGGAAATTTTATTTTGCACGGCGCTTTTTACGGACGCTGATTTTGCGACAGATAGCGATTTTGCCGTGGATGTAGAGGCTACACTTGCTGCGATACTTTTAGCGGTCGATGCGGTTTTTGTGATAGGTACAGGTTTTTTAGCAAGCAGGGATTTTCTTGCTGGCACGCTTTTTATCGCTGTGTTTTTTTTAGTAGTGGCACTTTTGGAAAGCAAGGCGTCTTTTTTAATGCTTGCGCTAGAAACACCTGCCGTGCGCTTTCTGCGCGACGCGGCGCTTACTTTAGAGCTCTCGCCATCCGCGCTCGCATATTTTTTCGTGCGCTCGCCTGTAAATTTATCGGTGCGTGAAAATGAGCGCACGACCGCGCGCGCGCCGAGCTTTGCACATTTTAAAGCGGCAAACTTCGACAGCTCGCAAATGCCGAGCGTTAAAATTTTACGCGCCGCAAATTTTAAAGCAACCCCTGCGCCGAGCTTTAGCGCCAAAGGCGTGGCGCATACAAGCCCGCCCGTGCCGATCTTTGCGGTGAGGGAGGAGCTGCGGTAAAACTTTAAAATTTTATCCGAAGCGCTGCTTTTTTGCGCACAGAGCCCAGCCGCGCCGTAGATAGCGAGCTTCGAAGCCTTGCGCGCTAAAGCCTTCATTGCTAACCTACGATCGCGCCGTTTTTTACGGGCGCGAGAGTACTAAGCAGCGTAAGACTGCCGTCCTCGGCGCTTAAAATCATACCCTCGCTGCTATGTTTAAAAATTTTAGCGGGTTTTAAATTTGCCAGCACGCAGATCTGCTTGCCGACAAGCGCGGCGGGATCGTAAAATTTCGCGATACCGCTGATGATTTGACGCGGTTTCTCCTCGCCCAAATCGATCATAAATCGCAACAACTTCTCGCTACCCTCAATGTTTTCGCACTCCAAAATCGTGCCGACTTTGATAACACACTTTTTAAAATCATCGATTTTAATCTGCACTTCAGATGCTGCGCCTTGGGCTTCTTGCGCCGTAGCGCCCGATCCGGAAGCGTTTGCGTTTGAGTTTAGCGCGCTTTTTGCCGCAGCGTCTGTGCCCGAACCGCTTGCAGAATTTGCAGTGCCATCCAACCTGTCGTAGTCCGCCTTCGGCATTAGCTCGTGATCGATCTTGGTAAAAAGCGGCTCGCACGGCTTGGCCTTAAAATCTAAAATTTCGCCGCGAAGCACTAGCTTCTCATAAAGCGACGTGGCTATTTCAAAGCCGAGCGTGTCCGCGATACGTGCCGCCGTCTTCGGCATTGCAGGGCTTAGCAGCACGGCGACTTTAGCCAAAATATTTGCGACCAATGCGACGAGAGCCAGCGCCTTAACCTGTTCGCCGTTTTTCATCAAATTCCACGGCTCGTATTTCGCAATCGAAGCGTTCGCAAGAGCAAGCGCCCTCCAAAGCTCCTCTAAGTATCTATTAGTAGCGACCTCCTCAAGCGCGCTAAGCGCGGCGCTCAGATAGGAGTTTGCTTCCTCTATCTCGGCGGCGAAAAATTTCATCACCTCTTTGGAATTTATGACGTAGTCCGAATATTTTGCGCTCATACCGACGATACGGCTGAGTAGATTTCCAAGCTCGTTGGCAAGCTCGGAATTTACGCGGTTTATGATCGCTTTTTGCGAAAAATCGCCGTCTTGACCGAACGGTACCTCGCGCAGTAAGAAATACCTAAACTGCTCCAGCCCATAGGCGTTTGCGACCTCGCGCGGATCCACGACGTTGCCCAGGCTCTTGCTCATCTTTTTGCCGTCGCGCGTCCACCAGCCGTGAGCTGCGATGCTGCGTGGCATATTTAGTCCCAGGCTCATCAAAAACGCAGGCCAATAAACGGCGTGAAAGCGCAAAATATCCTTGCCCACGATGTGCAGCGCGTCGCTCCAATACTCCATCCGCTCGCCGCCCGCGCAAAATCCGAGCGAGCTAAGATAATCCATTAGCGCGTCCAGCCAGACGTAAATCACGTGCTTCGGATCGTTCAGCTCGGGCGGAATTTTAACGCCCCAATCAAAGCCCGTTCTCGTGATCGAAAGATCCTTCAGACCGCCTTTTACAAAGCTTATCACTTCGTTTTTTTTGCCTAGCGGCAGGATGCACTTTTCATCCTCGTACCATTTTAAAAGCCGCTCTGCATAGGCGCTAAGCCTGAAAAAATAGCTTTCCTCTTTTAAAATTTTAGTCTTTTTGCCGCAGTCGGGGCAATACTCGCCGTCGATGAGCTGAGCGGAAGGGAAAAAACTCTCGCAGCTTACGCAATAGTTGCCCTCGTATTCGCCCTTATAAATGTCGCCCTTTTCATACATCTTGCGAAATACGTTTTGCACCGCCGCCTCGTGCGCGGCATCGGTAGTGCGCGAAAACATATCGTAGCTGATGTCAAACTCGTCCCACAGGTCTTTAAATTTAGCGCTTACGCCGTCTGCGTACTGCTTTGGGCTCTGAGCGTGCTTGGCTGCGGCCTCCTCGATCTTTTGACCGTGCTCGTCGGTGCCCGTTTTAAAAAACACCTCGTGTCCTTGCAGGCGGTAAAATCTAGCCATCGTATCGGCGATGATCGTCGTATATGCGTGACCGATGTGTGGGACGTCATTTACGTAATAAATCGGCGTCATTATGTATTTTTTCATCATTCTCCTTGCGCTTACTTAAATTTGAGTAAAAATTTTATTAGTCCTATTGCGTGGCTGTGCCGGTATTAGAATTTAGCGTGTATCTTACGTATCCGGTCTCCGGCTCGATAGTAATACTAGCGGTCTCTCTCGCATCATTGGTAAGCGTGATTATGCATGGATTTTGACCCACAAAAAGCCTATCATAAGGCACTGTAGAGTCGGCTACTTGTCCCATAGGACGTCCATATGAGTCAAAGACTATAGTTTGATTAGTAGGGGCTCCGCAATTAGTAAATGTGATATTTCTAATATTGTAAGTTTTTGTAAGATTTAGCTTCTTATTAATCCTCTCGGCATTTCTATTCATCGCCTGATTTTGAAAGCCGGCACTCAAAATTTTATTTGGATTTTGTGGATCCGTAGCAAAATCAACTCTCGATAGATCAGACAGATCCGCACTACCGTTAGGATTACCGCTCATAGTGCTATCGTAATACACTGTATAAGTCCAACCCTCGGCACTACCTTTGGCGGTAGTATAACTAAATTGAATTCTCCAAAGTTTTTTAAACCAATCCGGGTCATTAGGATCGAATTTGTTATCATTCATAGCCAACTGCTGAGTATAGCGAATATGAGCAGCTACTTGATCTGCCGCCTCCACAAGGCTATTTCGATTGATTTGAGGCACCGCCACCGCCGCTAGAATTCCAACCACCACGATGATGAAAATCAGCTCTATCATAGTAAATGCTTTTTTCATAATTTTTACCTTTCATAAAAATTTTGTTTATATTTTAACATAAAATTTCGCAATTCGCACGCCTCGCTTGTAAATATCTATATTTTGTATCGAATTTTTATGATCCGAGACATATTCCGGCTCATCCGCGTAGATAAAAGCACTATTCCCACCAGGCAGTCCGTAAAATTTCAGGCGCAGGCAGAGCCTCTCGTCCTCGCAGCTTACGCTTTTTACTCCGCGATTTTTTAGCTCACTTGCCAGCTGCCTAGCTACGTCGAATTTATAGATGAAATGCCGCTGAGGCTTGTTTGCAAACACCGCCTTATACATCACGTCGCTAAAAACCACCGCGAAGTAGCTAAACATCAAGCTTGCCAGCGTTACGCCCACGGCGATCTTATGAAAGGTGCGAAATTTAGGCAATCTAACTCGGTATGAATTAAACAGAACCCGAATGATCAAAGGCGTAGCGATGACGCAATACGGCAGCATAATCTCAAGTGGCACGCGCTGTCTTAGCGAAAAAAGCATCGTCAGACAAAGCGCACTTGTAGCGATGAACCACAGCAAGCTCTTCTCCTCTTTGATCCAAATTCTATAGATAGTGTAGATGAAAAATAAAAACACTAAAGGCGAAAACGCGCCCGCAAAAACGCCCACGGTGTCTAGAAAATACCCCTTCGGCTTGCCCTTCGAACTTACGTCGTAAAAGATCACGCTGAAGCTAAAAAGCGCTATGCAAAGCAGCAAAAGCTCCTTTTTGCGCATATAAAGAGCCCAAATTCCAAAGCCCACGTAGAGCATAAAAAACGCTCTGTCAATCAGGGCGCAGGCAGAGAGAAGCACGAAAAGCGCGATATCGTATTCGCTCTTTGCAAAATAGATCGCCAGCAACGTGAAAAAAACGATGATGCCCGCGGGATTTAGCAAGATCGCGCTACTCATCGACGCAGGAAGCGCCATAAACAGCGCCATAGCGACTACTCTATCGAAGCGGCGCTTTAGAATAAATTTTGAAATTTTATAGATCATCGCGGCGTTTGCGAAGTGGATCAAAATAAACGGCACGCGCAGGGCATAGTCGTTGCGCCCGAAAATTTCGCAACTTAAATTTGCGATTAGCGAAACGAGGGATTTTTTCTCATAAAAAATTTCGGCTTCGTAGTAGCTGATGCTTAAATTTGAGATCGCATAAAGCAAAAATATCCCCTGGAACAGGCACATTATAGAGATCACGAAAATTTCGTTTTGATAAAGCTTCTTCACTCTCATCCTTGCTGCGGGCACTTTAAATTTATGGCTGAATTCTACGGCCGAAATTTTATAAAATTTAGCCGCTAAATTTAACCGCGCGCCGCTTCATTCCTCTATCGTATAATTTTCCCAAAAGAAATTTATCCACTCATCCGTCTTTGAAATTTTAAAATCGGGCTGGATAAGCGCCTTGGGTTTGTAAAAAATCACCGCCGTTTTAAGCTCTATTTGCGGAAATTTCTCCAGCAGCACACGCTTGATCTCGACCATGCTGTCGCCGCTGTCGATGATATCGTCCACCAGCAGCACGCGCTTGTAAAGCTCCAGATCGGGCACGTTGAAAACGTCGATGGTGTCGAGCTTTTTGGTGTCCGCGTAATGGATGGAATTTATCGAAAATATCGTCCGCATATCAAGCGCATTGGCTAGCGCGTGGCCGAATGTGAGCCCGCCTCTAGCGATCGCCACGATTGCATCGGGCATAAATTCGTCCCTAACCTGCTTTGCTATAACTCTTGCGTCGCGATCCATCTCGTCAAAACTATAAAATCTCATATCTTTCCTTAAAATTTAATGCATTAAAAATACTAAAACGCTAATCGCGCCAAGCGTCAAAACGCCGAAATTTAAATCTTTTATCCTGCGCTGAGCGAGTCTAACTACGATATATGCGATAAAGCCGAAGCTTAGGCCGTTGGTGATCGAGTAGGTAAAAGGCATCAAAAATACTATGAAAAACGCAGGGATTAAAATTCCAGCGTCGCTATAATCGATCTTGCCAAGCTCGCTAAACATCAAAACCCCGACCATTACGAGGATCGGATAGATTGCATTTGCAGGGATCGCCTTAAATAGCGGCAGCATAAACAGCGTCAGCACGAAAAACATAGCGCAAAATACCGCGGTAAGCCCCGTGCGGCCGCCCGCCTCCACGCCGCTGGCGCTTTCGGCAAATGCAGTAACCGTGCTCGTGCCGATAACGGCTCCTGCGACGCTACCTATCGCATCGGAGGTTAAATTTCTAGATAGTTTTTTCATGCCGTCTTTGCTATTCTCTCCAAAAAGCCCCGCGCGATTTCCTACGCCAGTTAGAGTGCCGATGCTATCGAATAGATGCGTAACGAAAAATGTGATTATAAAAGGTACGAACGCAAGCTTCAGAGCTCCGGGGATATCTAGCTTAGCAAATATCGGCGTTATGCCGCTTGGCGCACTTACTATGCCATGCGGTGCGGGTGAAATTCCAGCCACCCACGCAACGCACGAAGTAATCAAAATGCTTAAGATAAACGCTGCCTTGATTCTAAGCACAAAAAGCACCAGCACGACCGCTAAGCCTAAAATCCCAAGCAAAACGTTTAGATCTTTTAAATTTCCTAAAGTTACTAGCGTCGCCTGACTAGGCGCGATGACACCCATCTGCTTAAGTCCGATGAAGCAGATAAAAGCGCCGATACCCGCGCTTATGGCGCGACGCAGATCAAGTGGGATAGATTTGATAACCCAAACGCGAAAATTAGTAAACGAAAGCACGGTAAAAAGCGCCCCGCTTATTGCTACGATGCCAAGCGCGCTCTGCCACGGCATCTTCGCATCCACGCACAACGCAAAGGTAAAATACGCATTTAGCCCCATGCCGACGCTAAGCGCAACGGGGGTATTTGCAAAGAGCCCATTAAATAACGTCGCGATTATCGTAATAAGCGCGGTTGCCGTAACCAGCGCATCAAACGGCATACCTGCGATGCTCATAATGTTAGCGTTTACCGGCACGATGTAAATCATCGCCAAAAACGTAGTAAGCCCCGCAATAAGCTCCTGCCTTACCGACGTTTTTGCCGCGGCGAGATGAAAGAATTTCTCCACTTGCTCCTCCTTTAGAATTTATTCGTAAATTTCGATCTGATTATACAAGCTGTCGCGCTCGACCGGCACAAAGCCTGCCGTGCCGATCATATCGATAAAATCGCGCTTGCTCTGCCCTTTTTTGCTGCCGGCGCCGGCGCTGCTTTGAATGCTTTCGTTCTCGATCGTGCCGTCAAGATCATCCGCGCCGAAATCCTGCGCTACAAGAGCTAAGCTTAGCGTCGAGGTCGCCCAATACGCCTTGATATGCGCGACGTTGTCGAGCAAAATTCTACTAATCGCAATCGTTTTTAAAATTTCGACCGAGCCCAAAAAGCCTTTCACGTCCAGATAGTTATTCTCGCGCTGATACACGAGCGGGATAAAGGCGTTGAAACCGCCGCCGTTAGCGCGAGCTAGGCTCTCATCTTGCAGCGCACGGATACGCAAGATGTGATCGATGCGGTGAGCGCGGCTTTCGATATGTCCAAAGAGCATCGTGGCGTTGCTCTGACGCCCGCGCGCATGCCACAGCGAGTGGATACGTAGCCACTGCTCGCTTGAGACCTTGCCTTTGCAAATTTTATCGCGCACGTCCTCATCAAAAATTTCGGCGCCGCCCCCCGGCATCGAATCCACGCCGCTTTGCATCATCAGCTCTATCGTCTCCTCGTAGCTCATCTTCCACTTTCGCCGCCAGTAATCGACCTCTGCCGCGGTCATCGCCTTGATATGCACAAGCGGATATTTTTGCTTTATCGCTTTAAAAATTCCTAAATATTGCTGCGGCGTAACGAATGGATTGTGCGAGCTTACGATATGAATCTCTTTCGTGCCGCGCGCTACCGTCTCGTCCACGATACGCATAATCTCATCATCGCTCATCGTGTAGGCGTTTTCGTTCTTGCGGTGCGCCGAAAATGCGCAAAATTTACAGGTATCTGCGCATAAATTCGAAGGATTTATATGACGATTTGCGTTGAAATAGACGTTTTTGCCGTTTTTTTGCTTGCGAATAGCAAAGGCGAATTTGCCCAGATCGAAAAGATCCAAATCCCATAATTTCACGCCGTCTTCGTAATTTAATCTCTCGCCGCTTTGTAGTTTTTCTAAAATTTCCATCGATTTCCCAAGCCAAATTTTGAGCTAATTATATAATTTTTTGCTTACAAAATGGATAAGCGGACTAAATTTAGAGCCGAATTTCGTTAATTTAAAATAGCGTAGTAAAATGGGCGCCAAATTTTAAATAAGGAAAGCAAAATGTGTGGAATCGTAGGCTACATAGGAAATGCCGAAAAGAAAAAAATCATAATAAACGGACTGAAAGAACTCGAGTATCGCGGATATGACAGCGCTGGGCTTGCCGTGATGGATGAGAGTGCGAATATAAAGTACTTCAAAGCGGTCGGCAAGCTAAATAATCTCGAAGAAAAGATGAAAGATTTCACTTCGCAAGGCTTTGGCGTTGCGATCGGACATACTCGCTGGGCGACGCACGGAAAGCCCACCGAGCTTAACGCGCATCCGCATTTTGGAGATTTTAGCTTCGTCGTACATAACGGCATCATCGAAAACTACATCGAGCTAAAAGATGAGCTCGAAGCGGACGGCGTGAAATTTTTAAGCCAGACCGATACCGAAGTGATCGTACATCTTTTTGAAAAAAATTTCAAGGCTAGTAACGACGCATTTAAGGCATATGAAGCCACAATTAAACGGCTAAAAGGCGCATACGCAACGCTTTTGATCACCAAGGCAGCACCCGGCGAAATTTTCTTTGCTAAAAATGCAGCTCCGCTCATCGTCGCAAAAAACGATAAAAACGAAATTTTCTTTAGCTCCTCGGACGCTCCGCTCATCGGGCTTGCGAATACGGCTGCGTATCTGGACGATCAAATTTACGGCGTCGCCAAACTAGGGCAAATCGACATTTTTAAAAACTCTAAACCGCATAATTGCGCCTTTAGTGAGCTTCCTAAAGATAAAGGCTATGCGCAAAAAGAGGGCTTTAGATTTTTTATGGAAAAAGAAATTTACGAGCAAGCGCAAGTCGTAACCGAAGCGATGATGGGGCGCGTGATCAAGGGCGGTAAGATAAAATTTGACGAACTTGATGCGGCGATGTTTGAGGGCATCGACGAGGTCGTGCTATGCGCCTGCGGCACGAGCTATCACGCCGCGCTCGTAAGCTCGTATCTTTTCGAGCGCATCGCTAAAATCCGCACGAAAGTAGAAGTTGCTAGCGAATTCCGCTATAAAGAACCATTTTTAAACAAGAATTCCTTATTTATCGTGATCTCGCAAAGCGGCGAGACCGCCGATACATTAGAGGCGCTGCATATCGCTAAAAAAGCTGGTCTTAGGACGCTTGCAATCTGCAACGTCGATAACAGCTCGATCGTGCGCATGGCAGGCAGCGTGATCCTCACCCGCGCAGGCATCGAAAAGGGTGTGGCATCTACGAAGGCCTTTGCGACGCAGGTTATGGTGCTATGGATGTTTGTGGTGTATCTTGCAAATCTGCGCGAAGTCATCTCGGCGCGCACGAATTCCGCTGAAATTTCGGCGATGCTTCATATCCCGCAAATTTTAAAGATCAAAGACGGCTTGCAGGATAAAATTTACCGTATGAGCAAGCACTATCTGCACGGACACGGCTTTTTCTTTATCGGTCGCGATATTTTCTATCCGCTCGCTCTTGAGGGCGCACTCAAGCTCAAAGAGATCTCCTATCTGCACGCCGAGGGCTATCCGAGCGGCGAGATGAAGCACGGACCGATCGCTCTTGCCGATTCTAATCTCTTTACGGTTGCGCTGATGCCAAAGCATTTGCTCTATGAAAAAACCAAAAGCAATGTCGAAGAGCTTGCTGCGCGCGATGCGTATATTTTGGCGATCAGTCCAGAAGAGCCAGAGATCGCGGATGATTTTATCAAAACAAGCGAGCAGAGTCACGCGATGAGCGAGTTTTTTGAGATGATGATAATTTTACAAATTCTAGCTCTTGAAATCTCCGTCAGACTTGGCAACGACGTAGATATGCCGCGGAATTTAGCCAAAAGCGTCACCGTAGAATAATCGTTTTTTAAGTTCATTTTGACTAATATTTCTCATTAAAAAATCGGGGAATGTTAGTATATGAGACTTATTGGATTTATCAGAGGTGAAAATGTCATAGTCGCCACGGGCGGGGTCGAGTATAGCTATGAAATGCTGGGCGAGCGCGATCCTAGCCTAACCGACGGCGATGAGGTAAGTTTCGACACGCTAGCATCCAGCGCGATAAATATAAAGCGCGTCGAGGGCTCTAAATCCAAAGACCGCGTAGCGCAAAAAGTAGCCCCACAGCCAAAAGAATCTGCAAAGCAAAACGATGAAATTTTTGGCGATAAGAATTCTGCAGAAAATAATATATCCGAAGCGCCATTTATTCAAAGTCCTGCCGAAAAGATCTCAGAGGATAACTCTGCCGTAAAAGAAACGAAGGTCGCAAAAAAATTTAATAAATTTAAATTTAACCGCAAAGCCAAGCCTACGAGTGCAAAAAAACCGAAATTCTTTGGATTTGAGTTCGTCCAAACAGACGATCTGCGCACCACACAAAGCGTCGAGAGTAAAATTTATACTTCATCTATCCGCAAGGAAGGGCTTAAATCCATAATCCTGCCCATAGCGCCAATAGTCATTATTTTGATATTCCGCTCGCAAATCGCAAGCATATTTCTATCTTTTTCGCAGATCGAAGCTTATGTCAATCAAGACACGGTTTATATGGTGATGGACCTACTTATTTTCCTTAGTTTTGCGCTATTTTATCTGCTGCCGCTTAACCGCGCGATAAACCTACTCTCCATAGCGACGCACGATCAATACCCAATGCGTCAAATGGCGAATTACAACGTCTTTATCATCCTGTGCGTCATCTCTACGATCCTGCAGGATAAGAGCCTGGGGCTGGATGAGTTCGAGCAGATTTTCATCTGCGGCGTGATCGGATTTGGGCTCATTTCGTTTTATTATAAGTTCAAGGCTTTTGCATTTATGTTTTTCAAAACTGCAGGCTCGATCCTATTTGCTCCTGCGCTGCTCGTAGAGCTCGCAGCTATTATTTTCATAGGCATCGGCGACCGCTATACTGGCGCATCGATAAAATTTATGGAGCTTACGGGGCTATTTTTTGCGAGCACGGCGTGGAGGTATATCATAATTTTTATCGTTATGTCGCCGCTTTATTTCCTTGGATTTTGTATGCTAAGGCGGATTAAAAAATAATTTTACAAAATTTTGCTGCAAATCTCGCTATGATGAAATTTTACCACGATAGAATTCCACTCAAAATTTCATCACAAAATTTAGCACGAAGACAGAATTTAGCGGGGATTTGAACTTTATCAAAGTAAAATTTTATCGCAATAAAATTCCGCAATTGTAGGCGCAGATCGCACGCCCTAAAGCAATATATGTCTTTTTTACGCGTTAACGCGCGCTTACAAAAATACACCAATGCCTGAGAAATTTCGATGCAATGTCTCCCCTTTTATTTGATAAAAGCCGCGGCAATTGACATCGCGTCTGTAAAATCCTACCGCTAAATTCCATCTTTAAATCTCGCGCGCTCAGCGCATATCAACGCAGAATTTTATCCACGGATTCAGTGCTAAGCTTCAAAACTAAATTTTATCTCATATTCTACGGCGAAATTTCAAGACATAGCTTTATCATAATAAAATTTTGCTGAAATAAAACTCTAATTGATGCAAAAATCTAAGCGCGGAATTTAAATCAAATTTAAAGCTATGGACTCTGCACTCCACAGCTAATTAAATTTCATAGCCAAAATTTTGTCGCGTTTAAATTTAGCCGCGCGCGCCGTATTAAAATCCGCCCCGCTGTCGCGGCTAAATTCAACTAACTCGCTAAATTTAAACGCTCTCGCCCGCTAAAATTCAATCTCGTACTCTACTTCGTGCGGCGTAAAATTCACGCCTAAACTCCGCAAACCGCCCGTGCACGATCGCCTCTCTCATATCTGCGGCAAGACGCAGGTAATAGTGTAGATTGTGAATACTCGCGAGGCGGTAAAAGCTAAGCTCTCGCGCGCGAAATAGATGATTTAGGTAGCCGCGACTGAAGCGCTTGCACGTGTAGCAGTCGCAGTGCGGATCGATCGGATCGTGATCGCTGATAAAGCCCGCGTTTTTGATGCTGATCTTGCCGAAGCTCGTAAAAAGCGTGCCGTTGCGCGCATTTCGCGTAGGCATCACGCAGTCGAACATATCCACGCCGCGAGCGACGTTTTCGACGAGATCTTCAGGCGTGCCGACCCCCATCAAATATCGCGGGCGCGCGGGATCGACGTAAGGCATCATAGCCTCTACGGTTTCGTACATCAGCTCGTTTTTCTCGCCCACGCTGAGCCCTCCGATCGCAAGCCCATCAAAGCTCATCTCGCACAGCGCTTCGGCGCAAAATTTACGCGCCTGCGGGTCAGTGCCGCCTTGGATGATACCGAAGATATTTTGATGCGCGTGCAGGCCGCGAGATTTCATAGCCTCGTGATAATCTATCGCCTCGCGAGCCCATTTTATCGTGCGCGCGACGCTTAGATCGATCCGCTTTTTAAGCCGCGATCTATCGTCTGCGCTAAGCGCGCCCGGCTCACGCGGCAGCTCCACCAAATCGTCCAAAATCATCATAATATCGGAATTCAGCTCATACTGCGTATCCAGCACCGAGCGCGGCGTGAAATAATGCGTGCTGCCGTCGATGTGGCTTTTAAATTTTATGCCGCCCTCGTCGTTTTTGGTGTTTGCGCGCAGGCTGAAAGCCTGAAAGCCGCCGCTGTCGGTCAAAAAGCTGCGAGGAAATTTCGTAAATCCGTGCAGCCCGCCGAAGCCCGCCACCACCCGCGAGCCCGGGCGCAGATACATGTGATAGGTGTTAGCAAGGATGATCTGCGCGCCTAAAAGCTGCGCTACGTCCGTCGCATCGAGCGCCTTGACCGCGCCCACGGTGCCGACCGGCATAAAAACGGGGGTGCGGATCGTGCTATGCGCCGTGCGGATCGTGCAGGCGCGCGCCGCGCCGTCCTCGGCGTCTATTTGAAAATCCATCTTGATCCTTTAAATTTAGCTTTTTGGCTTTTTTAGCCTCTTTTCGCGCGCTCGGCGCAAAATTTTAAAAAGCGATTGTAGCGAAATTTAAATTTGCGGCAGGTAAAGACGGGTGAAAAAATTTAAAGAATATTTGAGACGTTTGGGATTAAAATTTCGGTAGCTAGCGACCGACATAGCCGCTAAATGTAAAATTTACAAGCGGAAATATGAACGCATAATTTAAAAATACAAATATCACTTAAATTTACAAAGTGAGAGATTATTGACTATAAATTAGTCGCAAACGGCGCAGATTTGACCGCTTGCGACGTTTTATTCGGCGGCTGCGTCTAAAGAAATTTAGCGGCTTTAGAGTTTATCTTTGCGCTTTAAAGCTGCGACACGCTATGCCGTTAGGTGCTTTTGCGGGCGCGAGGCTTTCTTTTTAGGGGCGTGCTTTTTGCAGGAGCGCTTTTGCCGTCTGGCAGATTTTCCAAGGCTAAATTTACTACGGATCTCTTTCTGCCCCTGCTCTTTGCTTTTCTATTTTGCAAAAACTCGCTGTACGGCGAGCCGTAAAGGCTAGCGTGCCATATCGCGCATCCTAGCATCACTAGCCCGGAAATTTTATGTAGCTGCGACATGCGCGAGTTCATACTCAGCGCGGTTAGAGCTGTGATGCCCATACTTACTCCAAGCGTCACTTTAGCCGCTTTGCGCTGAAAATTTAGATCCAAAATTTTATCTTCAATGCTCAAATTTTACCCCTTTAATGGAATTTAGTAGTAGACCGATCGTCGTGCCATTATGCAGCAGCGCCGTAGCTACGGGACTTAGCGTGCCGAAGGTCGCCAAAAATAAAATGATCGAATTTATCCCCACGGTGGCGTTGAAATTTCGATTCACGAGCCGCAGCGTGTCGTTGGCCAGCGCCTTTACCTGCGCGACGCCCTCGATGTCATTTTTCAAAAGCCCGATCTGCGCGGAAGCCTTGGCGATCTCGGCGCCGTTTAGCATACTGATGCCGATGTCTGCCTTCATCAGGCTCGGCGCGTCGTTTATGCCGTCGCCCACGAAGACCACCTTCCGCCCCTCGGCTTTCAGCTGTTCTAAGATTTCGGTCTTTTGCGTCGGCAGCAGCTCGCCGTAATAGCGATCTACGCCGAGCTTTTTGGCTACGGCGCGGGCTTTTGAGCTCACGTCGCCGCTTAGCATGACGATCTGTTTAGCGCCCAGCTCACGGAGCCTAGCGATGACGGCGCGGGCGTTTGCGCGCACTTCATCCCTAAGTCCGATGAGCCCCAAAAGTCTGCCGTCAAATGCGATGTAAAGCAGCGCAAGCCCCTTTTGCATCGCAAGATCGATGGTCTGCTCATGCGCTGCAAACGAGATCATCTCGTCGTCCTCCAGGAAGTGGCGCGAGCCGATGATGAGCTTTTTGCCCTCGATGCTTGTTTTAACGCCGTGAGCGACGACGAATTCCACCTCGTCGTGGTGTTTGTGGATAAAACCGTGCTTTTTGGCAGCATCCACGATCGCCTCGGCTACGGGATGAAAGTAATGCTCCTCGGCGCTCGCGGTTAAATTTAAAATATCGTTTTTGCTAAAGCGCTCGTCAAACGATATGATCTCGGCGACCTCCAGGTTGCCGTACGTAAGCGTGCCCGTCTTATCAAATACGAAGGTGTCGGCACTCGCAAGCGACTCAAGAGCCTTGGCGCCTTTGATCAAAATCCCGTTCTTGCCCGCTTTTGAAATGCTCGACTTAAAAGCAACCGGCGTAGGCAGCTTAAGCGCGCAAGAGTAATCCGCCTGCAGCACCGAAGCTACGCTCATAAAATTTCGATTTATCAGATAGGACACGCCCGCGAGCCCGAAGGTCACCGGCACGAGCTTGTCGGCTAGGTGGGTCGTATGCATACCGATGCTGGAGCGCTCGTTAAGAGATGCCGTGATGTAGTGCTTGATACGCTGCGTGGAGGTGTTTTCACCGACGTTTTCCGCCCAGATACGAATCCTACCCTCCTCTACGATCGTTCCGCTTAGCACGCTATCGCCGCGAGATTTTTTCACCGCGACCGATTCGCCCGTCATGTTGGCTTGATTTACCATCGCTTCGCCACTTACGACGTGTCCGTCCACGGCTATGACATCGCCTGCGCCCACGACCACGATATCGCCTACCTTTAGCTTAGAAGTTGCGATTTTAATCTCGGTCTTTTTGCCGTTTTGATCTATCTCTACCCACGCCTCGACGATGTCCGGGCGGGCTAGCTCGCGGATAAGATCGTCGCTTTTATAAACGGTGCTCTCTTCCATATATTCGCCAAGAGCAAGCATTGTGTTGGTGCTATTTGCGGCAAAGATATCGCCGCGCGCGAGAGAAATCCCAACAGCGGCAGCCTCCAAGCCCTTTGAAGTAAGCCCATGACGAAAGCTTTCTTTAATGCCTTCTTTTAAGATAGGCAAGCACGCTACGATGCTAAATGCGCGCGCTAAAGGCGAAGTGCGAAAGATTAAATTTCCGCCCAACGCAAGAAGCGCTAAGATAAATTCGTTTTTGCTTGGCAGATTTTTATGGCTAGAGGGGATAATTGATTTTAGCTCACTTAAATTTAAAGCTTCAAGTTGCTTTAGAATTCCTGCCTTATTTACGCCTGCGTCAAGCTTAAGGATCAAAGAGCCGATTTTAGCGTTAAATCTAGCTTCCGTTACGCCTTCAAGCCTCGTAGCTGCTTTTTGTAGTGCGCTCGCATCGATGTCTCTAAAACCGACGATCTTTAGCCGTAGTCTAGTTTTAGTCTCATGTAAAATTTTAAAATTTTGCATCGACTACTCTTGCATCTCTGCCTTGGCGTCTTCGAAGCGTTCCTTCATCTCTTCGATGCCCATCTGAAACATCTCGGTACCCTTTGCGATGAGCTTAAAAAGCTTTTTTTGCGCGTTTTCGTCGGTTAGAAAATAGGTCGCTGCGGCTCCCAGAACGATGCCTGTGATAAATGAGTTGCTACCAAATAAGCCGTTCGCGTTTTGTCTGCTACCTAAGGAATTAAAAATTCCACCGAAAGCGGAATTTTGCGAGCCCTGGGTAGAATTTACGTCGCTTGAGCTTTGAGCGGCGGAATCTTTGCTATCCGAGTTATTGCTGGAAGCAGAGCTGTTAAAAGGTGCAGAATTTACCCGCTCATTTATCCATTTAGCCCAACCGCCAAGCTTATCATCGCCGGCAAAGCTACCCGTAGAGCCGCTAGCATATTTGTTGTCACCAAAATCGTAATCGTCTAGAATTTCTTTCAAATCTTTTTTTGTGATATAGGGATTACTCATTGCCTACCTTAAGAATAAAATTTCTACCCGCAATGAGCGCGCCTACGCATACTGCGACGCCTGCTGCTGCGCGTAGATACTCGCCTTGTACGAGCTTATTTGCGCTGTAAATCGCGCCGCCGCCGATGATACCGCCGCTTAGCGCTATATCTAACGCATCTCGAATCGCTTTAGATTTGCTCTTGCCTTCTTTGGCTTTAACGAGCTCTACGGCGCAACCGCCGATCGCCCCCGCTATAGCGCCGCTTAAAACGTGATCCAGCGGCGAACGCTGTGTCGTAAGTGATCTATTCATTTAGGCCTCTATTTTTCTGATTTATCGTCTGCGGACGTAAATTTAGCCGAAGAATTATCGTCCATTTTTACGATCTGCGGGATATTAAGCGGAGTAGTAGATGCTGCGGATGTCTCACCTACCGGTGTTGCGCCAGTCTTAGCGCTCGCGGTGGATTTTTTAGTTCTTTTAAATCCAGGTTTCGGTCCCGGCTTTTTTCTGGTTTTTTTTGCAGTGCTATCGCTACTTGTCGCAGCTTTTTTGCTACTAGACTTTCTTTTACCTTTTACCGCCTCAGCGACATCGTCTAAGCCTTCTTTGGCTTCCGCAAAAATTTCTTTTGATTTTTTGCTTAATTTTTCCGCTCCGCCTTTGACGCTATTTTTTAGCTCCTCGACGCTTTTGCTACTTACGATTTTATTCGCACCTTCTTTGATTTTATCTCGATTGTTATAAGCGTAAACCGCCGCGCAACCAAGCGCAAAACCTGCTAGAAATGGGATCGGCATTTCATTCTCCTCGTGTTAAGATTATAAAGTCGTTTTATCAACTTTACATAGATTTTGATATTATAGCGACTTTTTTAGATTTTTGCAATCCTAATTTAATTTTTCTGCAAAATTCCTTTAATTAAATTGGAAAATGCGCTATTTAAGATATTTTGCAAATCGTATTTTTGAAATATCCGCTCTAATCCCTGCGGATTTTTTAAAATTTCATTTAATAAGTCAGCGAAATTCAAAGAATTTAAATCAGCCTCGTATTTAGAATTCAGTTCCTTTAAAATCGGCAAAATTTCATTATACGAAACCGCCTGCGCCTTATACAGCAGCTCTTTAAATTCCGCGTTCTTGCACGAATTAATTAGATCGTCATAAAACATCATAGAGCTTTTTTCTATCAAAAGTGCCGAAGCCAAAAACTCATTTAGACCTTTTGCAACCAGTCCCTCACTGCTATTTTCAGGAGGCATAGCGCCAAGCCCGCAAGAATTTGCAAAGTCTAGCATCCGCTCAAGTAATCCAGCTCGTAAAGATAGAATTTCTCCTAACTTTTTATCTTGAAATTTAACTGTGCCCAGCGAATAAAACTGTAAAATTTGCGCCTCTTTTTCGAGCAAAAGAGCGATATCTGCAATTTGCGCCTCATTTAAATTCCGAGATTTATTAGAAAATTTGCGCGATTTTTTAGTACTACGCAATGCTTCTTCGCTCAAGAAATCGCCTCTATATTGGAATTTACAAGCGCTACTAGCTCAGGCGAACTGATGCCGCTTAAAAACTGCTCCCAAAGGTGCATCGGAAAAATATTTTCGTCGTAATGAATCGTCAGCGAGCCAATTAGGGAGTTAAATTTATACTCTTTTATCCCGCGAATTGCAGCTATTTTAGCCTTCAGGCTCTCCTCGCTCACACTATCTCGCAACTCCCTAATTTTGGGACTTACGCGGATACGGATACGACCTTTGCTGTGGCTGATTTTGCTAAAATACTTATGAAATTCCAAAATATCGTTGTGATTTATTTTCATATTTTTCCTTAAATTTGCGCCCAAATAATATCATAAATCATTTAATTCCTGCTAAATTTTGCGAATTATTTGCGTTTAGGGCGAAATATTTTTATCTTATTTTCATCCGCTGTTATGTAATTCCCTCCCATTAGATCAATACAATACGGCACGGCAGGAAATACCGGCAGAAGGCACTCTTTAATCGCTTTTGGATTGCCCGGTAAGTTTATAATCAGAGATTTTTTGCGGATCGCTGCTATCTGGCGAGATAAAATTGCCGTAGGCACGATCTTTTGGCTTTCTGCGCGCATTAGTTCGCCAAAGCCTGGCATTAATTTCTCACTTACTGCTTCGGTCGCTTCAGGCGTTACATCGCGTGGAGCAGGACCCGTACCGCCCGTAGTTAGCACCAAATCACAACCTGCTTCGTCGCAAAGATAAATCAGCTTATCTTTGATCAGCTCCAGCTCATCGGGGACAATTTCATAAAAATACTCTTTCTCGCAAGTTAGCCAATCATCCATCACGGCAATTATCTCTTTGCCTCCTAAATCCTCGTAAACGCCACCGCTAGCGCGATCACTGATCGTTAAAACACCTATTTTTACCATTTTCCTCTCCTTATATTGGAATTTTAAAATTTAATCGAAATTTAGCGTGCCGTCTTGCGGCTTTTCTTCAGAGCTTTCGCTATCTTTTTCCAGCTTTTGCAAATCCTGCTCTTGCGCGGAGACGCCTTCTTGCTCCACACCATCGGATTCGCAGATCTTTTGAACATCTTCGAAAGTTATGAACTCATAGACGAAAATTTGCTTTGAAATTTGATTTAGCTTATCCTGCATCGTGCGGATTATCTCGCTTACCTCGTCGTAGCAATCTTGCAAAATTTTATTCACGCTCTGCGCGCTAGGGGTGAAACTATCGCCCATCGCGAGCTCGAAAACCATCTTTTGCGCCAGCGCGATAGCCTGCTTTACGTCGCTAGCAGAATTTGAAAAAGCGTCGTTTTTATGGATCTGTAGCGCCGCCATGCCGCTTAAAAGCACTTTGATTTGATTTAAAATTTGCGTTTTGGATTCGATCTCGAAATCCTCGTTTAAAAATTTATCGTTTAAAAGCTCTATTTTTTCGAAATCAAACGAATACCAATACGCGCTAAGCGCCTTTGCGCCCTGATAGAACGCCTGGATCTCCTTTTCGTATTCGGTGAGAATTCTACTTTTTTGCACGCCATAAAAGACCCTCATTCGCACGTTTTCAAAATCGCTAAGCTCGATCGTATCGCTGCCGCGCTTAAGAGCGTTGATCGCAGCTTCATTTACCAGCGTCGCTACCCCTGCGCCGCTAAAGCCCACGCAGAGGCGGCTTACTTTGTTGATATTCGCGCTGCATCTTTTGCCCTCGAGGTAAATTTTTAAAATTTCGATGCGGTCTTTGTAGTTCGGAAGCCCGATAAAAACGCGCCTATCAAAGCGCCCCGAGCGCAGCAGCGCGTCGTCGATCATATTTATTTTGTTGGTTGCGCCGATTACCATCACGCCGCTATTTTCCTCAAATCCGTCCATCTCGGTCAGCAGCTGATTTAGCGTCGCTTCCCGCTCGTCGTTGCGCCCTATACCGCGCTTGCCGCCGACCGCGTCGATCTCGTCGATAAAAATAATCGCGGGCGCACAGGATTTGGCTTTCGCAAACAGCTCGCGAACCCGCCTAGCGCCGACGCCCACAAAGACCTCGGCGAAGCTTGCGCCGCTTTGGTAAAAAAACGGCACGTCCGCCTCGCCCGCTACGGCTTTTGCAATTAGCGTTTTACCGACGCCGGGCTCGCCGATCATTAAAATTCCTTTCGGCAGCTTGATGCCGAAATTGCGATATTTTGCGGGATTTTTTAAAAAATCCACAATCTCTATGAGTTCGTCTTTAACCTCGCTGATGCCCGCGACGTCGCTAAATCTCACGTCGCTAACGCTCGGTGAAAGATCGCCGAGCTCTGCGTTTGCGCCGCCTTGACGCGCAGCGCCTACGCCGTCCAGCCTGCGGCGCCTAGCCAAAACGGTTTCAAAATAATATACAAAGAGAAAAAATGCGAACGTAAAAATTACCAAGATCGCGCTGATACCGCCGCTTTCGTTATCCTCTTCCTTCGTAATCAAAGCGTGGTTGGAGAGCTCTTTTAAATTAACGATATCGGTTAAAATTTTATAGCGTTTGCCGTCGTAAACGAAGCTTAGCGTGCCGTCCTCGATATGCGCGCGCTTGATCTGATCTTTTCGCACCAGCTCGCTAAATTCGCGCTCGGTGATGTATCGCGAATCGTCCTTAAAATAAACGATCGAGAGCAAAACGATAAGCAGCACTAAAAAAATCAGAATTATATTTAGCTTGCTTTTTTTGATTTTATGCAAAATTTCCATCAAATTTAACCTCATAATCTCTTATCTCCATCCATTTTTTCGACAAATCATCATCGCTTTCGATCCAAATTTTATCATAAAATTGATCATATCCTTCATAAAACTCTCCGTTTTTACGCTCGATCAGCACATTTAGCGGCACCTTGTGCGAAAGGCGAAATTTATAATTATTCAGCGCCGTTATGTTCTGCAGCATCTTTAGCCGCGCCTTCGCCGTTTTGCCGTCTATGCGACCTTTTAGCGACGCCGAGGCGGTCCCTTGCCGCGGCGAAAAGATAAAGGCGTGCAGATGCGTGAGCGGAAATTTTTTGAAATTTTCTACCGCTTCGAGCCAAATCTCTTCGCTCTCGCCCGGGTGCGCGACGATAAAGTCCGTCCCCAGCGCAAACCCTCGCTCCGCAAGCTCGCAAAAAAGCTCCAAATCCCTTAGCGCGGAATTTCGGCGGCGCATTATGCTAAGCATCTTTTGCGAAGTGTGCTGAAGCGCGATGTGCAGATGCCGCTCCAGCCACGGCTCGGATAAAATTTCGCGAAAGCTTGCATCTATCTGCGAGGGCTCGATGCTGCCTAGGCGAATGCGTCGAATTCCGCGTATCGCGCCCAGCTTTTGAAGCAACGCGCCCAGGCTCGTGCCCGCGGCTCTACCGTAGCTTCCGATATTGGTGCCGGTTAGCACAATCTCGCTAAAGCCGTTTGCGGCGAGGCTTTCCGCCTCTTTTAAGATCACGTCTTCAGAGCTGCTGCGCGAGCGGCCGCGCACCGAGGGGATTATGCAGTAGCTGCAGTTAAAATCGCATCCCTCTTGAATTTTAATAAAGGCCTTGGTGTGATCCTCGTAGTCGCTTACCAGATTTTTTTCGACGCCGTCAAGATCTCCGATATCGTAAAATTTCGACTCCGAGCCTAAAAACTCATCGATCTTTTCCTTTTGCGACATCCCAAACACCCCGAATACCGCGCCGTTTTTATACAGCTCCTCGCCGCGCGATACCGCGCCGCAGCCGGTTAGCAATATCTTTTTGCCGAGGCGGTTCATCTTATTTACGTAGTTTCGCACGTCTGCGTCGGCGCCGTTCGTAACGGTGCAGGAGTTTATCACGACGACGTCCGCGCCCTGCTCGTCGTGCGTGATCTCGCCCGATTTGAGGTTGCTTTTGATAAGCTGCGTGTCGTAGATATTTGTGCGACATCCAAACGTTTTAAAATAAATTTTCAAATTTCGCTCCCGGATCCGCTTCCCCCAGCAAAGCCCGCGCCCTGCGCCGCTGCGTTTAAATTTTGTGAGCCTTGCTGCTCCGAGCCGAGATCTTGCGCCGCAAAATTTCCGCCTGCAGCCGCGTAGTTTTTGCCGTTAAAAAGCGTGTATGCGGGATAGGCGATCTTGATGTCGGGCTCGCTTCTTAGCGCGTCTAAAATTTCAGCCGAGATGTTACTACGAAGCCCGAGCGTAGCGTAAGAGTTCGTCATGTACCAAACCGAAATTTCAATGCCGTATGGCTCGAAGAAGCTAAAAATTCTAGGCTCGACGTTTGGATTTTTGATGCTATATTGCGAACGAAGCTTGCCCATCTGCTTTTTGGCGATGTCGGTGTAGCCCTTGGAATACTTCCGCACGATGTTTTTTATGAGATACATCGCCTTTTTATGGTTGCTATCAAATGTTAAAAGTATGCTAATGCCGTCCCAGACGGTCTTAAGCCCGCTATGGGTGTAGTTTGAGATAAGATCTGTAAAAATATAATTGTTAGGTATGAAAATTACCCTGCCCGCGCGTTTATTTTCTCTCCACGTAGTCATAGTAACGTCCTCAAAAATCGTCATCCTAAGCACCGAAATATCGATGATATCGCCTACATAGGTCTCGCCGTTTTTATGCACCCTGATGCGATCGCCCACGCGAAAGCTGCCGCCAAGCACGATCGTAAGCCAGCCTAAGGAGCTCATAAACATATCTTTCATCGCAATCGCAAGACCTGCCGAGGCAAAGCCAAGAACCGTCACGAAGTGCGTCATATTCTCGATGTAAGAAAAGAGCAGTATCAGCGCAATCAGCGTGAAATTTAAAACATTGATAGCTTTATTTACGATATAAAAATTCTCGTCGTTTTTGATATATTTTTTCGCCACCACTTTGCAGAAAAACGACAGCGCGATGACGATTAAAATCCACACGGCGATGTTTCCCGCGCGCTTGATCTGCGCTTTTATATCGGCGGTCTGCACGGCGATTTGGGAGTTGATCTTTTTTTCGTAAACGTCATACGTAGTCTGCGCGATCTCATATGCGGAGCTAAACTCGCTAAGCTCGTAATCTAAGCTTTTAAGCTCCGCCGCAGCGCTTGCGTCTGTATCAATCTGCATCAAGCGCTCATATAGCGCCCTTTTTGCTTCAAGTTTATCGATTAAAGCTTTAATATTTTCTATGGCGTTTTTCTGCTCCATCTTTTGAGCTTGCAAATTTCTAATCGTAGAAAAACCCGAAATTATCGAAAAAGGATTTGTAATGCGCGCAGGCTCTGGAGTTTCGGGCATCGCGATGATATCTAAAAACGGAGATTTTTCATACTCTTTTAGCAGTATGAGCTGCTCTTTTACGGCGCGAAGTCTTTTTTGAATCTCTGCGATCTTATCGGTGCCGGCGCTCTTTTTTAGCTCCGCTTCGAGCTGGCTGGATTGCTTTTGTAAATTTTGATAGCCGATGAAATTTGAAAAGCGCGAAATCCAGATATTATTTTTGATCTCATCGTCAATAACACGGATCTGATCTTTTAGCGACGCGGATAGCTTGGAATTTTCATCTTTCTTCTCACTAGCGGCAGAGCTAGCGTTAGATTCTAAGCGCGTGTGCGCGGCGGAGAGCGTAGAATTTGCCTCGCAAAATGCAAGATTAAAAATCAAAAAAATAGCCGCAAGCGCTCTCATTCAAACTCTTTCAGCGCTGCGATTACTTCATCTTTTGCGATCTCTTTGGAAGCGTAGAATTTACCGATGCCGTCGGGCAGGATAAATTTTATCTTGCCGTTTTCACTTTTTTTATCGAGAAAAAACAGCTCGTAAAATTCCGCCGCATCCTCTACGTGAAATTTTATCGGAAGCGCGAATTTTTGAAGCACTTTGCGGATCTGCTCCTCCTGTTCGCCGCTTAGTTTACCGAGGCGACGCGCTAGCGCATTTGCCATCACCATGCCGATCGCCACAGCCTCGCCGTGCAAAAATTTTTTATAATCAGTAATTTTTTCTATAGCGTGAGCGAAGGTGTGTCCGTAGTTTAACACTGCACGCACGCCGCTTTCGCGCTCGTCTCGCTCTACAACGCTTGCTTTAATCTCCACGCAGCGAGCGATTATATGCGAAATTTCATCTGCGCTTTTTAGATCGCGCGTCTCGAAAAATTTAAACAGCTCGCCATCAAAGCATACCGCCATTTTTATGGCCTCCGCAACGCCCGCAGCAAACTCCCGCGCAGGAAGAGTAGATAAAAATTTGCTCTCGCAAAAAACCGCGCGCGGCTGATAAAAGGAGCCGATTAAATTTTTGCCGAAGCGATTATTCACGCCCGTCTTGCCGCCGACGCTTGCGTCCACTTGCGCTAGCAAGGTCGTAGGTATATTGATAAAATCGATACCGCGCTCATAAATGCTCGCGCAAAAGCCCGTTATATCGCTGATGACGCCGCCGCCAAGAGCAATGAGCGTGCTTTTGCGATCAAGCTTGGAGCTGAAAAGCTGCTCTAAGATTTGCTCCACGCTCGCGGTATTTTTATACTCCTCGCCGTCTGGGATCGTGATGATAAATTTTTGCTCGCATTTTAACCGCTGCAATAAAAAATCAAGCCACAGCCCGCCTACTTTGGGATTTGTGATGATCGCTACCTTGCCTTTGAGCTTGATCTCTTGCAATTCGTCGATAAAAACGCTGTATTTTTTACCTAAATTAAGATCGATTTTCATACGCTAACCTTTGATTTTTGGGTAATTGTAACATAAATTTCGATTACTTTTCATACCCGTAATCGCTCGGGATAAAAATTTGATGATTTTTGCCGAGTTTAAAATACATCTGATCCAAATCCTGATTGAAAATCGATGTGAGCTTGCGCGCCAAAATTCTATCATTAAATGGCACAAATTGTAGCAGATCTCGCTCGCTGCCTAGCGCTAAAATCGGATTTTGCCGCTCGCAAGGAATAACGAATAAACTCTGCTTAAAAAGCTTCGATAAGCTCACGTAGCTTTGCGCAAACTCGTCCTTTTCGCTCTCGCCGAAAAGATACAAATACACGTCTAGCCCTAGCTGCGAGCTGATGTCAAAGACGATACTCGATTCCTCGCGCAGCCGCTCGCCAGCACTTAGCACGACACTTTTACGCACATCTTTTAGCTCGCCCTCTCCAAGGCTTAGCACGGGAATTTCAAGCGCTTTAAGCGCCGCTTTTTTCGCTTCGAAAACTCCGCTTGAGCAAACTACCAAGCCTGCTTTATTTTCGCTCACGTCGCGCTTTAAATTTAGCTCGCCCGAGTAATCGATGAGAATTTCAAATTTATCCCGCTCACACAGCGCTTTAAGCTCGCTAAAAGTGTCGTTTAGCAGAGGATTTAAAATTCGCAGATAAATTTTATGATTTCTAATATGCAAATCCAAAAACTCAAGCGCCCTAACCGTCCTAGCTATCTCGTCGCCGCTCATTTTTTTCATATCGATTAGCGCGAAAATATTTAGCCCAAACGGCGATGGAAATTGCCCGCTTTGCTTTTTTACTTCAGCAAACACCGCTCGCAACGCACTAGGCTCACCAACGACTAAAATCGTATCATTCGGATATATTCGCGAGCCGGGTGTCGTTACGATGTAATTGTTGTGGCGGTAAATCATCGGAATTTGATATTTGGCATTAGAAAGCGTACTGATTTTTTTATACGCAAACGAGCTTCCTACGGGCACTTTTACCTCCATTATCTCTCCGCGTCCAAGCCCGATATTATCAGCAAAAACGGGGCTATCAGGCAAAAAACCGATGAAGCGCGAGGAATTTAGCGCGAGGGTATTTACGATTTTTACGTGAGCTTCGTTTTTATTCTCGCGCAAAAGTCCCCAAAAATCAGCCACGTAAAGTTCTAAATCCGGAGCGAGCGTCTTTAAATTTTCAAGCGTTACTTTAGTGTCAAATTCATCCTCCATTATCACTATGCAGCGGTCAAATTCCTCTTCTGCTAGCACCACGCGCAACCGCTCAATGCTAGTAGGATCAAAAATTTCTACCGAAAAATTTGACTCGTTTTCAAGCTCTGCGGGCACAGCATCCGTATTTTTAGCTATGACGCGATATGATCTGATGACATCTTTGATTTTACAAACTTTGGATAAAAAATGGCGCGCAAACTTTCCGCTTGCGATGATTAAAACTTGTTTCATTGCTCTCCGTTTCGTGGTTTTGCAAAGATTATAACCAAAAACGGCTAAATTTTAAACCGCGCGATAAAATTTGCGGGCGAGCTTAGGCGCATCGACTTAAAAATTTAAAGATTTAAATTTTAAAATCAAGGTTTAAAATTCCAAAATCCAAGGCTTAAATTTTAAAATGAATTAAAACAAGCCTCGTTAAATTTAATCTCGCCGCTTAGAGCGATAAAATTTCATAAATTTAAAAGCGGCGCTATAACTATTCGCGCCGCTCAATTAGAAATTTTAAACCCGCTAGATTTTAAAATTTTACCTCCGCAGAGAGCATGAAGCTTCTACTCTCGCCGAGCGTTACGCCGTTTGCCGAGCCTAGCACGCTAGTTACGTTAAGACCGCCCGCACCGTCGGCGCTCGCAGGATACATTCCCGCCCAGTACTTTTTGTTAAATACGTTATTTACGTTGAAACGTAGCGTGGTCTTATCGCCCAAAAGACGCTCGCTCGTATATCTGATACCAAGATCGGTAACGAAAAAGCTAGGAGTGTGCTGAGTGTTTAGATCATCCAGATACATCTTGCCGGTGTAGTGGAAATTTGTACTGATCGCAAGCTTGTTTGTGCCCGGGATCTCGTAATCAAACATCAAATTTGCGTTTAGTTTAGGGATGCCGTTTGCAACCTTGCGGTTAGCGCCCTCGATGCTTACGTTATGCATCTTAGGATCGATGTAGGTAAAGCCTCCGAGCACGCTTAAATTTTGCGTAATTCGTCCGCCGCTCATAAACTCAAATCCGCGGTTGCGCTGCTCGCCGTTTATGCCGTAGATCCCCGTAGAGCTATTTAGATACGCGATAGGTCTGCGAATATCGAAATACGCCACGCTAAAATCGATCATATCGGCTACGCGGATCTTAGCACCGATCTCGTGCTGTTTGGAGCGATACGGAGATGTAGAGGCGACCTCACCGTTATGCGGACCGCTATTATAAACATAGGTAGAGCCCTGCTGCAAGCTATCTGCGTAGGTGTAGTAGATACTAGCGTCCTCTATCGGATGGAAAATCAGGCTTCCCGCCCAGCTATAGCCCGAATCGCTATAGGCTTTGACAAGTCTTTGCTGGCGGGCATTGTAGGATTCCTGCCTCATCCACGCCTTAGATGCGCTTAGCATCACGTCAAATTTATCGTTTATCGTGATATCGTCTAACACCGAGACGTTATACATATCCAAAACCGCATAGTGATACAGCCCACTTCCACGCCTAGCGCCGGTGTAATTTAGAATTTTAGGATCGTAGATATTGCCTATAGTAGGTGAAGTGTAGTTGGTGCTCGCGTTTTTATATCTATCCTGCGTCCAGTGATATCCGTTGGTCTGTACGCTAAAATCATGCTCGATATCGCCCGTGTTAAACTGCGTATTAGCCTTGAGATAGCCGCTTGGCAGATCGAATCTATATGCCGCCGTAGCACCGCCGCTGTGTCTGGTTTGATAATCGCCCGGCTTTGTATATTGCGGATGTGTGCTAGGCAAGATATAATTTACAACTCCATGAGTATCACGATCGGCGCGCTGAAACTGAAAGCCGCCCTCTAAATACCATTTATCGGTAGGCGTAAATTTAAATTTCGCGCTTGCGGTAGTGGTTTTTAGATGCATTCCTCCAAAGCTCTGCCCAAGACCGCGTTTTGAAGAATCTACCGCCTTTGGAAGCTCCATGCCGTCTACAATCTTACCGTCTCGCACGCCGAGAGCAAACTGCCCCGCAAAGCCTTTAGTATTGTGCTCATAATAGCTTGCCGCGGTTTCAAAAGTAAGATCGCCCGTCGGATAAAATTCCATCGTGACGCTGGCTAAGCGACGCTGTAAATTTGAACCCTTCGGTTGTCTGTCGCCGTTTGATCCGTAAAATACCGCGCGGTAGCCGAATTTTTCAAATTTATCGGATAGATCAAGACCAAGCCCCAGGTTGCTTCGCGACATATAATCGCTCCAAATTATGTATTGATCTTTTACAGGGCGCTTGCGCGTGTAACTGAAAATTCCGACCGGATTTTGCGCGCCGTAGAGCGAGCCCGCGACGCCGTTTTGTACCTGAAAGCTCTCAAACATCGCCATCGGAATCGCCGTCGTCGAAATCGTATAAAAGCCGTCCCAGAAGCTGTTGCCTACGACGCTGCCCTCAAAGCCGCGCGTCTGCGGGCGTCCGACCGTAGCGCCGCCGCGCATCTGAATCTGCGCGGACGGGAAGTATTTGACCGCCTCCTCGTAGCCGGTGACGCCTTGGTGATTCATGATCTCCTTGCTAATCGTGTTGATCTGATACGGAAGATCCAAAGCGCGCTTGCCCGCAAGCAGACCATGCTGCACGTTTTTGCTCAAAAAGCCCTCGTCGATGCCGCTCTCGCTGATATTATCGCCGACGGAATTTACCTCGATTACGCCCATATTCTGCGACTTTTCAGGCGCAGAATTACCGCCACTTTGCGCTGCAGCCAAACTACCGCATAGTAGGCACATACATGCCGCTAATGAAATTTTAAATTTCATCGTTTTCCTTCGTTCCATTATTTTACCTTCGTTATGGATATATTTAATATTATTTTTTAGCATATTAGAAAAACTTTCCTAAATTTAGGCTAAATTCGAGATATAAATTTATATATTTGTAGTCGCATTTTTTAGCTTTAAATTTCATAGACGATATACCGCGATACAAAAGAAAAATTGCGCAAATTTATATGAAATTCTAAATTTTTAATGTAAAATCGCCCGTATGAAAAAACTAATACCGGCGCTTAAGCAAGCGCAAAACCGACTCAAAAATTTCTTCCGCCTCTACGATACCGAGCTCATGCACCATGCATCAAGCCTTAGCTTTCACACGATTCTGGCGCTATTGCCAGTGCTGATGGTCTCGCTTAGCGTTTTTATGCAGCTGCCAAGCTTCAAAGGCTACTACGACAAGATTATGGGCTTTATCTTTTCAAACTTCCTGCCTGCAAATCAAGCGAGCATGGCACACTATATCGAGGAATTTATGGCAAACGGACTAAGCCTTGGCGTAACGGGCTTTTGCGCAGTGTTAGTTACGTCGGTGCTGTTTTTCGGAGACTTTGAAGCGATTATCGCGCGCATTTCGCATTCACCCGAGCGAAGCTTTTTTAAGAGCCTAAGCACCTACTGGACGCTGATGACGCTCGCTCCTGTGGGGCTTGGAGCATCGTTTTATATCAGCGGCGAGCTTCAGGAGCTGCTAAATAAAACCGAGTTTACGAGCTGGATAAATTTGCTTAAAATTCTACCCTACTTAATCGTTTGGGGGATCTTTGCGATTACTTATGCTACGGCGATCAACCGCGAGATCCGCGCAAAAGCGGTGCTTGCCTCATCGCTCGTAGCATCGATTTTATGGTGGCTTTCAAGACTGGTTTTTGCGCAATACGTCTTTTATAACAAAACCTATCTTAGCATCTACGGCTCGTTTTCGGTCGCGCTATTTTTCTTTCTATGGATCTACATAAGCTGGATTTTCTACCTATACGGCGTGAAATTCTGCGTATTTTTGGACGCTAAATTTAAAAGAGGTGGCGAGCGCCAAAGCGCTTGAATTTTTACGAATTTTACGAAAGGTTATAGTAAAAATTGACGATAATCGCATATAAATTGGCAGCTTTAACGATAAGTTCTCGTCAGTAAAAGGATTAAATTTGAAATCTCGTCTTTGTTCGGTCTATATACGAGCGATCTACTTTAAATTATAGAATTTTTAAAGGAGGGCTAGATGGCGTTTGTTGCGGAATATATTTCTAAAGAGGACTTGAAGAAATATGATATT
>NZ_CALGPY010000003.1 GCF_937959485.1 uncultured Campylobacter sp.
GTGCGAAACAGAATTGTGATTATACAAGAGTGATGCTTAAAGGGGGCTGAATAGGCATTAGAAATTTTAAAAAAAACGATTTGGAAAATTTTAAATTTCATAATGAAATTTTAGCCGCAGTGCGTTTTAATACAAAATTTCTTCTCCGCCCTCCAACAAAAATTTTATAAATTTCGCATGCCGCCGCATCCAAAAATTAAAAATTTCATCATATTTGCGACCGACGACCGCGCCCATTTGTCCAAAAACCCGCTTGCAAAACACTTAAGCGCACGATTATAAGATTTCGCTATAATCACGTCCGATTTAAAATTTATCAAAATTTAAAAGGATCTTTATGCGCGCAATTTTTTCTATCTATATCTTCATCATCGCAGCCCTTATCGGCATCGAGCTCTCGCTCGGCGCACTCGTCGCGCCCGTGGTATTTTTCCCGCAGCAGATTATCGGGGAGGGCGTGCTATCGCACTTTCAAAGCGGCAAGCTAATGAGCGAGATCTTCGTAAAATACGGCGGCATCCTCATCGCAGTCTCGATCATCTGCCTCGTTTTTGAGATGATAAATTTCAACAACAACAAATCGCAATCCTTTCGCTTGCGCCTTTCGACCTTGATGCTGACGCTCGTAAATATCATACTTACCCTACTTTTCGTGCTTTACTTTACCGACTACGTCATAAATGCCCAAAAGATCGGCGCAGAAGCGACGATGACGCCGGAATTTGCCCAAATCCACGCGGCTAGCGAATGGTGCATGAAACTCATCATCGTGTTTCAAACGGTGCTATTTTTCGCAAAAATCCTCCCCGCCCTCGCCGCGAAAAAGGCAGCACCGGAGCAAAGCGCAGCCGATGCAGATTAAAATTTACTACGAAGATACCGACGCGCAGGGCATCGTGTATCACGCCAACTACATTAAATTTTGCGAGCGGGCGCGCAGCGAGGCGCTTATGCAGGCTGGGGTGGACTTCGCGCGTGAGGACGCACACTTCGTAGTTAGCGAGCTTTGCGCTAAATTCCTCCGCCCCGCGCGTCTCGGCGACACGCTTGAAATTCGCACGAGCCTAGCCGCGCTTAAAAACGCCAGCGCCCTTTTGCGACAAGAAATTTACAAGATCAAAGATATTAAAAACGTAGATTTCAGCGAGCTTTTATACGCACAGGACGTAAAAATTGCCTTTGTAAAAGAAGGCAGGCCGATCAAATTTAGCGCCGAAATTTTAGAATTTTTCAAATCTTTGAAATAAATTTATTTCGCGGATTCAAATTTACCTAGTCGTACGGTGCAAACATAGCGCAGACCGCTTCGGCGTAAAATATTAAGAATGCGCAGAGCTCTTAGGCAAAATAAAATTTGCAGGCTAGATAAAATTTTACTACATAGAATTTCGCTCGGCGTTAAGGTTTAAATTTAACGCTACGTCGCGACATAAACCCCTCACACACCCGAGATAGCTAGATAGAAAACAAAATTTGAAATATCGAAATTTTGCAATGGCGTTAAATTTTGCCCCGCTCCGCCGCTTTATGAAATTTTCTCGCTTTTAAATTTAAACCCGCGCAGATTGAGTCCGTGTTTTTTCGCCAAATCCCGCTCGTCCGTGAAATTTAAGTCGATCAAACTCGCCCGCGATCTCATCCGCGTAGGCGCAATCCACAAACTAGGCGCCCACGCAAAAAGCCGCACACAAAATCAAAATAGCATGCAGAACAAGCGCCAAAATGCGCCTCACAGCAGCTCTTTTATCTTTTGCAGATCCTCTTTGAAAAGCTCCGCCTTGCTCGGATTTTGCGCGATGAATGCGGGATCGAAGCTCGGCACGAAGCTGATGCCGCCCTCGTTAAAGACCGAGCCGTGCAGC
The DNA here is from genome assembly GCF_937959485.1 of uncultured Campylobacter sp. Classification (NCBI taxonomy): domain Bacteria; kingdom Pseudomonadati; phylum Campylobacterota; class Epsilonproteobacteria; order Campylobacterales; family Campylobacteraceae; genus Campylobacter; species uncultured Campylobacter sp. Next base: position 1,863 of record NZ_CALGPY010000003.1, read on the forward strand.
ACGTCCATGCTCGCCAAATCGCCGTTTCGCAGCACGATTTTGCAGCAGAGCTCGCCCAGGCAAAGCACGACTTTGGGCTTTAAAATTTTGATCTCGTCGGTCAGATAGGGCGCGCATTTTAAGATCATTTCCGAGCTTACGCGCCTATTTTGCGGCACCGCACACCTTATCAAAAAGCTAAAATAAATTTCTTCCGGCGCGCAAATTTGATCTAGCGCCGCTGCTACTTCAGCCTCCAAACCGCCGCCAAAACCTTCGTTAGCGCCCGGTGCGAGAGCTACGATCATAAGTTTTACGTTCGCGGGAGTTTTAGAATTTTTAAAATTTTTGATAGTTTTGAAATTTTTAAAATTTTGCTCGCCGCTTCCAGCGCGCGTTTTGGCGAGTTCGCAGAGATTGCACTCGGCGGTAGCGGATTTCAGCGCATCCAGCGCCTTAAAAAATCGCTCGCCGCCGCTTAAAATTTCGGCGCCTACATAGCGGTAGCCGAACGCTTTGTAATAAAGCAGCCTGCGTAGTTGCGAGCTTTGCACGGCGCGCCTACGATCTGTTTAAATTTCGCGCGACGAATCCGCGATCAAACTGCGCCAAATCTTTGTAAAATTCCACCCTAAAGCCCTGCTCGCGCAAAAACGCCGACAAGCTCTGCTTTTGATCGTAGCCCATCTCGCAGGCTAGAAATTTTGCGCGCCGTGCGGCGATCAGCACGATGCGTTTTAAAATTTCATCCCCCCTCTCGCCGCCAAACAGCGCCGCCTTCGGCTCTTGCAGCACGCGCGCGTCCAATGCGTAGGAGTTTGCGATATAGGGCGGATTTGAGACGATGAGATCAAACTCGCCCGCGATCTCATCTGCGTAGGCGCAGTGTACGAACTCGACGTCCGCGCCCAAGCTTGCAGCATTTACGCGCGCCACCTCAAGCGCATCAGCGCTAATGTCGCTAGCCGTGATGCGGCAAGAAGGAAGGAGTTTTTTTAAGCAGATAGCGATTATGCCGCTGCCCGTGCCGATCTCGCAAATGCGCGGCTCGTCCAAGCTCTGCGCTAAAGTAAGAGCTTTTTTCACTAAAATTTCGGTCTCGCAGCGCGGTATCAGCACCCGCTCGTCGACGTAAAATTTAAAGCCCATAAACTCGCAGCTTTGCGTGATGTATTCAAGCAGGCGACCGTCTTTGAACTCGGCTATCTTGGCGCGAAATTCCGCTTCATGCGCGAGCTCTTCCGAGCATCTCAGCACGAGCTGCTCACCTTCAAGGCGCTCACAGAATTTTAAAATTTCGCGCGCGACATATTTTGAGCCGCACTGCCCCAAGCCCCATCTTAGCGCCTCAGCGATCCTCATCAAGCTCTCTTATGCGCTCATACAGGCTCGGGTGCGAATGATACACCGCGGCGTAAATTTTATGAGCGAGCGGAAACGCCTTGTTTTCGCTGCCCAGCTTCTTTAGCGCGCCGATCATGCTCTTTTTATCCTGCATGCTGGCACCATGCAGGTCTGCACTAAATTCGTGCATGCGGCTAAGCTTGGAGATCACCGGCTCAAAAAACGCATGTAAGATCGGCGCAAACAAAATCATAAAAACTAGCGTCGCACCGCCGTCCGCGTTAAGTCCTAGCGCGCCGAACACCCCTGCAGGGAGGTTTCCGAATACCGCAAGCGTCGCGCCCAAAAGCACGAAGCTAAGCGCTAAGCCTTTCAAAATGTCGCCGTGTTTGAAATGCCCGAGCTCGTGCCCTAAAACGGCTAAAATTTCATCCTCGCTAAGCTTCTCTATGAGCGTGTCGAAAAGCACGACCTTTTTCGTCGCTCCGAAGCCGCCGAAATAGGCGTTTAGGCGCTTGTCACGCTTGCTTGCGTCAATCGTAAAAACGCCGCTACTTTTAAAGCCGCAGCGCTGCAAAAGCCCCTCTATGCGCTCTTTTAGCTCGCCTTGCTCTAGCGGCTGCATCTTATTAAACAGCGGCGCGATAGCGGTCGGATAGATCAGATTTATCAGTAAAACTATGCCGAAGCTTAGCAGAAAGCCCCAAACCCACCAGTGCGCGCCCAGGCTATTTACGCAAAAAACGAGCGCAGAGGCTACTGCAAAGCCGAAAACCAGCGTGAGCGCGAGCGATTTTAGCGCGTCTTTTACGAAAACGGCGGGCGTGATCGTGGAAAAGCCTAGGCGGCGATCTTTGACGAAGGTTTTGTAAATTTCAAGCGGAAACGCCGCCGCGCCGCCGATGATTAAAAACGCCGTTACAAAGCAGCTCCCCGCCAAAATCCCATCGCCCGCTAGATCATATATCGCGCGCTGTAACGCGCCCGCGCCCGCAAGTATCCAAATAAGCGCCACCGCAAACGAAAAGCAGTGCGAAAATATATTAAATTTTAAATTTACCGCGCCGACCTCGCCTGCCTTGCGATAATCCTCCTCGCTAAGCACCACCGCAGGCTCTTTTAGCTTGGCGCGGATGAAGCTTAGCTCGAGCAGATCGAGCGAAATTTTATAAATCGTGTAAAGCGCGTATAAAAAGATCAAAAACCAAACCATCGCGCCTACTTTAGGCTCTCGGCGAGCGAAAGCACTTCGTAATATTCATTTTCCATACTGTTTAACGTTCCTCTTTTTTCTTCAAGTTCTTCAAAAAGCCCCTGCATACCGAGCTTTTGATAAATTTCAGGCGTCGAGAGCGCGTGATTTAGCTCCTTTATGCGCGCCTCGATAGCCTCGATTTTAGCGGGGTACTCTTCTAAAATTTTATTCTGTTTGTAGCTAAGCTTCGCGGCGCTCGTCTTTTCCTTTTTGTTTTCGCGGCTGCCTTCCTCCGCGCTCGCGCTCGCGCCAGCGTCGGCTTCGATCTGATCGATCTCCGCCATTTCGTCTTCAAACTCCAGATACTGCGAATACGGCATTTGAATTTGATCGATCGTGCCGTTTTTTTCAAAAACCCAAAGCTTATTCGTGATCTTATCGATGAAATAGCGATCGTGGCTTACGATGATTACCGCACCTTCGAAGCTTAGCAAATAATCCTCCAAAATATTGATCGTCGCGATATCAAGATCATTCGTCGGCTCATCCAAGATCAGGCAATCGTATTGCTCGGTAAAGAGCTTCGCAAGCGCCAGGCGGTTCTTTTCGCCGCCGCTAAGCACGCCCACGGGCTTATCCAAAAATTCCTTCGGAAACAAGAAATTTTTCAAATACCCATAGACGTGCATGTAGCTGCCGCGGACGTTGATGTGATCGCCGCCGTTTGGACAGAAAATTTCGATTATGCTTTTATCGTCCGTGATGCCGCTGCGGGTCTGATCGAAGTAGCCGATCCTGATCTCGCCGCGTTTGATCTCGCCCGCATCGATCTTGCTGCGACCGAGTAGAATTTTAAGCAGAGTACTTTTGCCCGCGCCGTTAGCGCCTACGATACCGATGCGCTCGCCCTGCAAAACCCGCGCCGAAAAGCCCTTGAAAAGCACCTTGCCGTTTAAAATTTTACCGATATTCGTGCATTCAAAGAGCATCTTTTTGCGATTGTCGCCGCCCGTGCCGTTAAAGCTCCTGCTCGCGCGCTCCAGCTCGAGCCGCACGCGACGGATCGCGCCCGGATTTTTCTTCGCATCCTGCCTCATCTGCATGATACGCGCCTTGCGCCCTTCGTTGCGCTTTAGGCGCGCCTTTACGCCGCGGTGTAACCACTCCTCCTCGGCGCGCAGCTGTTTAAGCAGCGTCTCGTGGGACTTTTCGAGCGAAGCAAGCATCTCCTGCTTGCGCCTCAGATAGTTCTCATATCCGCCGTCGAAATTTGAAATTTTACCCTCTTCGATCTCGATACTGCGCGTCGCCAAGCGGTCGATGAAGTAGCGATCGTGGCTGATAAAAACGATCGTCTGCTTCGAGCTAAGCAGCATCTCCTCTAGAAATTTCACCATATAGACGTCGAGGTGATTCGTGGGCTCGTCCAGCAGCAGCACATCAGGCTTTTTAAGCACCAGCGCGCCCAGTGCCACGCGACGAATTTCGCCGCCGCTAAGCGTGCAGACGGAGCGGTTTTCGTAAATTTTAAGCCCGAAATTTTGCAGCACCTGCTCAATCTTATTGTCGATCTGCCAGCCGTCCTTGGCCTCGATAAATTTAATCAGCTCGTCCTGGCGCGCCAAAAGCTCCTTGTTTTCGGGCTGTGCGGCGATTTTGCTCGAGATCGCGTCGTATTCGCTAAGGGCGGCGTAAATTTCAGCTAGCTCCCTTCGCAGCGCGTCTTTGACCGAGAGATTGTCTTCAAATTTCGGCGTTTGAGCGAGCATCTGGATATTTAGCCCGTTTTGAGTGATGATCCGCCCCTCGTCGGTCTCGCACAGACCCGCGACGATCTTTATCAGCGTAGATTTGCCGCCGCCGTTTTTGCCGATCACGGCGACGCGCTCGTTAGCGTCCAGTGCAAAATTTACGCCGTCTAAAACGACGTGGGAGCCGAATTTTTTCGTAACATCGATAAGCTCGATCAAAGCCAATTTTAAGTTCCTCTAGTGTTAAATTCGGTGATTTTACACAAAATTCTATTAAATTTTAATAACTTTTAAAGGTTCAGCGATGCAAAGTTTGGAATTTAACGGCCTGCGCGTAGAAATTTTCGCCCCGCACGCGCCGTTTTTTGCGCCTGCGCTCTCCTTTACAAAAGAAGCCGCGTCCGCACCGATCATCTACCTGCACGCCTTGGAGTTTAGCGCGGCTAGTGTGGGCGAAATTTACGAGCTCGTCTCGCGACGAAGCGGCGCAGATTTCGTGCTTGCGGCGATCTATCTAAACGAGGCGCAGTGGGGCGATAAGCTCAGCCCGTGGGCGGCAAAATTGCCATTTAAGGGGGTGCACGATTTCACAGGCGGCGGCGCGGCGCACTTAGAAAAATTTACGGACGAGCTGATCCCACGTATCGAGCGGCACGTATTCGGCGCGAGAAAGCCTGCGTGGCGAGCGTGCGCGGGATACTCGCTGGCGGGGCTTTTTAGCGCGTATGCGGCGTTTGCAAGCGATAAATTTCAAAAGATCGCCTGCGTCTCGGCGTCGTTTTGGTTCGGCGGATTTGACGCCTTCGTCGCCGCACACTCGCCGCAAAGGGGGCTGGCACACGCCTACGCGTCCTTGGGCGAGGCCGAGATGAACCCGAAAAATCCGCGCGGAGCACTCTGCGGAGAGACGGCGCGAAATTTCATCGTAAAATGCCGCAGTGTGGGTGCGAAAGCGGAGTTTGAGCAAAATCCGGGCGGGCATATGCAAGATGAGATCGCAAGAATTTCAAAGGCGCTTTTAAAGCTGGTAACTCCTAAAATTCGGGTAAATTTAAAATTTAGCTGGGCGGGCAATTAAATGGCAGGCTCGACAAATTGGCGCTGCGAGAGATTGAAACAAACGAGCCGAGAAGCGGCACGAAACGTAAATTTAAAGCTAGTCGCAGCTAGGATTTCTCGCGTAACGGTTTTTTGTGCGATGCAATGAAATTTAAAACAAACCCGCATTAAAATTTTATAACGCAAGCGGTGCAAAAAGAATGGTGTATCGCGATGCAGCGCGAATAGGACAACACGTAGTTGGTATTTTATCGGCTTTGATAAGTGAGATATCGTTTGAGCGTAAATCATACGATGCGGTATCAATGCGGCATAGGCGGCGCAGTGTATGCGGATTTCAGGCGGGATGTCGCTAAATTTTTGCAGGTTGCGCTAGCGGTTTGAAACTTAAAACGAGCCGTCGTTGTAAAATTTAAAGCAAATTGTGTCGCGGCTAGGATTTAGCGTGCCTGCAAGCTAAATTTAAACAGCAGCGCGTCGCCGTGTATGATCCCGCCGTTTTGTTTAGTTTACCGGCGGGCTAAATTTACCGCCGAAATTTCAAAATTTGCGTAGCGCCAAAGAGGCTTCGGCGCTACGATACGCGCCGCTAGGTTTAAATTTTAAAATTTAGCGTCGGCGCGGGCGCACTTAGCCGTTACCTGCCGAATTTGCGGCGGCGTAATATGCGGAATTTTGCGAATTACCGTTTGCAAAATTCGTCCTGCGAAATTTCGCGGCGCATGCTTCAATCAGCTCTCTACTGAGCGCTTTTCCCGACGCACGTTTCGCCTTTTCTCTCGCTATACAGACAGCGCCAACCGCTCCATTACTCGCGCTCACTATGTCATTTGCCACATTTGCTCGAAACCAACTGCGAAAAGCTGCAAATGCACCGAATTCTAACCGCACGCCCTAAATTTCACCGTCTACGCAAAGGGCAGAATTTTTTTGTAATTGCTCCACAGCTCGCTATCTTCGCCGAAATATGCAAGCAGTCCGCGCGCGTTGCGATCAAAAGGGTTGGGCTCTTTATGCAGCGCGATACGCTGCGACAGGCGCAGATCGTAGGTGTTGTATATCGCAGAATACGGCACCGGAAAGTCCGAAGCGTAAAGCAGGCGCGAGTGCACGTCCGTTTGGCTCGCCAGATGCGGCAGGGCTTTCGCGCGCACCGGAGTCATCAGCGCCGAAACGTCGGCGTAGAGGTTATTGTGCGTACGCAAAAGCGCCAGAAGCGCGAAATAATCGTGTCCGAAATTTCGCGGACGGCGCGAGAGCGCACGAAAGATATGCGAATACTCGTAGTTAATCGCCATGTGCGCGCACACCGTCGTAACGCCCAGCTCAAGCGGCGCATAGATCATCTCTAGCGCTTCGTAGCGGCGCGCGCTCGGCACCGAGCTTTCGTTGCCGATGTGGATCACTAGCGGCAAGCCGAGCTTGGCGAGCTTTTCAAAATACGGCACGTAGCGAGGCAGCCTCGTATCCAGATCCCAATAGTTTTGTAAAAATTTCGCCCCTTTAAATCCGAGCTCGAAGCAGCGATCGATCTCATCTAGCGCGTCCGCTCGCTTCGGATTGATGCTAAAAAACGGTACGATGAGATCCGGGTTTTTTTGATAAATTTCAAACACGCTGTCGTTGTCCGCACAGACGGTCTTATCGCGATGGATTAGCTCGCCCGCGTCGCTAAATTTAGCATCCACGCCGAAAAGCACCGCCTTTTTAACGTATTTCGAAGCCCTAAGCCCGCCGAGCAGAGCGTCCACATAGGCCTCGTATGGCTCTTTGATCGCGCGCGATACGTCTATACCGAAACGCCTGCCGAAAAGGCGCAGCGCGAGCCTGTCGTAAGGGCGGTCGAAGCGCACCTCCTTGCTTAGCAGATGGACGTGAAAATCAAGCGTTTGCATCGGGGATCCTTGGAAAAATTTTGCCGAGTTTATATCAAATTGCGGTAAATAGTTAGAATTTTAAATTCGAGTTTAAATTTACGCACCACGCCTTGCCGCGCCTTTAAATTTTAAAATTTAAACCTCTCCGCAAGAGCCTCTAATTGATATTTAATGCCGTTTTAAAGCTACGGCGATATACTTGCGATTTGAAAAGCTATTTCAATTAAGGAGCGAAGATGGAGTTTGAAATTTTAGAAAATTCCGCCGATTTTAAGCCTGGCGATCTAGATGAAATAATGGTCTCGATCGGCTGGGATACGGAACAAAACGCAGCCTCCGTGCCGCCGCACGAGACATACAGGGTGTGGCGCACATATGATTACGTGGCGATCGCCAAAACGCAAGGCAAGACCGTGGGGGTGCTGGAGGCGTTTTGCGACCGCGACAACTTCGCTACAAGCTATCTTTACTGCGTGATAGTTCATAAGGATTGTCAAAGGCGCGGTATCGGCACGGCGCTCGTGAATGCCTTTAATAAGCGCTTTGCGCACACCACCACCTTTGTCGTTACTCCTCTGCACAAAGCTGAGGGCGCCGGAGAATTCCTACAAAAGTGCGGTTTTTAGGACGCGTCGGAGCACTTCACGGTTCATATGAGGAAGCGAAATTAGATCTAGCGGGCGTAAATTTTAAAATTTTATCGAGCTTTGGCTCTAAAACGGTTGGAATTTTAAATTTAGCTATGAGTTGCTATAATCGCTAAAATTTAAGGAGCCAAAATGATCACTATGCAGATCCAAAGCGGCGTCGATCGCGATACTCTCGAAACTTTTAAGAAGCTTTTTTTAAAAATCGATCCATCCGCACAGATCACTCTAAGCGGCGAGAAAAGCTTAGAAACGATTTTATCGGAGTTTAGATCAGGCGAAAGTTACGACGAGATAAAAAACGGAATGGATACGGATTTAAAATCATACGCAAACGGTGATCTAAGCGGCTTTGAGGAGTTAGGCAAGGGCTGGAAAAATTGAAAATAATCCAGTCTAAAAGATTTCGCGCGCAGCTTAGCAAGATCGTAGAATTTATCGCAGAGCGCTCAGAGGATGCGGCGGAAAATTTTAAAAACGAGCTTTTTGCGCGAGCAGGCGAGCTTGGCTTTATGCCGTATAAATTTCGTAGATCAAAGAGCTTTGACGATGATAGAATTAGAGATTTTGTGTTTAAGGGTTTCGTAATCCCATATCTAATAGATGAACCTAACGATACAATCGTTATCCTAGCGATATTTAAGCAAAATCTATTGAGATATCTTGACGCCCGTTTAAAAACATCTGCGTTTAAAATTCCGCGCTCCGTTTATTAAAACCACCCATTCGCCGCCGTCGCAGCGCCAAAGAGATCAACCGCTCGTCTGCGCTAAATCACCGCATATTCGCGCCGGGCGCCGTAAATTCTAATTTTACGCATGCCGCGCAGCATGCAAAAGCAACTCCGCTCGCCCCCCCCCTGCGCAAAAGCAAACCTAAAAGAATTTTCGGCTACAATTGCCCCCAAATAAAGGCAAAATATGAAAGAAATCTCGCTACTAAGGCTCTCGCTCGCAATCTACATCGATATGTTTTTGCGCCTCGTGACCACGTTTATCAACACCTACATGATCTCGCGCGTGGACGTCTCGCTAGTAGGCGCGCTGGGGGCGGGCAACGAGATATTTTTGCTCTTCATCACCGTTTTCGGCTTTCTGGCCGTGGGCTGCTCGGTACTCGTAGCGCAGGCGCTCGGGGCGAAAAATAAAGTCCTAGCCATGCGCGCGATCCACACGAGCATCGCATTTAACGCGCTCGTGGGACTTTGTAGCGGCGTTTTCGTCTTTAGCTGTGCGCCGTTTTTACTCCGCGCGCTACAGGTGCCCGCCGAGCTTTTGAGCGAAAGCGCGATCTATCTTAAGGTTATCAGCATCGTCTTTGCGATAGACGCCGTCGCGATCGTGCTTAGCGCTATCGTGCGCGTTTACGGATACGCAAATTTCATCATCGCAGTCTCCGTGGTGATGAATCTAGTAACTCTCGCGGGCAACTACGTCGTGCTATTTAGGCCGTTCGGACTGCCGTACTACGGGCTTGAGGGCATCGGCGTGAGCACCATCGCGGGGCGCATGATCGGCGTATTTTTATTCTTTCTCATCATCACGAAGGTGCTAAAAATAAAATTTTACCTCACGATGTTTTTAAAGATCAAGCTCGCCACGCTGCGCAAAATTCTATCCGTAGGGCTTCCTAGCGCGGGCGAAAACATGCTGTGGATCGTGCAGTATCTGGTTGCATTCGCCTTCGTAGCGAGCATGGGCGAGGCGAGCCTTACCGTACAGACGATCTATTTTCAAATTTCATCATTCATCTTCTTCGGCGGAAGCGCGATCAGTATGGCAAACGAAGTGATCGTAGGCCGCCTCGTAGGCGCCGCCAAGCCGCAGGAGGCGTACCGGCACACTTTTACCGCGCTGCGCTTTGGGCTCGGGGCGACGGCGCTTTTCGTCGCGATCGTATTTTTAGCGCGCGAGCAGATTATGGAGATGTTGAGCCTAAACGAGGCGCACAAGCAGGTCATGCGGCCGCTTTTTTACCTAACGCTCGGGCTTGAGTTCGGGCGGACGCTTAATATCGTGTTCGTAAACGCCCTGCGCGCAAGCGGCGACGCGAGGTTTCCCTTTGCGATGGGCGTGATCTTTATGTGGGGCGTCTCGATCCCGGTGGGCTGGCTTTTGGGCATCCATCTGGGGTATGGAATTTTGGGCGTTTGGATCGGGTTTTTCTGCGACGAGTGGCTGCGCGGCAGCGCGAATACGGCGCGATGGATAAGTAAAAAATGGCAGAGCAAAAAGTTAGTCTAAATTTGCTAGGCTTGCCGATCAGCCTGCGCTTTAAGCGGATGAAATACGCGCGCATCCGCATTAACAAGGACTGCGAGATCAGCGTCAGCGTGCCGCGCTCCTACACCGCGGCGCAGGCGAAAGACTTCATCCTAAAGCACGAAAGCTGGATTCGTCAAACGCTAGAGCGGCTGCGAAGCAAGCTCTTAGCAAGCGATCAGGTTAGAATTTTAGGCAAAATTTACAAGCTGAAATTTAGCCGCGAGGTTGAGCTCGGTACAAACTGCGGCGCAGATGAAAGTTTAGGTGAGAGCGGCGCGCGGGACTGCGTAGGCAGCGGCGTAAGCCATGTGAGCGGCGGCGTAAATTCAGCTCATTTACAAAGCGGCGCGGGCATAAGTGATGGCGGCGATGTGAGCGGCAGCGCAAATAACGGCACGGGAGGCATGAATTACGGTGCGGGGGGCGGCACGGCAAGTGAAATTTTAAAATTTCACTCGGGCGGGCACACCTCGCAAAATGGCGCGGCGGGCGAGGATTTGAAATTTAACCTCGCACAAGAGAGTCTAAGCCTGGAAAGTAGTAAAAATTTTAAATTTAATCCGAATGCTTTGGGCGCGCGGGGGCAAAATTTAAATCGCGACGGCGCACAAAATTTAACGGGCGAGGAATTTTTCAAATCGAGCTGTATCAGGACAGAAGCGCTAGAGCAAAACGGCGGCGAGCAATCCTGCGGCGAAAATTTAAAATTTCATTCAGACGGGTGCGTTTCGCAAAGTAGCAATGTGGGCAAATTTAACTCCGCTTCAAGCGGTGAAATTTTAAAATTTGATCCTGCCGCAAGGGACGAAATTTTAAAATTTAAACCCGCCGAGAACGGAGAAATTTCAAATTTCAGCTCTGCCGCGAGTGAGGAAATTCCGCTCATGAGCGAAAAAATTTCAAAATCCGCGAACGAAAACGCGCCGCAAAATGTAGCACAAAGCGCGCAAGCGGAGGAGTGCTACGAGCCCAATTTTACGATCAAAAATTTTATCCAAAGCTCTAAATTTAAAGATAAAATTTTTATGTCACGAGACGTGATCTTTTGCGAGAGCGAGGGCGAGTTTGCGGCGTTTAAAAAGGCCTTTGCACTTGAGCTTTACCTACGCTATATCGAGAAATTTTCGCCGCGGATAGGCCGCAAGATCGCGCGGGTGCGGGTGCGCAAAATGCAGACGCGCTGGGGCAGCTGCAACCACGCCAAGGGCTATCTCAACTTCTCGCTAAGCCTGATAGAGCGGGATCGGCGCTTCGTCGAATACGTCGTGCTGCACGAGCTCGCGCACCTCATCCATGCAAACCACGGAGCGGATTTTTACGCGCTCATCGCGAAGATCATGCCCGATTTTAAGGCACGTATCAAGCTAGGCAAGGGCTAGTTTGCGAACGGGCGCCCTTTTAAATTTCACGTCACTGTGACACGATCATTGCGGTCGATTAAATTTAAACCGATCTCCCATCACGCCGTAGCAGACCGCAGCCCGATCCGAATTTGCGCGGCACAGGCGGCGAAATTTCGCAAATTTTCGCAGATCCAAACGCTAATCTAAAGCCGCAAATTCCACGTATTTCTCCATCGCAACCAGCAGGAGCCAGCGCGCGGTAGGGCTGAAAAAATAGTGGTGTTCAGGGACCTGCTCCATTATAAATTTTAAAAAATCGTAAAAATATTCGGGCGCAAATTTAACCTCGGCACTCGTTAGGCTGTCGCCTAGATAGTGGATTTCGCCGCTCAAAATCCTCGCTTTTACCGCGGGGGTTGCGTCTATGAAGTTCCCGGCGCCAGCAAAGCTCAGGCAGTCCGCGGTCGCGTAATCTTTCAAACCCCGCAAGACGGGCTTGGAGCCGACAAAGGTAAAATTTTCCTCTATAAAGCGCGCTCCGCCCTCGCTCACCTGCCAGCAATCGCCCAAGCTCGATAAAAAGGCAAACATCTCATCATCTGCGGATTTGAAATTTACAGGTCCGTTTTTGCGATCCATCTTTGTCCTTTTTAAATTCATAGTTGCTTTTATTTTGAAATTTTTACGATAAAGAACAGAAAATATGTTTGATTTAATCTTTTTAAAATCATTATATTAAATTAGGCTAATCAAGGTTTTCCGAGCTCTTTTTATTTCAAGCGAAATCCTTTACCGCCCTTTAAAATTCAACCAATTCAAATAATCGTTCTTTCTTTATTTTTTTGAACTTTATTTATTTGTTATCATCAGTGAACTGCTCTTTGACAAGATCTTTGATATCGCTTTTAATACTTTTAGTATCAACTATTGAATCCTCACCCAGCTTCTGAAATTTTTCTTTATCTGCCTTCGTATATTCCTGTCCATCATCATATTTTTTTGTGATCAACCGAATCATCTTGCGACGCAAAAACTTCTCATCTCTAATATTTGACCTCTCTTTGATCCACCCAATTAGTAATACCATCAACATTATAAAACCAATATAACCTAGAATTGGATACATAATCGATACTAATTTTTTAAAGCCCATAAAGGATAATATATACCCTACAACTACGGTGCCAATCATAATTGGATAAAAACGTTTTGATTGATTAGATGAGAAACGTTTTGCTAAGGCATAGAATAAACTGAAAGCAGTATTAAAGATCAAGCCGAAGATAACAAGTGCATACACAAACGCAAATGCAGGGTGAATCTGTTTGGCAATAGCCAACATAGGAATATCAACAGTCGTTGCAAGTTTTACATTTGCATATAAGATACAGGTTGTAACTGTGATGATAATACCGATTATAAATCCACCCAAAGTACCACCTTTTTCTGCTACACCAATCCTCATAATGGATCCCCCTAATACAAAAGCCATTGATACACCTGTCATAACGCAGAGCGAAAAATAATTCAGAACAGAAAACCAGATATTTGGCATTGGAGTAGAGATTGTATTTGCAATTGTTTCTAATTCTTTAAAATCAAAACGTTGACTTGCAAAGGTATACACTGCCATAATCATAATCATGATAAAAATAATAGGCGTAAATATTCCGATCACATTCGTGATTTTTTCAAAATCAAGAAAGCTAACAAGGATTATCAATACGGCACATAGGAGTGCTCCTGACCAGAATGGCATGCCAAATTGCTGATTAAGATTTGATCCAGCCCCGGCAATCATGACAAAACCTACCACAAAACAGCAAATAATTAAAGAAATATCAAGAATTTTATTAGTGATAGATCCAGCAATTTGTGAAAGAACTTCAAAGTGATCATTGGATCTAAAATAACTACCGAATGTAATAATGATTTTACCAAAGACGGCATTGAGGATACCAAGAATAACGGCTCCAAGAATACCCCATTTGCCAAAACTGACGAAATATTGCATCAGATCCTGACCGGACGATAATCCAGCACCGACAATAACCCCAACATATGCTAACGCTACATTTAAAATTTGTTTTAACATCATCCTACCTCTTAATTATAAAAATTTTAATTTGCTTTACTAATATTAAGAATCTTTAAATTTAAATAATATTAAATGCTAATTAAATTTTATCCAAATAATGACACGAAATTTACACCGAAATTACATCCAAACTCTTAGCAAGATTCCAAGCGAAAATCCCATACTTTGGTGAATAAAACCGCAAGACCACCGCTCAAAACAGATCGAGGCAAATCAAGGCAGTTTACTTGAAAAAATTCTTGATTTTATCGAGTATCCCCTCGTCGTCTCCGCCCTTGCTGCCGAAGCTTTCTTGAAGCTCGCGCAAAAGCGCCTCTTGCTTCTCATTCAATTTTTTAGGCGTCTGGACGTTTACCTGCACGATCAGATCGCCGTTTTTTTTGGTGCGGATATTCGGCGCGCCCTCGCCGTAGATCGTGAAGCGCTGCTTGTCCTTGGTGCCTACTTTGAGTTTCAGCTCCGCCTTGCCGCGCGGCGTCGGCACCTCGATGCTCTCGCCCAAGATTGCCTGCGTGAAAAATACCGGCACCTCGATATACAGGTCGTCTCCGTCGCGCAGGAAGTGGCTGTCTTCCTTAACGCGCACTATCACGTACAGATCCCCGATTTCGCCGGTTTTAGAAACGTTGCCCTTGCCGCTTAGGCGCACGCGCTGTCCGTCGTCGATACCTGCGGGAATGTCAAATTTAAGGCTCACGTCCTCTTCGGTAAAGCCCTTGCCGCCGCAATCCTTGCATCTATCTTTTACGATCTCGCCCGTGCCGCCGCAAGCGGAGCAGCTTTGGATGAAGCTCATATATCCGCGTCTGACCGCGACGCGCCCGGTGCCGCCGCAAGCGGAGCAGGTGTGTCTTTTTTTGTCCTTCGAGCCGGTAGCGTCGCAGGTGGAGCACGGCTTTTTGATCTTGTATTTTATCTCCTTGTGAACGCCCTCTAAGGCCTCTTTAAACTCCAGCGTTACGGCCAGTTCGGTATCTATGCCGTATGGATCGCTAGGACGAGTCGAGCGACCGCCGCCGAATGCCTGCTCAAAAAAATCGCCGAAAATGGAGCTAAAATCAAATCCTCCGCCGCTCGCGCCGCTATATGCGCCACTGATGCCCTCTTTGCCGTAGCGATCATACATTCTGCGCTTTTGATCGTCGCTTAAAATTTGATACGCTTCGTTGATCTTTTTAAATTTCTCCTCCGACTCCTTGTCGCCTTGGTTGCGGTCGGGATGGAATTGCAAAGCGAGCTTTCGAAACGCCTTTTTTATCGTCTCGGCGTCGGCATCGCGTGCCACGCCTAAAATTTCATAATAATCTTCTTCCACGAAATTCTCCTTAAGCTATAACAAAAGGGGCAATTTTATCTAAATTTAATAAAACTCAAGTTAAGACTTAACTATTTTCATGTATAATGCAATATTTAAATTTCAAATCAACGATGCAAAGGATAAAAAATGATAAATGTATTGATGATAGAAGACGACAGCGAGTTCGCACAGCTTCTAACCGAATATCTGGCTAAATTTAACATCCAAGTTACAAACTTCGAAGACCCGTATCTGGGCATTAGCGCTGGGATCAAAAACTACGATCTACTGATTTTGGATCTTACGCTTCCTGGGATGGACGGACTTGAAGTCTGCAAAGAGATCCGCGAGAAATACGATATTCCGATCATCATCAGCTCGGCTAGAAGCGACGTGAGCGATCGCGTAGTGGGTCTTCAGATCGGCGCGGACGATTACCTACCGAAACCTTATGATCCAAAAGAGATGCACGCGCGCATCATGAGCCTCATCCGCCGCTATAAAAAAGCTAGCGAAAAGGAAGAAACCGCCACGGATAGCGTATTTCGTATCGACGACAAGCGCCATGAAATTTACTTCGGCGAGGAGTCGCTCGTGTTAACGCCTGCGGAGTATGAAATTTTAGAATACCTCATCAAGCAGCATAGCTTTTCGGTATCCCGCGAGCAGCTCGTATACCATTGCAAGAGCCTAAAAGATAAAGATTCAAAGAGCCTAGATGTCATCATCGGACGCTTACGCACCAAGATCGGTGACAGTTCCAAAGCACCTAAGCATATCTTTTCGGTTCGCGGTATCGGCTACAAGCTCATCGGATGAAGCACTCCTTAATCACTAAAATTTCGGTTTTTTTTGTAATCGCGATCATCTTAGTCTGCGTGCTTTTCATCACGTTCGCACGGATGCAGATGAATAGAGCTCTAGGTAGCATGCAGGCTAATCAAATAAACGCGGTCAATAATCTACTTGAGCTATACAAGCGCAACGCCCCTCCCAGCGATATTGAGCGCTACTTCTCCAGCTATGGCTTGGAGCTTGTAAAAGACAAAAATATCATCCAAAACATCATCACGAGCGGTAAAATTTTTTTCGTTCAAGATACCTCTATTGGCGAGTTTAGCTCGGTCGAGTATAATAATTCGCTGTTTTTAAATATAAAAAACAACTCTTTCGTCGTGGTTTTCGAAAGCCTTGGCACGAAGAATTTAAACGATCCGCTTTGGGTCGGGTTTTTGCTTACGATGGCGGTTTTGATCTCGCTTTATTTATCGATAGTGCGAAGCTTCACGCCGCTAAAAAAACTAAGCAAAAATATCAAAAAATTCGCCCAGGGCAACTTGGACGTAAATTTAGCCGCCGCGCACAGTGAGGATGAGATCGGGCAGGTCGCACAGGAATTTAACAACGCGATTGCTAAAATTCAAGAGCTGATCCGCTCGCGCCAGCTATTTTTACGCACTATCATGCATGAGCTTAAAACCCCGATCGGCAAGGGCAGACTAATCACCGAAATGCTCGATGACGAAACACAAAAAGAGCGGCTCGTCAATGTCTTTGAGCGGCTTGAAATTTTAATCAACGAGTTTGCCAAAATCGAGCAACTGCTCTCAAAAAGCTACTCGCTCAACTATCAGGATTATCATTTTAGCCTCATTTTAGAGCAGGTCAAAGATATGTCGATGCTCGATAACTGGGATGAGCTCATTAGCACGGATATCGAGTGCGATGCGGTGATAAACGTGGATTTCGGGCTGTTTGCGCTGGCGATTAAAAATTTAATCGATAACGCCCTAAAATACTCCAGCGATAAAAAAGTCCGCATCATCTGCGATGAAAACAAAGTAAGTGTTGCCAACCGCGGAGCGGCGCTTGCAAAATCATTCGAGCACTACAAGCAGGCTTTTATCAGAAATAAAGACGAAAAAGCCACCGGCATGGGGCTTGGGCTCTATATCATCGATAAAATTTGCGAGCTGCATAAATTCCGCTTCGAGTACAATTACAGCGACGGCACGCACTACTTCTCGATCGTCTTTTCGCCGAAGGGCGCCATATGAGCGGCACGGACAGGTTCGAAGAGCTCGTCGCGAGCTTTGAAAAGCTTCCCGGCGTGGGCAAAAAATCCGCCCTGCGCTTTGCGTACTACGTAAGCGTGCAAAACTCCTTTCTGGGGCTAAATTTAGCGCACAATATCGAAGAGGCGGTGCGCGGACTGCACAGATGCCGCATCTGCGGTGCGGTATGCGAGGGCGAGATCTGCGAATACTGCGCCGACGAGGAGCGCGAAAGCGATAAAATTTGCATCGTCGAAAATCCCAAAGATATCTTTATTTTAGAGAGCAATAAAATTTATAACGGCCGCTACTTCGTGCTAGACGCCGCCGACGAAGATAAAATCGCGGCGCTACGCGATATGGTGAGCCGAAACGGCGCGCGCGAGCTGATATTTGCGCTGACGCCGGGCATCAACTCCGACGGGATCATGCTTTACGTCGAGGACAAGCTCGCGGATCTGGGTTTGAAATTTACCAAGCTCGCTCAAGGCGTGCCTACGGGCGTAAGCTTAGACAACGTCGATATGCTCTCGCTAATAAAGGCGATCAACGGGCGCACCGATATTTAAAATTTCGACGAAATTTTAAATTTATGCGGATAAATTTATAAGCTAAATTTAAAGCGCAAAGCGGCGAATAAGAGTTTTGCCGCGGAGTCAAGCGGCGAAATTTGAGGCGTAAATTTAAATAGTGGACGTGCGATGAAATTTATTAAAATTTACGCGGCTTCGGTGCGCGAAACGATGGGGTGGGCGCGGCGGCGCCCCGCTCGCCGCAAGGCTTTAACGGCGGATTTGAGCCGTAGAATTTTAAGCGCTTCCGTTTCGAAGCGGGGTTTTGAGCGCGGAATTTCGAACGCTCAAATTTTAAAAGGCGAAATTTTAAACGGCGAATTTCTAGAGCTAAATTTTAAAAGCAGATCTGAAAGTAGCGAGACGGGGTTGCCCAACGCTGCGAGCTCGTAAAAATTTAAAGGCGAATTTCTAGGCGCGGAATGGTTTAAATTTTTAAATTTCGCCGGCGCGGGATTTAAAAATTTAAACGTAATTATCTATTATATTATTTAAGGACAAAAGTGAAAAAGGTTCATTTTATCGGCATCGGCGGCATAGGAATATCGGCATTAGCGAGATTTTTACACGAGAAAAATTTTATCATTTCAGGCTCTGATATCAAAGAGAGTGAGACGACCTATAAGCTAAGAGCGGACGGCATGGAGATCATCACTCCGCACGACGCTTCGGCGATCAAAGATCAGGAGATCGTCATCTACTCCGCCGCGATCAAAGAGGACAATGTCGAGCTGCAAGCCGCACGCAAAAAGGGGATCGTCTGCCTCTCGCGCAAGGAGGCCCTGCCCTTCGTGCTAAAAGACAAGCGCGTCTTCGCAGTCGCCGGCGCGCACGGCAAAAGCACTACAAGCGCGATAACCTCGGCGCTGATAGACGGCTCGGTTATCATCGGCGCGATCTCCAAGCAGTTCGGCTCGAATATGAAATATGAAAACAGCGAAAACATCATCTTTGAAGCCGACGAGAGCGATTCGAGCTTTTTAAATTCCAACCCTTACGTCGCAGTCGTGACCAACGCCGAGCCCGAGCATATGGATCATTACGACAACGATTTGGATAAATTTCACGCGGCGTATCGCGGCTTTTTGGAGCGCGCCAAGATCCGCGTGATAAACGCCGAGGATGAGTTTTTAAACTCGATAAAGCTCGGCTGTATCAAGCTCTTTCCTTCGCGCGACATAACGGATCTGAAGGTGCTGCTGCGCGATCATCAGCCGTTTATGAGTTTTAATCTTAAAGAGCTCGGACGCTTCGAGGTTTACGGGCTCGGAAGGCACATCGCGATCGATGCGTCGCTAGCGATCCTAACCGCGGCGTGCGAGACGGGGTTAGAACAGATCCGCAAAAATTTACTAAATTACAAAGGGATCAAAAAGCGCTTCGACATCCTGTGCGCCACCCCGAACTTCGTGCTCATCGACGACTACGGCCACCACCCCACCGAGATCAGAGCGACGCTGCAAAGCGCGCGCGAATATGCTAGCCTGCTAGGGCTTAGCAAGATCACGGCGATCTTTCAGCCGCACCGTTTCAGCAGGCTTAAGGCGAATTTAAACGCCTTTAAAGAGTGCTTTGCGGGCGTGGAGGAGTTAGTCGTACTGCCCGTTTACGCCGCTGGCGAGCCTAGTAACGGCATCGATCTGAAAGAGGAATTTAAGGGGCTCGGGGCACTTTTTACCGAGAGGGTCTTTAGAAACGGCGAGCGGATAGAATTTAGCGATATTTTCGGCGTCCGCCACATCATAAACGACGGGCTCGTGATCGGATTTGGCGCGGGCGACATCACCTATCAGCTGCGCGGAGAATTTTAGGCTTGAAAACTCTCGCCGAATTTATAAGACAAACTCCGCTACGGGCGGGCAAGGATAAAATTTGAGATTTTTGGTGTTTATTTTCGCGTTTTTATTTATCGCAGCGATCTTTTTCGTGCGGGACGAAATTTTAAGCAAAAGAGCTAAAATCATCGCTACGATGCTGATCGTGATGCTGTGCGCGGGGGCGTATCTTTACGAAAGCGCGAGTGAGCGCTCCGCCAAGCTTGAGGAGGAGATGGTGTTTAAATTTAATGCAGGCGCCAGATTAAGATGCGGCGGCGCGATAAATTTCGCTTCTGAAACACGCGGCGCGGCAAATTCCTCTCCCGAAAAATACGGCGCGGATGCGAAAAATTTTGGCGCGCAAGAGGACGAAGTAAATTTAAGCGCGCAGGACAAGACCGCTTCCGCCGCGCAAAGCTCCACCGCACAAACGAACGAGCAGGCTTCCGCTGAGCAAAACTATTCCCCGCAAACTAGCAGCGCTGTCTCGGACGGACAAAATTCCGCACAAAGCCCTACTTTGCAGAATTCCGCAGAGCCTGGACAAAATTTTAAATCTCAAAATTCTACTCAAAATTTAGACGTAGCTTCGCAAAATTCTACGCAGCAGAACGATACGCAGAACCGCATGCCACAAAATTCCGCGAGCCAAGAAAGTATGCGAAACTCCGCTTCACAAAATTCCGCGCACCAAGGCGACATGCAAACCTCCGATCCCCAAGGCTCTGCGCAGAATTTTAACGCAGCTGAGCAAAATTCCATGCAAGGCTCCGCTCAAAATTCTAAAGCCACGCAAAATTTCGCCGCAGACAAAGAGCAGGGCTCCGCGCAGATCGTAACACGAGAAAATTTCACCTACTCCTTTTCGATGGGCGCTTTCATCGCCAAAAAAAGCGCGGGCGCGGAGTTTAAGGGCAAAACCTACAAGATCAAAGAGTGCGTTTATGATCAGTGACGAGCTCTTTACGCGCCTCGATCTGGACGAGTATCTAGCCAAATTTAAAAGCTTTTTGGCGCGCGAAAAGCCGCTGTTTTTAAGCGGCGATAGTAAGCTGAATTTTGAAAAAATTTCAGAGCTTACGAAATTTGATCTCGCGCAGTGCGAGAGCGTCGCAAACCTAGACGACGCGCTGATGCGCATCTCAAAGCACGGCGTGCTACATATCAGCGAAATTTACGAGTTTAGTAAGATCGTCCGATATTTTCTGTATCTCAAAAAGCAGCCCTTCGAAGGCAAACTCGCCGCTTGGCTTGCAAAGATCGAGATCCCTGAGTCTATCGCGCAATTAAAGGATTATTTCGACGATCAGGGCGGTTTTCGCGACACGATAGACGAGCGCTTCGGCGCGCTGAACGAGGCGTTTAAGATAAAAAAAGGTGAGATCGAGCAGACGCTAAAAAGGCTGATCTACTCCAAAGCCCTTTCGCCCTATCTCGCTGACACGCAGATCCACTACATAAGCGACACCGAGGCTCTGCTGGTGCGCGGCGGCTTCAACCACGTGCTAAAAGGCAGCGTCGTAGCGCGCTCAAGCGGAGGCTATTTTTATGTGCTTCCCGACGCGATCGCGGCTCTGAAGTCCGCTCAAAGCGCGATTTTGGATAAAAAAGAGCAGATCGTATTCGAGCACTGCAAGCAGATAAGCGCCGTTTTCAATAAGAATTTAGCTTTTTTAAAATTTATAAACGCCGCCTTCGACGCGATCGATGCGCTAATTGCGCGCGCCGCGATGGCAAGAGCGAGCGATTATGAGTTCGTCCTACCTGAGCCCTCGCGCGACATCGTCCTAGACAGCTTCGCCCACCCCGCGCTTAAAAATCCAAAGCGCGTGAGCGTGGAATTTAGCGGCAAAATTCTACTCATCACCGGCGTGAATGCGGGCGGAAAATCGATGCTTTTAAAAAGCATTCTAAGCGCGGCGCTGCTAGCTAAATACCTCCTTCCGATGCCTATTCGCGCAAGCCTCAGCCGCATCGGCACCTTTAAAGAGTTCGAGCTCATAATGGAGGATCCGCAAAACTCCAAAAACGACATCTCGACCTTCGCGGGCAGGATGGTTGCCTTTAGCAAGCTGTTCGGGCGCAAAGAGATTCTAATCGGCGTCGATGAGATCGAGCTTGGTACCGATTTTGAGGAGGCTGCGAGCCTATACGGCGCGATGATCGAGCAGCTGATAAGCGGCGATGTGAAAATGATCATCACCACGCATCACAAGCGCCTGGCGATGCTGCTTGCAAAGGATCCGCGCGTAGAGCTGCTGGCGGCGCTTTACGACGAGAAAAACAGCGCGCCGAAATATGAGTTTTTAAAGGGCACGATCGGCAAATCTTACGCCTTTGAAACCGCGCTGCGCTACGGCATAGCGCAAAATTTGATCGCCGCGGCGCGCAAAAACTACGGCGAAAACAAAGAGAACTTAAACGAAGCGATCTCAAAAGCGATAAATTTAGAGCTTGAGCTAAAACAAAAACTAGCCCAAACGCAGCAAAAAGAGGAGAAGCTGGATGCGCTGAGCGAAGCGCTAAAAGATCAACGCGAGCGCGCGCAAAGCGAGCTGAAGGCGGAGCTTTCAAGGCTACAAAACGAATACTACCGCGCCATTTCGGAGGCCAAACGCAGCGTGAGCCTAAGCGACGTGCGCGAAAAGCAGCGCGCCATAAACCGCGCAAACGAGCTCGCACGAGCCGTGCAGCAGCCTGAACTCAGCGCGCCCGAGCCGCAAAGCTTTAAAGCGGGCGATCGCGTAAAATACGGCAAGATCAAGGGCGAAATTTTATCGCTCAGTAAAACCCAGGCGCTGATGCTAAGCGACGGTATCAGGCTGCGCGTGCCGCTTGGCGAGCTAAAGCACAGCGGTGCAGCGCCCGCTCCCGCAAAAAACATCAGCATCAAGGTGCAAAAGCCCGCCTCCGCGTCGCTCGTGCTCGATCTGCACGGCCTGCGCGCCGAGGAAGCGATCAGCAGGCTTGATAAATTCATCAGCCAGAGCCTCGTGATGGGCTTTGATGAGATCATCGTAAAGCACGGCATCGGTACGGGCAAGCTCGCGTTCGCGGTAAAGGAGTTTTTAAAAACGCACCCTAGCGTCAAGGGCTTTCGCGACGGCACACCCGCAGAAGGTGGTTTCGGCTCAAAGGTCGTCTCGCTTTAGGCTCTAGCTCAAAGACCTTTTCGCTTCAGACGCGAGAACAAACGATGCGAAATTCGCCCTATTTCATCTATGCCTTCGCCGAGGTTTTGCAAAAGTACGGGTGCTTTTAACGTAGAATTTCACCGCGGAATTTTAAAATTTGTCCTCGGCTTTAAATTTTAAATTTAGTCCACGTTTTAAATTTGAAATATGGAGGGCTCGGATTGAAATTCTAAAATTTAGCGCACGTTACGATCACGCGACACAAACGGACTTCGCCATGCAATTTTAATATGTTTCCACACAAGAGTTTGTGATGGACTTTGTGCTAAAATTTCGGCGGGACTTCGTAATAAATTTCATGCGGCGTAGCCGCGACATAAAAATTAGCGCGAGCGCAGCTCGCCCCTTATAAAGCGTCGTCGGGGGATAGGTGGGGTTTGGGGCGGGAAGGGGGCTTGAATTGCGAGGTCGCTCCCCTTCCCGCCCCAAAAAAATAGAAATCACGGCGTGAATTTCGCGAGCTGTGAATTTAGGAATGAAATTTTATTTTGTAAATTTTTACAAAATTTTATGATATAGCCTAGCGCTTGGGTACATTATGTGCGATATTCGTAAGGGGGCGGCGCTCAGAGTTGCGAGGCGCGCCCGCCCCCTTACCAACCCCCACCCGCGCGACGCTAGCGGTGCGGACTGCGTCCGCGTTAAATTTAAATTGCGACTGCGTCGCATAAAATCTCACCAATGATAAAATTCTTTCGTGCTTAAAATTTTAAAATTCCAAGCGCAAAAGAATTTTGAAATTCCAAATACGATAAAATTTAAATGGCAGCGGAATTTCAAAATTCCGTAAATTTAAGCAAAATTCTGAAATTCCGTAAATTTAAAACGATTAAATAAGGAGGTCTCATTGAACCCTATTACCGAAAAGCGCAGCGTTTCGGGCTACTACTACGCCGAGGATCGCGAGTATGTGTACTTCGTGACGGACGCACCGCGCGAGCAAAACTACCGCTTTATTTTCGACGCGGGCGCGATCTATTCGCAAGATGACGCGGACGGCGAGGTGCGGCCCAGCAGCGAAGCGGAGTTTTTCGCGATCGTTAAAAAGATCCTCGCGCAGTACCGCGATAAAATTTTAGAGCACTCCGCAGAGCTTGAAAATTACGAAAAAATCTACACGCGCCGCGGCGATTTTTCAAAATTTATGAAAAAGCACTCGATCCTAAAATACGAAATCCGCAAATTTCAAAACAAAATTTCGCATTTTTACGAGGCGCTGCTCATCTGCGGAAACGAGCAGCCGGCGCTTAAAAAGCGGCTGAAAAACTACACCTACGAAGCGGGCGTTTTCAAGGGCGTGATGAGCGAATACGCCGTCAGGATCGAGGATATCTATCAATTCATCCAAGGCCTCAAAAACGACAAGATCAGCCGCAACATCTACATTCTCACGATCATCTCGTCGCTGCTGCTGCCGCTAAATTTCATCACGAGCTTTTTTGGGATGAACACGACGGGGCTGTTTTTAAGCGGCTCGCAGCACGGAACGCTCATCGTGACGCTTGCGATGAGCGTGATCTTCGCGGCGATGGTCGGCTTTTTTATGCTTTATGCCAAAAAGCGTAACTAAAGCGGAGGATAAAATTTGAACAAAAACGAGCTGAAAAATTCCCTAGGCAAATACTTCGGCAGGGAGATTGCAGGCGATTTTAGAGTGCTTAAAGAGCACGAGATCGCGCTCTGCAACGATGCGGCGAAATTTTCTTTTGAGGGCGATAGCGGGCTGCTGCGCGAGTTTTGTATCTTTGCAGACGGCGGCAGCGGCGATCTTTGGCTGCTAAGCTCTAGCGGCGAGATCGCGTTTTACGACCATGATCTGGAGTTTTTGTCCGAGGTAAATTTGAAAAAATTCGATCTAAATCTTGCGGGCTGGTTAAAGATCGCGGAGCTTTTTTGCAAATTTGAAGCCCTTGGCAACCCGAGTAGCGCGCAAAAGGCGGAGTTTAAGCAAAGCGTAGCTAAAATCTGTCCGCAAATTTTAGAAATTTGGGAAATTTAAGCGCTATTTGCGGCGCCTAAATTTAATCGCAAAATAGGAGCAACGATGAAATTTATCGCATATTACGACTCGCCGCTTGGTAAAATCACGCTCGCGGGCGATGAGGTGGGGCTTTGCGGGCTGTGGTTCGAGGGCGAGAAATACTACGCGCACGCTCTCGCGACAGGCAGAGAAAACGACAAATTCTGCACGCGTGATATTGCGGCAAAAACAGATGCCGCTGCGAGAGAGGGTTGCTACGAGAGAGGCGGCGCGCTAGAAACGAAAAGCGGTGCGGATAAAAAGCGTAACGGCGCCGATCTGCTCGCAAAAGAGCGGCACGCCGCGAGCGAAACACAGCGCGATTTTGCGGCGCTGAAAAAGAGCAAAAAGAGCGATATTGCGGCAGAAGCGGCGAACAGCGCGGACGTAAAATTCTGCGCACACACACTTATAGAGAGCGAAAAATTCTTCACGCGCGATTTTGCAGTTAAAGACACGGGCAAAAAACCTCGCGCCACCAATCTTTCGGTGCAAGGCGCGAGCGGAAAATTCTGCACGAACGAGCAAAACGAGCAAAGCGGATACTTCGAGGAAAAAACCTAGCCGTTTTCGATCAAACTAGGCGCTGGCTCGATCTGTATTTTAGCGGACGCGGGCCGGGTTTTACGCCCGCTCTAAATCCTGTGGGCTCGGCATTTAGGCGCGCCGTGTGGGAAATTTTGCTTAAAATTCCTTACGGACGGACCACGACCTACGGGCAGATCGCGCGCGAAATCGCCGCAGCACGCGGGCTAGCGAAGATACCCACGCAAGCCGTGGGCGGCGCCGTAGGGCACAACGAAATCTCGATCATCATCCCCTGCCACCGCGTCGTAGGCACGCACGGCAGCCTCACGGGCTACGCAGGCGGTATCGATAGGAAAATAAAGCTGCTGCAGCCAGGGGGCGTCGATATGCGAGAGCTTTTCACGCCCCCAAATAGCACCGCGCCGTAAGAATGCAATTTAAGCGGCTGATAGCGCGCTCAATGCCCAAAAAAAAGCTAGCCGGATAGCAAAGCCGCGCAAGATGGGGCCTGCCGCCAAAAGGACGATAAGCGTTGCGAGCCGTATCGCTAAATGAGCCTAGCTACGCCGTCGAAACGGAGCCCCGTGCGAAACTCAAATCGGCGCACCGCAAAACGTCCCGCACCGATGCACTCATAGAGCGGATTGAACAAATTTTAAAATTTCGCCCCTTTTTCTCCGCTTCCCGCAGAAGCCGCATCGATTTAAAATTTTAACGTGCCGAGGACGGACAGATCGGCCGCTGCAAAATTTGCGATAATCAAAATCTATAAGCGGTGCCGAAACGGGCGCGAAAGCCTGCAGCGAAAAAACTAATAGGCGGCGTCGCATCTGCTTCGTAAAACTGCGGCGGGATTGATTGCCAAGGAGCCGCTTAGTGCGGTGTTTAAGCCGCCGCGTAAAAAAGATAAAATTCTATCTTTTCGCGCATGATGATTTGCGCCGCATCTATAAGCAAATAAAGCTCGCAGGCTCTTAGCGATCGGTAGCGCTGCCGCTACCGCCGCTTAAACCTGCGCGGATCTAAAAATTTTATAAATTAAAATTCCATGTCGCGGACAATTCAAAATTTCGCGCTTCAAACGATCCGCAAATTCCGTGCTTCAGTCTGCGGCGATTAGGCCTTAGCACTCCCAGCGGTGCTTTTTCATACGGGCGCGCTCGCCTCTAAATTCCACGCCTTCGGCCTCTAGCAGTTCACGCTGAGCCGCAAAGCTCGCCGCCAAGGCGCCTGCGTGATAAAGGGCGCGGTGGCACGGGTAGTCGCCGTAGAGCTCTGCTTGCGAGAGCACGCGCCCCACGAGCCGTGAGTGAGCGGGCAGCCCGATCAGGCGCGCGATCTGTCCGTATGATGCCACCTTGCCCGCGGGGATTTCCTCGACAAAGGTAAAATTTCATAGATCAAATTTTGCGTCAAAACCATGGCGCGATTATACTCTTTCGCGTTTAAATTTAGGCGAAATTTCACTAAATTTAACCTCGTGTCGGCGCCATGAATTTCATTAAATTTAGCCGCGCTTTTAAATTTTGCGACGCGGCGCCTCGCCTAATTTCAAAATTTGGTAGTTTTAAAATTTTACCCTACCGAGGCCTGCGCGCAAGCGAAATTTAAACCGAATATTCAGCCCCTCTTTATATGTAAAGGAATATAATTTCAAAACAGATATCAACTTTGATTTAAAGGAGAAAAGATGCAAAATCAAAGACGAGACCTACTAAAGGTAGCCGCTTTGGCGGCGGGCGCTGCGATGCTCAGCACGAGCGAACTAGCTGCGAGCGAAAAGGCATTTAAGCTCTCTAAGCGCGATCATAGCAAGCAAAGAGCGCTACTGCTCTCAAGCTCGGGCTACAAGGACACGAAGTATCTATCGCACGCGGTGGCGTGGATCGGTAAATTTGCGCAGGAAAACAATCTCGCGGGCAAAAAGATCGTTTTCATCCCTTACGCGAGCCTACGCAGAAGCTACGACGAATATGAAAAGCGCGTCAAAGAGGCGCTTGCGAGCTTAAACTTAAACATCGTCGGCGTCCATCACGCTAAAAACGCCGCGAAGGAAGTCGCGAGCGCGGATTGCATATTCGTAGGCGGCGGCAACACCTTCAAGCTCGTGCACGATATGTATGAAAACGAGCTCATCGCTCTGATTAGCAAAATGGTCGAGGACGGCACGCCGTATATCGGCTGGAGCGCGGGCTCGAATGTCGCGGGCGCTACGATGATGACGACGAACGATATGCCGATCATCGAGCCTGAGTCGTTTAATACCTTCAATATTTTCCCGTACCAGATCAATCCGCACTTCATCTCGGGCAAGCCTGCGGGGCACAACGGCGAGAGCAGAGAGGAGAGGCTGGAGGAATTTTTGATCGCCAATCAAAAATCGACCGTTTATGCGATGCCGGAGGGTACGGCGTTTTGGCTTGAAGGCGAGAAGGCGACCGTGCTTGGACCTGCTGCGGTACTAAAGATGAATTATAAACAAAAGGTTAAGTTGATCGAGCCGGGCAGCTCGTTTAAGTATTGATCGCACCCGCTTAAATTTAACCAAGAGGTGCCAGACGGCACCGCTAGTTTGAATGCACTAATCGGCTAAATTTTAATTGCGGCGCTCGGCTAAATTCGGGCGCCGCTTTTAAATTTACGCGACAAAGCGCGCTTTGCTTATGCGGACGCGCGATTAAAAGATAAGCATCGATTTAAAGCGGCGCGCGACCCCTGAAGCCATAAAGAGTAAAATTTAAAACGCATATAAAATGCCCCGCGTCCACTTTCTTATGCCGCTCGGCGATCTTATTCCGTATATCGCGGACATCCTTGCCGGCTGCGGCGGGACGGTATATGTGCAAAAAAGCGGCGGCGCTTATAGTGCCATAAAAATCGATGCGGGCGGCCGCCGAAACTTAAGCGATCGGGGGCAAAGTTTCAAATTTTTTATCTCGTCCGAACCGCCGCAAGAGCCTGAATTGCCCGCAAAGATATTTTACGACGATATGTATCGAAGCATCATAGAAGGCATGGGCGAGCAGAGACGCAAGAAGCTATAGAGATGATCGCGCTGCGACTCGTCGCAAAAAATCCGGGCGCGGCTATTCAGAAAATTTTCTCCGCGATCAAAAACAAACTCAAAAACGACGAAGCGATCGGTCGCGGGCTTCGCTGCGGCGCTTCTTTTTGCAAAGATTATTTTTACGCGAAGCGCTGCGTGGACGGTAAAATTTTGAAATTTGATCTGAACAACGACAAACTGCCGAATATTACGACGCCGTAAACGGGCGGCATCGATAGCGCGAGCAAAGGGCGGCGCCCAAGCTAGGCGGCATCAACAAATTTTAAAAACAGGCAATGCGAGCGGCGGGTCTAAATTTTAACGCGACTTTAAATTTATGTGGTCTGAATTTATGCGGCCTCAAGGGCTTGCGGCGTAGAATTTTAACTCTAAACGGCGCGCGTGAATTTAATAAAATTTGCCTCCGAAATTTAGCAAAATCGTTAGCTTATAAAATTCGCCGCTAAAATTTTTCAAAGCAGCGGCTTTAAATTTAGCGGCATGAACAATCCTCTTGATCGGCTCGTTACGGGCGCGGGCGAGCCTGAGCGGCGCCGTACAAATTAGCAAGACGAGGCGCAGAATTTCCATCCGATTTGCAAAGCTTAGATTTGAGCTTAAATTTAAAAATCCGCGTCGTCGCCGTAAGCTGAAATTTTGCGCGATTGTTTTAAAATGCGTTTAAAATTTTAAGGAGAACTCATGGCGTTTTCAGATTTTTTCAAAAAAGGCGGCAAAAATATCGCAAACGCCGCAAAGATCGGCAAGACCGCTCAGGAGCGCAAGGATATAAGCATCGAAATTTTAAAATCCCAAGGCGTGCCGTATATCGATCATCTGCCGCTGCGGTACGAGACGGACGAGGTCACCCCGCGCGAAAAGGACGAAGTCATCGCTCGCGCGATCTGCTCGTACGCGGCGATAATGTGCGCCTGCTCGATCAGAGACGAGGGCAAGCTCGCGGATGAGGGTAAGCAGGGCGCGCAGGGCTTTCTTACGAACCGCTACGGCTGCATAGACAAGCTCACGCGCATGGAGCGCCGCGTCACGCAGGGCGAGGCAAGTCGCGACGAGGCCATAAATATGGGCTGGAAATACGAGTCGCTGTGGGCGCTGATGTGGGCCATGGGGCTCGTGGAGGAGCTAAGATTTCCGAGCGAAATCTGCGACTGCGCCTTTGCGATGGACACCTTTAGCGGCGGCGATTTTTCGGCGCGCGTAAAGCTACGAGATACGGATGAAATCCTGCAGGCGCTTGACCTCATCTACCGCTACCACTGGGCGTGCGTCAATGCCCGCGTGCATGGCTCAGACTGCGCGAGACTCGACGAAGAGGTCGTGATGGAGAGACGCGGCGGGCTAGAGTGGCTGTGCTGCAATGGAGCGGAAAATGATAATCTGACGGATGAATATAATGCATGGGATTATCCGGACTTGAATACCTAGCGACCCTTTTTTCTTTATACGTCGTTAGAAATTTTGCCGAATTTCAGTCACGTATTATATATACGCTCCTTCATTCGGCTCATTTCCGCCTCGTCTAAAGAAAAAACACTGCGCGTTGTCTCGCGAGCGTCTTTAAATGAGTTTGAAATTTTAAGTCCGCGATAGGCTATATGCCTTATCTTGACTTAAAATTTCTGCACAACATTTAAATCCATCTCGCGATACTGCCGCTCTTGTATTCTTTAACTCAAATTTAAACCAGCCTGCGCTTAAAAATTAAATTTCGCCTCGTTTAAGCGAAAAATAGTTCGCCTTAATTCCCGCGTTTTTTCTCTTTGCTATACGTCGTTGCGTCTAAAATTTGCTCGGTTGCGTATTTACATACACTCTCCGCCCGCAAATTTCATCCGCGCCTTGTTAGCTCCGCGGCACCGCCGCTTACACTCCTTCTTTGTACTCAAATTTAGAAACTATTTTTGCGTCGTCGCACCCACAACTGCAAGCATAAGATCGGAATTTAAAATTTAAAACCCGATCGCACGCTGTTTTTTCTAAATCCAAAATATTTGCCGACGGATCTAAAAACATACCGAATGTGAGAATTTATGAATCAATTGGGGATTAAAATTTTAAAATTTTTCTTGTAAACTGCGCAAGGTGGATCACGGGCGCAGATCCGCTGAAATTTCAGACGCGGCCTGCTAAATTTCAGAGCGCCGTGGAATTTTAGAATTTAAAGTTGCGGGCGGGCAAGGCGCCCGTCCGCGTATTTTAAGCCCGCTAAATTTAAGCGAGCAGATGTCTGCACCGCAGACCTAGAAATTGCATCAGCTCTGCGTCGCAACGCTTCCGCTCGCAAACGCCGCTGCATTGAGCGCCGCGTCGTAATCGGGTTCATCTACTATGTCGTCCGTGATCTGCTTGTAGGCGATCTTGCCTGCGGTGTCCACGACGAAAACCGCGCGGCACGTTAGCCCCGCAAGCGCGCCGTCCGCGACCAGCACGCCGTATGCGCGCGCAAACTCCTTATCGCGAAAGTCGCTTAGGGCGCGTAAATTTTTGATCCCCTCGGTCGAGCAGAACCTGCCCGCGGCAAACGGCAGATCCATCGAGATCACGAAAACCTCGGTATTTTTTATACTCGCGGCGCGCTCGTTAAATTTGCGCGTCTCGGTCGCGCACACGTCCGTATCCAGGGACGGCACGGCGATAATAGCCTGCGCCTTACCCGTGCCGCCGCCGACTTTGACCTCGCTAAGATCGGCCGCGACTAGGCTGAGCTCGGGCGCCTTATCTCCCAGCTTAAGCTCGTTACCCGAAAAGCCGACGCTTACGCCTTGT
Source organism: uncultured Campylobacter sp. (assembly GCF_937959485.1). Taxonomy (NCBI): domain Bacteria; kingdom Pseudomonadati; phylum Campylobacterota; class Epsilonproteobacteria; order Campylobacterales; family Campylobacteraceae; genus Campylobacter; species uncultured Campylobacter sp. The sequence continues at coordinate 32,735 of NZ_CALGPY010000003.1, forward strand.
AATTTGGTTTGTTGTATGATTTTCCTTTGTTTTGAAATATTTAAAACGGGCACATTATAACCTGCGAAAGCAAACGCCTGCCAAATCCGAAAATAAGCGGCTATAGCGCTGGCTCGGCGGATATGAGCGGCGCGCAGATCGCCGCGCTAAGATGAAATTTTACGGCATAAAGCGGCGGTTCAATTAAGTGCCGCCTGCAGAAAATACCGCGACTTACATAAAGCACTGATGATCGCAATCCGATATAAGTCTATGGTAGCGCTCCGCCTTGAGGCTGCGCCGAAGGTAAAATTTCGCCCCGTTTGCGCGATCCCGTTTGCGGCGATTTTGTCCGTGAATAAAAATCAAAGCGATAGCGCTGTATGTGCACTTTACCTGCGAAAGAAAGAAATCACTAGTAAAACGACAGGTGCGGCATCATGAGCGCGTTTTAAGTTATGTTTTGAATTTTTAAATTTAATTGAAATTTTTTGATCTAAATTTGCGACCGGCAGGAGTTAAACTTATGGGTTGAAATTTTATTTGAAGCTAGAGTGAGAGTTTAAATTTTGGCTCGTAAAGCGAGTTAAATTTAAGTGCTGTTTTAAAAATTTAAAGAAGTACCGGGGGTTGGCGATAAAGCTATCGCCACACCCTAGCGCTCTTTAAGCTTAGCCGTTGCGCTTTTTGATGATCTCTTCGCCGACGTTTTTAGGAACCTCGTCGTAGTGATCAAATTCCATCGAATAGGTCGCGCGACCCTGCGTCTGAGAGCGCAGATCGGTCGAGTAACCGAACATCTCCGAAAGCGGGCAAAACGCGTCGATGATCTTGTTGCCACCGCGCTCGCTCATATTATTGACCTGTCCGCGGCGTTTGTTTAGATCGCCGATGACGTCGCCCATATACTCCTCCGGGGTCTCCACTTCAACCTTCATCATAGGCTCCAAGATTACGGCGCCCGCTTTTCTAGCGCCCTCTTTAAAGCCCATAGAAGCGGCAAGCTTAAACGCCATTTCGGAGCTATCGACTTCGTGGTAGCTTCCGTCATAGACCGTCACTCGCACATCCTCGACCGGATATCCCGCCAAAACGCCGTTTTGCATCGCCTCTTGGCAGCCCTTATCTACCGCAGGGATGTATTCTTTCGGAATAGCGCCGCCTTTAATATCGTTTACGAACTCATATCCGGTGCCAGGCTCCAAAGGCTCTAGGCGCAAAAATACGTGACCGTATTGACCGCGACCACCCGATTGTTTGGCGTATTTGTACTCTTGCTCGACTGTTTTACGGATAGTCTCGCGATATGCGACCTGCGGCTGTCCGACCTCGGCCTCGACTTTAAATTCTCTAAGCATTCTATCTACGATGATCTCGAGGTGTAGCTCGCCCATTCCCGAAATGATCGTCTGTCCGCTCTCTTCGTCGGTCGCAACCCTGAAGCTCGGATCTTCTTGTGCCAATTTTTGAAGTGCGATACCCATTTTTTCTTGATCGGCTTTGGTTTTAGGCTCCACTGCTACGCTGATAACGGGATCAGGAAATTCCATACGCTCTAAAATTACTTTATCTTTTTCGCTAGCTAGAGTATCGCCCGTAAGAGTGTCTTTAAGACCCACAACGGCGCCGATCTCGCCCGCATATAGCTCTTTGATCTCTTCGCGTTTATTAGAGTGCATTCTTAGCAAGCGGCCGATGCGCTCTTTTTTACCCTTGCCGGTATTTACGACGTAGCTACCGCTTTCCAAAACGCCGCGATATACGCGCACGAATGTAAGCTGACCTACAAAAGGATCGGTCATAATCTTAAATCCAAGACCCGCAAACTCGCCCTCGTCAGTAGAGCTTACGTGAACCTCGCTGCCGTCCTCATACTGACCCTTAATCGCAGGCACTTCATCCGGCGCAGGCAGATAATCTACGACTGCATCTAACAAAGGCTGCACGCCCTTATTTTTAAACGCGGTACCGCATAGCATAGGAAAAAAGCTTAGGCTTAAGCAGCCTTTCTTGATGCCCTTTTTAATCTCTTCTACGCTTAGCTCTTCACCGTTAAAATACTTCTCCATCAAAGCTTCATCAGTCTCTGCTACCGCCTCAATCATCTTGTCGCGGTACTCTTGCGCTTTTTCTCGTAACTCGGCAGGAATTTCAACGATCTCGGGAGCAGAAGGACCCTTGCTATCATCCCAAACGAGCGCCTTCATAGTAACCAAATCTATAACACCCTTGAAATCATCCTCTGCGCCAATCGGAATTTGAATCGGAACAGGATGAGCTTTGAGCCTATCTTTTACCTGCTGTTCGACATTATAAAAATTTGCGCCGACGCGGTCCATTTTATTTACGAAAATGATGCGTGGAACATGGTATTTATTCGCTTGACGCCAAACGGTCTCGCTTTGAGGCTGAACGCCGCCTACAGAGCAAAATACTGCTACCGCACCATCTAAAACGCGCATCGAGCGCTCGACTTCGATAGTAAAGTCAACGTGGCCCGGGGTGTCGATCAAATTTATCTGATGATTATTCCAAAAGCAGGTAGTTGCCGCAGATGTGATCGTGATGCCGCGCTCGCGCTCTTGCTCCATCCAGTCCATAGTAGCGGCGCCCTCGTGAACCTCACCAATCTTATGACTCATACCGGTAAAAAATAGAATTCTTTCGCTTGTAGTGGTCTTTCCGGCATCAATGTGGGCGGCAATACCGATGTTTCTAACCATATGCAAAGGGGTTTTTCTTGCCATGATGCCCTCCTACCAACGATAATGCGCGAAAGCTTTGTTGGCTTCCGCCATCTTGTAGGTATCTTCTTTCTTCTTAAACGAAGAACCTTTAGAATTTGCGGCGTCCATAAGCTCGTAAGCCAGGCGCTCTATCATCGTGCGCTCGCTTCTTTTTCTCGCAAAAGATATGATCCAGCGGATAGCCAAAGCCTGCTGGCGAGCCGGCCTAACCTCTATCGGAACCTGGTATGTAGCGCCGCCTACACGACGAGATTTTACCTCCATCAAAGGCTTAACGTTATCGATGGCATCGTTGAAAACCTCGATACCTTTCTTCTCTCCGCCTTTATTGTCGATGAAATTTAAGGCGCCGTACATGATCTCGGTAGCGACGCTCTTTTTGCCGTCGAACATAAGCGAATTAATAAATTTTGTGATTACTTTGCTGTCATAAATCGGATCAGGCATAACTTCCCTAACGGGAGCTTTTCTTCTTCTCATTTTATTCCTTCAAATTTTAAAATTTTACTCAAACTCGGCAAAACCTAGTGCCGGTCTGTTTCGGCTAAACTATTTTTTAGGTCGTTTAGCACCGTATTTTGATCTTGCAACGGTTCGTTTCGCAACACCTGCAGTATCGAGCGCACCGCGGACGATGTGGTATTTAACGCCCGGTAGGTCCTTTACGCGACCGCCGCGAACTAGCACGATGGAGTGCTCTTGTAGATTGTGACCTTCACCGCCGATATAGCTGATGACTTCAAATCCGCTAGTAAGCCTTACTTTGGCAACTTTACGAAGCGCTGAGTTTGGCTTTTTAGGGGTCGTGGTGTAGACCTTAGTACAAACTCCTCTTCGTTGAGGGCAATTCTTTAGCGCCGGAGACTTCGATTTCTCGGTAAGCTTCTTGCGCTCTTTTCTGACCAATTGATTTATGGTTGGCACATCTTTCCTTTCACAAAAATTTATTCAAAAAGAGTAGGATTATACTTTGTTTAAACTTACAGAAACGTAAATTTAACTAAATTTTAATCTCTAATCAGTACAAACTCTCCGCCGCCGCAGATCACTAAGCAGATCGCAGCGGAAAGATACAGATATACGATTTCAAGCTCAAATCCGCCCACGCCGGTAAGCGCGCTCAACGGAGTGTGTAGGACATATATTATCATGAGCACGTTTGCGATCACAAGCAGAGCGCCTATGCGGCAAAATACGCCTATGATTATCATCGCTGGCGCCAGCACCTCGCCTACGTATGCGCCGTAAGCCACTAAATCCGGAATTCCTCTGGCTGCCAGCATCGATTTTACGCCGTCTATGCCGTGAGTAAGCTTAAAAATTCCGTGCATTAAAAGACAAACTCCAAGCCCCAACCTGATAAATAAAAGACCGAAATTTATGTTGATCATATTCATGCTTTATCCTTTAAATTTAGGGCTTGCGCCCAAAATTATTTTTTGAGTTTAACTTCCTTATCTTTATACAGACCCGTTCCCACAGGGATTATACGACCTAGGATGACGTTTTCTTTTAAGTCCTCTAATCGGTCAAATTTACCCGCGATACTAGCCTCGGTTAGAACCTTCGTAGTCTCTTGGAAAGACGCTGCCGAAATGACGCTATCGCTTCCAACGGCCGCACGAGTTACGCCCAGCAGTACGGACTCTGCGATCGCAGGCTCACCACCAATTTTCATAATGCGCTCGTTTTCTTCTCTAAATCTACGACGGCTAATGAGATCGCCGACGATTAGCTGAGTATCGCCACTATCGACGATTCGGACCTGGCGGAGCATCTGAGATACGATAATCTCGATATGCTTATCACTGATGACGACGCCTTGAGAGCGATAAACCTGTTGAATTTCGCTTATCAGATAGTAATGCAGCGCCTTTTCACCTAAAATTCTAAGCACATCGTGTGAGCTGATAACTCCGTCGGTAAGCTTCTCGCCTGCGTGGACGAATTCACCGTTCCGCACTTGGATCTGGCGGCTTTTATCGATTAGATACTCGGCGCTCGTTCCGTCCTCTCCCTCGATTACGATGCGCTCTTTCGCGCGCAAAGCTTTATCAAAGCGGACGGTTCCGTCGATGTCCGCGATGATCGCGGTATTTTTAGGACGGCGCGCCTCAAATAGCTCCGATACGCGCGGCAAACCGCCGGTGATGTCTTTCGACTTCGCAGCCGCTTTCGGCGTCCTAGCCAAGATATCCGCCATAGCGACCTTATCTCCCTTGTTCGTAAATATGGCGGTCTTCGGTCCTAGATTATATTTGATAGGCTCTCCCTTGCTAGGAGTAACGACGATGGCCGGTTTAACGCCTTGAGGCAGATACTCGTTGATGACCAAGCGGCTCTGGCCGGTAGTCTCGTCATATTGCTCCGTAGCGGTGTATCCCGGCTCGATATCCTCAAAGCTGATCTTGCCCTCGCACTCTGCAGCCACCGGGATAGAATACGGATCCCACTCGGCGATGATCAATCGATCATCTTTTTTAGGCTTGGCGATAAGATCTTCGCTTTTTACGACGCTATTATCATCATAGGTAATGACAGATTCGCGCGGTATATAGTGGCGGATTGCCTCTCTGCCGTTTTCATCGGAGATGACTACGTACATACCCTTCTCGCTTACGACGTGACCTTTTTTGATATCTCTTAACCTCTCTAAATAATCGCCCTTTAGGATGAAATACTTAAGCGTACCATTTGCTCCCGCTTTGATCTTTTGAGTTACCGGCTCGCCGTCTTTGACGCGAAGTTCGCTGGCAAACGGAATTCGAGTAGGGATATTCCAGTCTTCTTTTATAACCTCTACTAAACTATCATTTTCTCCAACGGTTTCGCCGTCTTTAAATACGATGTAGAATTTCCCCTCAACTTTACCGCTTACGCCAGCAAGCTCAGTAGGCTTGGCTAGATCGTGGCGTCGGATAGTATATTTAAATTCTTCTTTCTTACCTTTTAGCGTTATATTTACGTCGTCGTGAGTTATATCAATACTTACCTTACCGGTAATTGGAGCTTTGATCTTAGGCTCTACCAAAAGCACCGCAGCGTTTCTGCGGTTCATTACGATATTTTTGCCGCCGTTTTCATAGGTCTTTACGTTGTAGTATCTGATAAAGCCTTCCTTATCGGCGATTACTTGACGATCTTGCTGCTCGGTAGATGCGGTACCGCCGGCGTGGAAGGTTCGTAGCGTAAGCTGCGTGCCCGGTTCGCCGATTGATTGCGCCGATATGATACCGACCGCTTCACCAGGTTTTACTAGCTTGCCCTCGCCTAAATTTACGCCATAGCACTTCGCGCAAACCCCTTTTTCAGCCTTGCACGTAATAGGCGTACGGATGCTTACGGATTTGATGCCGGCATCGACTATGGTGCGTACCTCATTAACGCCTAGAAGCGTGCCTTCGGTGAATAAAATTTCATTCGACACCGGATCAATCACATCCGAGCTTAGCACCCTACCCATAATCCTATCGGCTAGGCTTTCTATTTGCGTTCCGTTCTCTACAATCTCAGTAACCTCGATACCCTCGTGCGTACCGCAGTCATGCATTGTAACCCTGACATTTTGCGCAACATCAATCAGCTTTCGCGTTAGATATCCCGCATTTGCGGTCTTAAGCGCCGTATCGGCAAGACCTTTACGCGCGCCGTGAGTCGAGATGAAGTACTCGTTTACGTTCAGACCCTCTCTAAAATTTGAAGTGATCGGCGTTTCGATGATCGAGCCGTCCGGCTTACTCATCAGACCTCTCATGCCCGCTAGCTGCTTGATCTGCTCCGCGCTACCTCGCGCGCCGCTATCGGCCATCATATAAATAGAATTAAAGCCGTCCTTGTCCTTCTCCATCATCTTCATCATCTCATCGGCTAGCTTCTTGCTGGTGCTGGTCCAGATGTCGATGGTTTTATTATAGCGCTCGCCGTCGGTTAGCAAACCCGCGCCGTATTGGTTCTGAACCTCTCGCACCTGCTTTTTAGCCTCTTCTACAAGACCCGCTTTGGACTTCGGCACGATGATATCCGAAACGGAGATCGAAACGCCCGCTTTAGTCGCGGATTCAAAGCCTAAATTTTTAAGGTTATCCAAAAATTCCGCACTTATCTCAAGGCCGCCGTTTTTATAGACGTAATCGACAAGCTCGGCGATATCCTTCTTCTTCATGATCTTATTCCAAAGATGATCCGGAATAAAGCTAGGCAGGATCGATTTAATGATCAAGCGGCCCGCGGTCGTAAAGATGATGCGGCGATCGATCATCGTTTTGATCTTAGCGTGGATGTCTAGGGCGTTTGCCTCCACGGCGAGCATTACTTCATCGACGTTTGCAAAAATTTTATTTGTTCCTTTTGCACCCGGCTTTTCGAGGCTTAGATAATAAATTCCTAAAACCATATCCTGGCTAGGCACTGCGACGGGCTTTCCGCTCGCGGGAAGCAAGATGTTCATCGAGCTTAGCATTAAAATTTTGCATTCCGCGATCGCCTCTTGACTAAGCGGTACATGCACAGCCATCTGATCGCCGTCGAAGTCAGCGTTGAACGCGGCGCAGACTAGCGGATGCAGCCTGATCGCCTTACCCTCGACGAGCACCGGATGAAACGCCTGAATAGACATCTTATGAAGCGTCGGCGCGCGGTTTAGCATAACCGGGTGATCCTTTACGACCTCCTCCAAGCACTCCCAAACTTCATTGATCCTATTTTCGATCATCTTTTTGGCCTGCTTAACGGTCGTTGCGTATCCCTTCTCTTGCAGGCGTGCGATTAGATGCGGCTTGAATAGCTCAAGCGCCATCGTCTTAGGCAGACCACACTGATCCATGCGTAAATTTGGACCTACGACGATGACGGAGCGGCCCGAAAAATCCACGCGCTTGCCGAGCAAATTTTGACGGAAGCGGCCTTGCTTGCCTTTAATGATCTCGCTTAGAGATTTAAGCGGTCGTTTATTGGCGCCCTTTACGGCGTTAGCGCGACGTCCGTTGTCAAAAAGCGCGTCCACCGCCTCTTGAAGCATTCGTTTTTCATTGCGGATGATGATCTCGGGTGCGTCGAGTTCCATCAGCCTTTTAAGTCTAGAATTTCGATTTATGACGCGGCGATATAGATCGTTTACGTCAGAAACCGCAAATTTTCCGCCCTCAAGGCTAACGAGCGGGCGTAGATCGGCAGGTAGTACGGGAAGATTTGTAATCATCATCCACTCCGGCTTATTGCCGGAATTTAAAAAGCTCTCGACGACCTTTAGACGCTTTACGATGGTTTTTTTCTTCGCTTCGGAGTTGGTATTTTCCATCTCCTGCTTAAGGGTGGATAAAATTTCGACCAAATCAAGCTCGGCTAGCATATCGCGGATCACCTGACCGCCCATTTTGGCGACGAAGCCCGTCTGCGAAAAGCGCTCTTTTAGGCTCTGATACTGCTCCTCATTTAAAACATCGTATTTCTCGACCTTTTTAGAATTTTCGTTATCGTAAAACGCTTCGCCTGCATTCTCTACGATATACGCCTCGTAGTAAAGTACGCGCTCGAGATCTTTCATCTTGATATTTAGAAGCGTACCGATGCGGCTAGGCAAGGAATTTACGTACCAAATATGCGCTACCGGCGTTACCAGCTCGATATGCCCCATTCTAGTGCGGCGAACCTTCGAGCTCGTGATCTCGACGCCGCACTTTTCGCACTTCCAGCCTTTGTAGCGCATCTTTTTATATTTGCCGCATATGCACTCATAATCCCTTACGGGGCCGAAAATTTTAGCGCAAAAAAGTCCGTCGCGTTCCGGCTTGAGCGTGCGGTAATTGATGGTTTCGGGCTTTTTGACCTCGCCGTGGCTCCAAGCCTTGATCTGCTCGGGACTAGCAAGCCTGATTGCAAACGCGTCGAAGTCGTGGACTCTAGCGTCCTCTTTTATCTCTATTCTTTCTAAATTTAAATTATCGCTCATTTGTTCTCTCCATTCTCGTAAATTTCAACGTCTAGAGCAAGCGATTTAAGCTCGTTAGTTAAAACAAAAAATGTCTCAGGAATTCCGGTAGACGGAACGTTTTCGCCTTTTGTCAGCGCCTTATACGCAGCCAAGCGTCCGTCGACGTCGTCGGATTTGATCGTTAGCATCTCGCGAAGCGTGTATGCAGCGCCGTATGCCTCCAGAGCCCAAACTTCCATCTCGCCGAATCTTTGACCGCCGAATAGCGCCTTGCCGCCGACCGGCTGCTGCGTAACTAGGCTGTAAGGACCGGTGCTTCTTGCGTGAACCTTTTCGTCGACTAGGTGGTGCAGCTTGAGATAATACATGCAGCCCACGTTTACGCGCTCTTTGATCTTTTCGCCGGTGCGACCATCGTAAAGCTCGGTCTTGCCGTCCTGATCGATGCCCGCCATTTCAAATAGCTTTTTGAAATCCTCCGGCACGATACCCTCAAATATCGGAGCGGAAAATCTAACGCCCTTAGCCCAGTCTCTAGCGTATTTCAAAAGATCTTCGTCGCTGATCTTTTCAAGCGTTTTTTTAGCCTGCATTAGTTTGGAAACGCCTGCGATCTCAATCATTTTGGCGCGAAGGGTTTTTATCCATTCGCCCGTTTTCTCCTCTAAAATTTTAGCGATCTGCTCGCCTAAGCGCCAGCCTACAAGACCTAAGTGGCTTTCCATTATCTGACCGATATTCATACGACTTGGAACGCCGAGAGGATTTAGCACGATATCCACGCGCTGTCCGCTAGGCAGATACGGCATATCGACCTCAGGAACGATATTTGAAACGATGCCCTTATTTCCGTGGCGGCCCGCCATCTTATCGCCCACTTTTAGCTTGCGCTTAGTAGCGATATAGACCTTTACGAGCTTAACGACGCCGCTTGGCAAAATATCGTCTTTTTCTAAAATTTCGATTTTTTCGTCATGCTCCTCTTTGAGTTTGCGCTTTTCGTTTTGGAAGTGATTTTTTAGCTCCTCGTATTCCTTCTGAACAGCTTTAGAATAAGCCTTGACGAAGGAATTTAACGTAAAGCGGTTGGAGCTTTCAAGTTCCTCTTTTCTAACCTTATCGCCCTTTTTATAATCTTTTTTATTTAGGCTTTGATCGCTTTGCAAAGCGCTTTTAGAAAGTAGCGCTACTACCTTTAGCATCTCCTCGCGATCGAGCATCAAAAGCCTGTCGTGATGCTCCCTTTCGAGCTCGGTTTTTTCATCCTCATAGGCTTTGTTCGTGCGTGGATCCTTCTCGTAGCCCTTTTTGGTAAAAATTTTAACGTCGATCACCACGCCTTCCATCGAAGCGGTAGCGTAGAGAGATTTATTTACCACATGTCCCGCCTTCTCGCCGAAGATCGCACGTAAAAGCCTCTCTTCAGGCGTCGGTTTGACCTCGCCCTTCGGAGTTACCTTGCCTACCAAGATCATGCCCGGCTTTACGTGAGTACCAATCTTTACGATACCGCTATCATCGAGGTGGGTAAGCTCCTCCTCTTTGATATTAGGGATGTCGCGCGTGATCTCCTCCACGCCGTCTTTTAGCTCTCTAGCCTCGATCTCCTTTTCATAAACATGCACGCTGGTGTATTCGTCGGCACGAATCATCTTTTCGCTCATGACGACGGCATCCTCGTAATTGTAACCGTGCCACGGCATGAAAGCTATAAGGGCGTTTTTGCCAATCGCAAGCTCGCCGCCGTCCATGCTAGGACCGTCGGCTATGATTTGACCCGCCTTTATCACGTCGCCTTTACGCACGATCGGGCGCTGTGAAAAGGTAGTGTTTTGGTTGGTGCGTAAATTTTTCTCCATCGAGTAGTGATCGATAAACGGTCCCTTCTCGTCTTCGCCCAAAATGAATATGTTTTTATTATCGACCTTTTCTACGACGCCGTCGCGTTTAGCCTTGATAGCTTCCCACGAATCGCGCGCGATAATCGCCTCCATGCCCGTTCCAACGATAGGGGCGGTAGAGTGTAGAAGCGGCACGGCTTGACGCTGCATGTTCGAGCCCATAAGTGCGCGGTTAGCATCGTCGTGCTCCAAAAACGGAATCAGCGACGCCGCTACGCCCGCGACCATACCGGAGCAAAGATCAATTAGCGAAATATCCTCGCGCTTAGCCATGATATTTTCGCCGTCTTTTCTGACCTCCAAAAGCTCCTCTACGATATTGCCCTCTTCGTCCAATTTAGCGGACGCAGGAGCGATTACAAGCCCCTCTTCCTGCGTAGCGGTAAGATAGACGATCTCGTCGGTAACCTTGCCGTCTACGACCTTTTTATACGGAGCCTCGACGAAGCCTAGATCATTCACCTTTGCATAGGTCGCTAGGGTATTGATCAGACCGATGTTTTGGCCCTCCGGCGTCTCGATAGGGCAAATTCTACCGTAGTGCGTAGGGTGGACATCGCGCACTTCAAAGCCCGCGCGCTCTTTAACTAAACCGCCCTCGCCCAGCGCGGATAGACGGCGCTTATGCGTGACCTCGCTAAGCGGATTGGTCTGATCCATAAACTGGCTTAGCTGGCCACCGGTGAAAAATTCCATAAGCGTAGTGGTGATGATTTTAGGGTTTACGAAATCATACGGCATAAGCTCGTCTAAATTTCCGCTAATGCTGGTAAATTTATCTTTGATCGCCTTTTGAACCTTGATAAATCCAAGGTGCATCTCGTTTGCCAAAAGCTCTCCGATCGAGCGGATGCGGCGGTTTCCAAGATTATCGCGATCATCGATGAAGCCGTCGCCGTTTTTAACTCTAATTAGATATTTCGCCGTCTTGATAATATCCTCGCTGGTTAATACGGTTACGTACTCCGGCGCCTCGATACCCAGCTTGTGATTCATCTTCATACGACCGACTTTGGTCAGATCGTAGCGCTCAGGGTTGAAAAACAGATCGTTTACGAAGCTCTTTGCCGCTTCTTTTACCACCGGTTCGCCCGGGCGCATAACCTTGTAAATTCTAATCGCTGCCAGATCGTTCTCGTCGTCTATGCCCTCGCTTTGTTGTAAGAGCTTAAGCGCGTCCGCGTCTTGAATGAAGGAATTTATGATTGAAGTATCTACGCCACTAGCTAGGTCATTGGCGATCGTAAATTTTTTCTCGGTGTTAGCGATCTTGGCTAGCTTACCCTCATCTAGCGCAGTTAGCGAATCAAAAAGTACCTCGCCACTATTTTTATCGACGATGGCATCGGCTAGGTAGCGCTCGGCTAAAATTTCAGCCGGATACTCGATGAGCTTTAATCCATCCTCTGCTAATTTCTCCGCTTTTTTGACCGTTAGGCGCTTGCTTGCTTGATGAAGCACTTCGCCCTTTTCGTTTATAATGTCGTAATCGAGCCTGCCCGCGTATTCTTTCGGATCGAAATCGGTCAGGAATTTTCCTTTTTTAATATAGATCGTCTTAATAGGATAAAATAATTTTATGATGTCTTGTTTTTTGTAGCCGAGTGCGCGAAATAGGATCGTGATCGGGACCTTGCGCCTTTTATTTATGCGCACATATAGTACGTCTTTTACGTCGTATTCGAAGTATAGCCAGCTGCCGCGATCAGGTATTATTTGAGCGGTGTAGATGAGTTTATTTAGAACGGTTGGACTCTCTTCCTCTTTGAAGATTACGCCCGGGCTTCTGTGCAGCTGATTTACAACGACACGCTCGACGCCGTTAATGATAAATGAAATTCTATCGGTCATTAGAGGAATGTCGCGAATGAATATATCTTGTTCTTTGATCTCTTTTACGCCGATTTTTTTGCCCGTCTTTTCATCGCGCTCATGCACGAGCAGACGAAGCTTCATCTTTAAATTTACCGAATAAGTAAGCCCTCTTTCCATGCATTCTCTAATCGAATACTTTGGCTTTGAAATTTCGCTACTTACATACTCGATACTTAGTCTATTCTGTGCATCGTGGATAGGAAAAATGGCTTTGAAAACCTTCTCTATGCCGCTTTCTCCATCCGAGTTATCAAGATTTAAAAAATGATCAAAACTTTTCTTTTGTAGTTGTAATAAATTCGGAATTTCGATGTCTTTGGGAACCTTTGAAAAATCCACCCTAAGACGATTTCCTGAATATAGGCTGTTTAACATTCCACTACCTCGTAGTTGTATTTTAAAGAAAGAAGTGCCGATGCGACGCACCGGCACACATTTGTATGCGAAATTTTAAAATTCCGCGATTTATTTGAGTTCGACTTTAGCACCTGCTTCTTCAAGCTCTTTTTTAGCCTTCTCGGCGTCTTCTTTGTTAAGTCCCTCTTTAAGAACGGACGGAGTAGCCTCGGTAGCGTCTTTGGCTTCTTTTAGACCAAGACCCGTTAAGGCGCGAACAACCTTAATTACGTTGATTTTCTTGTCACCCGCATCAAGCAATACGACGTCGAATTCCGTTTTCTCTTCAGCCGCTGCCGCACCTGCGCCGCCAACACCTGCGCCGCCGGCTACCATAACCGGAGCTGCGCTTACGCCGAATTTTTCCTCGAATTCTTTAACTAGCTCGCTAAGCTCTAGCACCGAAAGATTAGAGATATACTCTAAAACGTCTTCTTTTGAAATTGCCATTTTATTCTCCTAAATTTTAATTAAGCGCTAGCTTCTTTTTTCTGCTTAAGCGCATTTAAGCCGATCGTAAAATTTTGAATCGGCGCATTCCATACTTGAAGTAGCATCGCTATAAGCTCGTCTCTCGAAGGCATCTTCGAAAGCGCTCTAACCTTATCTATGCCAGCTACTTCTCCATCTATATGAGCGGTCTTAAGCTTAAAAATTTCATTTTTCTCTTCAAATTTAGCCGCTACTTTACATACAGAAAGCTGCTCGCCCCATAAGAAGATATTGGTATCTTTAAAGCTAAGTCCGTTTTTTTCGGCATTTTTTAAAGCGATATTAGCTAGGGTATTTTTGATAACTCGAACCTTTACGCCCGCTTCACGCGCGCTATTTCTAAGATCTTCAAGCTGCTTAACGCTAAGGCCTTTAAAATCGGAAATTACTATAGCTTCGCTAGCTTTGAAAGCCTCGCCAAGCTCCGCTACTATCTTTGATTTTTCGTCTCTCGTCATTAGGTCTCCTTTCCGATCGGTGATTTCAAGCCAAGCGATCGAAATTTTAAAATTTCGATCAATTAAGTTAAAAACCTTGAGCTATCTCCAATCTAAGATAAAAATTTAAAATTTTATTTTAAATCGATTATTTCTTGATTATCCAGCGTAACCGCAGGACTCATAGTAAGTGAAAGCGATGCATGAGTTACGTATCTACCCTTCGCAGTCGCTGGCTTATGCTTATTTATGGTTTTGATAAACGTCGTAAGATTGTCTAAAAGCTGCTCTTTGCTAAAGCTAGCCTTGCCAAGGCCTGCGTGGATATTTCCCTGCTTATCGACGCGAAAATTTACCTGTCCGCCCTTAGCGTTTTTAACGGCTTGAGCGACATCCATAGTAACGGTACCGGTTTTAGGGTTCGGCATAACGCCTTTTGGACCAAGAATACGACCTACCTTACCGACTAGTCCCATTAAATTTGGAGTGGCGATAAGAACGTCGAAATTTATATTTCCTTTTTGAATCTCTTCGATCAGATCATCGGCACCCACTATATCGGCACCCGCTTCGCTAGCCTCGCTAGCTTTTGCGTCTTTTGCAATCACGGCTACTCGAACGCTCTTACCCGTACCGGCAGGCAAAACGACCGAGCCGCGCACCATCTGATCGGCATGTCTTGGATCTACGTTTAGTTTAAGAGCGATCTCCACCGTCTCGTCAAATTTAGCAGAAGCTAGAGTTTTTACTGTGCTTACCGCTTCGTCTACACTATAAATTTTATTTACGTCAACTTTTTTTAAAAGTTCGTTAAATCTTTTTGAATTTTTTGGCATATATTTCTCCGCAATTAAAGTGCTACCGCTTTTTTAAACCTTAGCGGTCAAAAGGTCTAGTCAGTGACCGTAATGCCCATAGAGCGAGCCGAACCGGCTATAATCCTAGCAGCCTGCTCTCTATCTTTGGTATTAAGATCGGCGATCTTTTTCTCGACGATCTCTAAAACCTGAGCTTTCGTTAAGGACGCTACCTTCTTTTTAAGAGGATTGTCCGAGCCTTTATCTATCTTCGCCGCTTTTTTGATCAAATCCGTCGCAGGCGGTTGCTTAGTGATGAAAGTAAAGCTTTTATCGGCATAAACCGTGATGATAACAGGAATGTTGAAGCCCGCCATATCTTTGGTTCGCTCGTTAAACGCTTTGCAAAATTCCATAATATTAACGCCCTTTTGGCCTAGCGCAGGACCTACCGGCGGGCTTGGATTTGCTTTTGCGGCCGCTATTTGCAGCTTGATTTCGCCAATAACTTTCTTAGCCATAAATTTACTCCTTATAAAATTTAAATAATCTTTTCAACTTGCGAGTATGAAATTTCAATCGGCGTGCTTCGTCCGAAGATCGAAACATTGAGGCGAAGCTTGCCATGGATCATATCATACTCTTCTACGATGCCATTGAAATTAGCAAAAGGCCCATCGACGATCCTAACCGTCTCGCCCTCATCAAAATTAATCTTGGGCTTAGGAGCCTCGCGATTATTAATCTTTTCTAGAATTATCTCGATATCTTTTTCCGGTAGCGGAGAGGGTTTTTTCGCCTCGCCGATAAAGCGACTGACCTTAGGCAGCATCTGAATTCTATGCCATAAAGTGGTATCCAGATCTAAATTTGCAAAACAATACCCTGGATATAAACTACGCTCTTTAATGGTTTGCTTTGTATTTTTGACCTCTATAACATCTTCGGTAGGCACTAGCACTTCGCCAATCTTAGCCTCAAGCGCTTCATCTTGCTTTAGCGCTTCTATCGCGCGCTTTACCGCCATCTCGCTGCCGGCGTAAGTTTGTATCGCATACCATTTATTTGCCATATTGCGATCCTTGCTTAGGCCGTTATCAAAGCGGACATAATAAGATCCACTAACGCTAAAAACAGTGCGATAACTACGACTACGACGACTACAGAGATATATGCTGTTTTAGTTTGATCTTTAGTCGGGAAAATTACCTTATCTAACTCTACTTTTGCTTGTTTATAATACTCTTTTACTTTTTCCATACCCAATCCTCGTGGCAGGGCAAGAGGGATTCGAACCCCCAACCATCGGATTTGGAATCCGGCGCTCTACCGTTGGAGCTATTGCCCTATAACAATTAGCCTTTTAACTTGACTTCTTTATGAAGCGTGTGCTTTTTTAATCTAGGACAATATTTTTTAAGTTCTAGTTTTTCGGTTGTAGTTTTGCTATTTTTATAAGTAGTATAGTTAATATCGCCACTTTCGGAGCATTTCAATCCGACCTTTACTCTACTTGAATTCTTTGCCATTTAGTTTCCTTGAATAAAAAAGCAAGCGGAATTTTAAAATTCCGCTTGCAAAAAATTAAGCGATGATTTTCGAAACGACGCCTGAGCCTACAGTATGACCGCCTTCGCGAATCGCGAAGCGCGTACCTTGCTCAAGAGCGATCGGAGCGATTAGCTCAACGGTGATTTTAACGTTATCGCCAGGCATTACCATCTCGGTCCCCTCAGGAAGAGTAATCGAACCGGTAACATCTGTCGTACGAACGTAAAACTGCGGTCTATAATTATTAAAGAATGGAGTATGGCGTCCGCCCTCTTCTTTAGTTAGGATATAAACCTCGCCCTCAAATTTAGTATGAGGAGTGATCGATTTTGGTTTACATAAAACCATACCGCGCTCTACTTCTTCTTTCTTGGTACCGCGCAATAAAACACCTACGTTATCGCCGGCTTCACCTTGATCCATCTCTTTTCTAAACATCTCAACGCCAGTGACGGTAGTAGTCTGAGTAGGTTTAATACCTACGATCTCGATAGTATCGCCAACTTTAACGATACCTTTTTCGATTCTACCGGTTACAACGGTACCGCGACCGGAAATCGAGAAAATATCTTCGATCGGAAGAAGGAAATCTTTATCAGTATCGCGAACAGGAGTTGGAATATAGCTATCAACCGCGTCCATAAGCTCCATAATCTTTGCAGACCATTCGCCGTCTTGTCCGGCCTTAGCTTCCTCAAGAGCCTTAAGGGCAGAGCCTTTAATGATTGGGGTTTCGTCGCCAGGGAATTTATACTCTTTTAAAAGATCTCTAACTTCCTCTTCAACTAGCTCTAAAAGATCCGGATCATCGACCATATCGGTTTTGTTTAGGAAAACTACGATGTATGGAACGCCTACTTGGCGAGAAAGCAAGATGTGCTCGCGAGTTTGAGGCATAGGACCGTCTGCAGCGGAAACAACTAAAATAGCTCCGTCCATCTGAGCCGCGCCGGTAATCATATTTTTTACGTAGTCGGCGTGACCAGGGCAGTCAACGTGAGCATAGTGACGTTTCTCGGTCTCATATTCGATGTGAGACGTAGCGATAGTAATACCGCGCTCTTTTTCCTCTGGAGCGTTATCGATATTGTCGTAGTCCTTTAGCTCGGCTAGACCCTTCCTGGAAAGAACAGCAGAAATAGCAGCTGTCAAAGTAGTCTTACCATGGTCAACGTGACCGATGGTACCAATGTTTACGTGTGGCTTGTTACGATTAAATTTTTCTTTAGCCATCATATCCTCCGTTATTGATTTGTGGATTACACAACAAACTAAGCGACTCTATTTTATGGAGCTCATAGCGGGACTTGAACCCGCGACCTCTTCCTTACCAAGGAAGTGCTCTACCTCTGAGCCATATGAGCCTAAACTCAGGCAAAGAGAAATCGCTACCAATACCCAACAATGCAACCAAAATTTAGATTATGTAAGCATATAAAAGCAGTTAAGTTTTACAGCTCCCAGTAAACCTAAATGGTGGAGCGGGAAACGGGGCTCGAACCCGCGACCCTCAGCTTGGAAGGCTGATGCTCTAGCCAACTGAGCTAATCCCGCATCAAAAATTCATGGTGGTGAGACGTGGATTCGAACCACGGAAGGCAAAGCCAGCAGATTTACAGTCTGCCCTCGTTGGCCACTTGAGTATCTCACCCTTTGATGAAATCTGGTCAAACACTGTTACAAAAAATGGAGCTGGTGGACGGGATCGAACCGCCGACCCACTGCTTACAAGGCAGTAGCTCTACCAGCTGAGCTACACCAGCATTTTGAAATTGAAGTGGCAATTATAACCGAAAAATCCCCAATTGTCAAGGCTAAAACAGCCTATTTTAAAATTTCATAAAATTTCTGCTATAATGCGCGCAATTTTAAATTTTAAGGAATTTTATATGAAAATCGTACCTTGGATCATAATAGTTTTTATGATTTATTTGATTTATTATTTTATCTCCCGCTCCGAAAAGCGTCTAAATACCCTTGAAAAGCGCTTAAATAAGATAGAAGAAAACTTAAACGAGATAAAAAAGGCTACCGAAGCCAACAGGCTCTTGATCGAAGAAGCAAAGCTGGACTCTGAAGATGACGCAAAAGAGCAAGAATAAAATTAAATTTAAATCCATGATCTCGCTAGCTTAGCCTTTTTGCCAAATATCTCGTGCTAAAAATTGTGAGTATATTTTATGCATACTTTGGTATTTTTGAAAGAAATTTTGCCGCAACGTCGAAACCGCGAAGTGCAAGAAGCATAGGTAACTAACTTAAAATTTTATGAAATTCAAAATTCGCGCTTTAAGCCTGCTGCGCCAAGTAAATCCGCGCAAATCAATAAATCAAAATTCCAGCCATTAGCCGCAAATTCCATATAATTTCAAACAATACCGCATAAAATTAGAATTTCTGCCAAAATCCATCTTACAATTCAACTTCTTAAAATTTTGCGCAAAATCGCTCAACAAAATTCTAAACCACAAAATTTTAGTATTTAAAATCATATTAATCAACCCCACCGCAGCAGCAAAGCCCATGGGCTCACACCGCACGCCACTTCAGGCTGATATATCCGAAAGCTCAAAAGCACAGACCGCAACCTCTGCAAGCTAACGATAAAATTTAATCATAATTTTTAAAAACCAAAATTTCAAAAGCACGGAATTTTGTCCCAGGATGTGAATTGAGTAAAAAGCTAACGAAATGCAGGAATTTCACAAATGTTAAATTTTATCCATTGGAATTTTCCTCGCTCACAAGCGCTTCAGCGATGAGCTCCAGCGGATTTACGCACCTCATCTGCGAGCCACTTAAAGAAAGCGAGTTATTTAGCTGCATCCTGCACGCGCTGCACTCGGCGGAAACTACGCACACAGGCAGATCTGCCATTGCACGCGCCTTAGCTAATCCCACTGCGCGCGCGAGCTCGTAGCGCTCGGCCTGCATCGTCACACCGCCAAATCCACAGCATTTATTAGGCTCATCCATCTCGGTTATTTCGTAGTTTTGAGCGAGCAAGCCGCGCGGTTCTTTCCAAATACCCTGCATTTTGCGGGCATGGCACGGATCGTGATAAGTAATCGCTAAAGCCCTTTTGCCGCGGCGCATCAAAAGATCACTTAAGTTTGTAAATTTATAAAAGTATTCGCTCGCCATAAAAATTTTACTCGCAAGCTTTTGCGCACGGGCTTTCCATTGCGGCTCATTTTCAAAAAAATGCGCGTAATCCACCCGCAGCATTGCAGAGCACGTAGCCTCGGGCACGATAATCGCATCAAGAGCAGGCATGACTTTTTCGAAATATGCTATATTAAATTTTGCCACGCGTTCAACCGCCGCAAAATCTCCCGTAAAATACGCAGGAGCGCCGCAACAGGCTTGTTCCTTCATCAAATTTACGTTTAGCTTTAGCGCTCGCGCGATATGTAAAACCGCCTCGCCTACGCCCGTGTAAGCGTAGTTTGCCATGCAGCCTATAAAAATTCCGATAGTTTTTTCGCCGCCGTTGTCGATAAGCTCTGCATGCGAGTTCATAAAGCTCTTTTTCGCAGGAGCAGGCAACAAGCGCTCTTTTTTAAGTAGTGGCAAGTCAAATCTAGGCGACATAGAGCTTTGCGTATCTTTTCGCATCTTAAAGCCACAGCTAAGAAACACGTATCCAAGCGCTGCTGCTAGATCCAGCGCTTTACGGTGCCCGAGCAGCCAAAACGCAGCTTTTTTGTACCACGCGATGCCAAATTTTTCCGCAATGCGCGCGCGAACATTCTCGATTGCCGTATCTATGGGCAAAGACTCGCCGCAAATATCTACGCAGTTGGTGCATAAAAAGCAGCTTTCAAAAATTTTCT
This sequence comes from uncultured Campylobacter sp., assembly GCF_937959485.1. Taxonomy (NCBI): domain Bacteria; kingdom Pseudomonadati; phylum Campylobacterota; class Epsilonproteobacteria; order Campylobacterales; family Campylobacteraceae; genus Campylobacter; species uncultured Campylobacter sp. The sequence goes on from NZ_CALGPY010000003.1 coordinate 52,675, forward strand.
TAGTGTTTTTATCAAGCTTTAGCTCATTTCTGCCGTAAGCGCCCAAAAGATCCACAAATCCGCGTGGGCTCGTTACTTCATCGCCGTTAATGCCATGAATCGTGCAGACTTGGATGCATTTACCACATTTTACGCAACGCTCGCTAAGTGCCGCAAAATCGAACGCTCCAAGCTTTGCCCTACTCATAGCCGCGCCGCTTAAACAGTTTTAGAAAAGCGCTTCTCGCCCAAATTTTTAACCATATACTCATCAAAACACATCGCGATATTGCGAATCAAAAGCGTGCCGGTAGGCGTTACGGAAATTCTATGCGGCGAGACTTGTACGAAATCCTTTAGCGCCTCAAGCTGCTTTAGGCTCGCGCCGAAATGCTCGAAAAATTTTATCTTAAATTTCTCCTCGATCGCCTCTATATCGACGCAAAAATTACTCATCAGCCCCATAATCACCTCTTTGCGCAGCAGATCCTCTTCATTTAGCAAAACGCCCCTGTAATACGGCAGCCTGCCCGCATCGATCGCGGCTTCATATGCGTCCATATCTTTGAAATTTTGCGCGTAGTGGCGCGCGCCCTCGCCGATGCTAGTCAGCCCGATACCGATCAGATCGGCGCCGCCCTTGGTCGTATAGCCCTGGAAATTACGGTGCAGCGAGCCGTTTTTAAGCGCGGCATGAAGCTCATCGGCGGGCTTTGAGTAGTGATCCATGCCGATCATCTCATATCCGTTCGCGCTTAAAAAATCGTGTGTAAGCTTTAAAATTTCAAGCTTTACTTTCGGCTCGGGCAGGGTCGTCTCGTCAAATTTACGCATAGATTTTTTGATCCACGGCACGTGCGCGTAGTTAAAGATCGCAAAGCGGTCCGGATCAAGCGAAAGCGCAAGCTCCAGCGTGCGTTTAAAGCTAGCTAGGCTCTGATACGGAAGACCGTAAATGAGATCCATATTTATCGATTTTATCCCTCTCTCGCGCGCCATAGCTATGACGTCCCTCGTAAGCTCGAAAGGCTGGATGCGGTGGATCTCCTTTTGCACGCGCTCGTCGAAGTCCTGCACGCCGTAGCTGATGCGGTTAAAGCCGTTTGAAACAAGCACGTCAAGCTGCTCGGCGTTTAAAAACCGCGGATCGATCTCACAGCTAATTTCGGCTTCGGGGCTGAAATTTTTAAAATATTTTTTGATATTTTTTATGTGGCGCGCGAGCTGTTCGGCGCTAAAATACGTAGGCGTACCGCCGCCGAAGTGCATCTGCACGACTTGCCGCGAACCGTCCACTACGCCGCTTAAAATTTGCATCTCGCGCTCGATATAGTCCAAATACCGATCCATCTTGTCGCGCTTGCCGGTGTAGATTACGTTGCAGCCGCAAAAATAACAGGCGGAGCGGCAAAACGGCATGTGAAAGTAAAGCGACAGCGGCGTGGAGCTTTTTTGATTTTTTAGCTCGTTCAAATACCCGTCGTAGTTGAAGCTTTCGCTAAATTCCAAAGCGGTCGGATAGCTCGTGTAGCGCGGTCCCGGGCGCGAAAATTTCGCATAAGCGTCGAAGTCTATGCTATTCACGGCCGCCCGCCTTGGTTTTGATAAGCTCTTCGATGTCGATAAAAAGGTTCGGATGCAAGCTTTTTACGCGCGAGACGACGGCATCGACGTCTAGGCTTAATCTTTTCGCACTCGGATCTGCGCCCGTTAGCCTTCTGATCTCGTCCATACACACGATCCACGCGTCGCCGAAATCTACCGGCGTATGCTGCAAGATCGAGCGCTCAAGCTTGAGGTTAAAATTTTCCTGCATCGCGTTTTTGGTCGCAGCGATGAGATTTGCAAGCGATTTTATCGAGATCATCGTATGCACTTCGTTATTTTCGTCGATGCCGAACCACGGCTCCTCGTCGCTCCACGAGCCGCTTTTTAAAGTGAGTTTTTTCTCGTTGTCCTCGCCCTGCGAAATTTCAAAAACCGTCCTTTTCGAGCTATCTAACCCAAAAAATTCGCTCGCTTTGTCGATCTTTTTTAGCGCTTTCTCTTTTTCTTCCATGCTTTCTCCTAAAATTATCTTTTTTGATCCAGCCAGACCATGACGCCCTTTTGCGCGTGCAGGCGATTTTCCGCCTCTGCAAAAATTTCATCCGCGTGCGCTTCAAACACGGCCTCGCTCACCTCGTATCCGCGGTACGCCGGCAAGCAGTGCAAAAAGATCGCGCCGCTACCTGCTAGAGCCATTAAGCTTTCATCTACGCAAAAGCCCGCGAAATCGCGAATTCTTTGCTCCTTTTCGGCTTCTTGCCCCATCGAAACCCAAGTATCAGTCGTCACGACGTTTGCGCCCGCTACGGCTTCTTTTATATCGTTCGTTATTAAAATTTTGGCGCCTGAAATTTTAGCATTTTCTTGCGCCTGCGCTAGTATTTGCGGATCAGCCTCATAGCCCACGGGCGTCGCCACTCGCAGCTCAAAGCCAAGCTTGCTGGCAAGCATCAGCCACGAGTGCGTCATATTGTTGCCGTCGCCCACGTACGCGGCTTTTATCTTTGGAGTTTCAATACCGCGCTCCACGATCGTCATGAGATCCGCCATTAGCTGCACGGGATGAAATTTATCGCTTAGCCCGTTTATCACCGGCACGCGGCTAAATTCCGCGAGCTGCATTAGCGTCTCGTGGCGATTTACGCGCGCCATGATTAGATCGCACATTCGCGAAATCACGCGCGCGGTGTCTTTGATCGGCTCGCCTCGCCCGAGCTGGATGTCGCGACTGCTCAAAAACAGCGCGTGCCCGCCTAGCTCGTTCATCCCTACGTCGAAGCTAACGCGCGTCCTGGTCGAGCTTTTTTCAAATATCATCGCTAATTTTTGATCTTTTAAATATGGCTTGAAATTTCGCACCTTTGCCTCTTTTTTAATCTCAAACGCTAAATTTAGCATTTGCAAAATTTCATCTTTGCTAAAATCGTTTAACGTAAGAAAGTGCCTCACATCGCTCCTTTTTGGTTAAATTTTACACTGTTTTCGCTTACGTAGCGTTTTATTCGGCTTTAAAATTTTAAATTTACGCTACGTGCCGCGAAGTAAATTTCAAAAACCAAGTCTCGCCGCTGCCGTGAAATTTTAAAATTCCAAAATTCTTAAAATTTTATCTGCGCGAGTTTAAAATTTCCGCGATCTCTTTGGCGTGATAGGTGATGATCATATCAGCACCCGCGCGCCTTATGCCTATCATCGTCTCCATCATCACGCGCTCATAATCGATCACGCCTGCCTTCTTGCCCGCCTGCAAAAGCGAGTATTCGCCGCTTACGTTATACGCGCAAATCGGCAGCAGCGTGCGCTCTCTCAGGTCTCTGATTAGATCCAGATACGCAAGCGCGGGCTTTATCATCAAGATGTCCGCTCCCTGCGCCTCGTCCTGCAGGCTTTCGTTGATCGCCTCAAATCTATTTGCGGGATCCATCTGGTAGCTGCTGCGATCGCCAAAACTTGGCGCGCTCTCCGCCACGTCGCGAAACGGCCCGTAGTAGCCGCTGGCGAACTTGCTCGAATACGCCATAATCGGTAAATTTTCAAATCCGCCACGATCGAGCGTCTCTCGCAGAGTTGCGATAATACCGTCCATCATGCCGCTTGGAGCGATCATGTCTGCGCCTGCTTTGGCGTGGATGAGCGCCTGCTGCGCCGAAATTTCAAGCGTCGCGTCGTTATCCACCGTCTGATGCACATGATCGATGATGCCGCAGTGCCCGTGGTCGGTGTATTCGCAAAAGCACAGATCGGTGATTACTAATAAATTTGGAAATTTAGCCTTTATCGCGCGCAGCGAAGTCGCGATGATGCCGTCCTCGCTTAGCGCGTCCGAGCCGATGCTGTCCTTTAGCGAAGGAATTCCGAAAAGTAAAATTTTATCTAGTCCTAGCGACAAAAGAGTCTCGCACTCTTTTAAAATTTCATCCAAGCTCATCTGAAATACGCCCGGCATCGAGGCGATCTCCTTTTTGATGCCGCTTCCTTCCACCACAAAAAGCGGATAGATTAGAAAGCGGGTTTGCAGATCGGTTTGTCGCACCAGATCCCTAAGCGCTGGGTTTATTCGTAGTCTCCTAAATCGTTTAAACATTATTTTTCCTTTTTTAGCTAGAATTGTGAGATTTATAATATCACAATCGGAGTAAATTTAAGCATGGATATAAAAATTTCAGAGGTCGCAAATCTCCCCTCCCGCTTCGGAAGCTTCCGCGTTCAGTCGTTTAAGCAAGGCGAGAAAGAGCACCTAGTGATATTTAAGCAACCTTTGGAGGGCGTCGTAAACGTGCGGATCCACTCGGAGTGCCTCACCGGCGATGCGATCGGCAGCCTAAAGTGCGACTGCGGCGAACAGCTCGAAGCGAGCCTAAAATATATCGAAGAGCACGGCGGCATGGTGATCTATCTGCGTCAAGAGGGGCGCAATATCGGGCTTTTTAATAAAATCAACGCCTACGCCCTGCAAGATCAGGGCCTCGATACGATCGAAGCAAACCATCAACTCGGCTTCAAGGCAGACGAGCGCACCTACGAGATCGTGGATTTCATACTCGCTCATTTTGGAATTTCGCGCATAAATCTGCTTACGAACAACCCGCAAAAGCTGCACGATCTAAAGGTCGAAGTAGTCGCGCGCGTGCCGATAATCATCACTCCAAATAAATTTAACGAAAACTATCTGCGCGTCAAAAAAGAGCAGATGGGGCATCTGCTGTGAAGCTTGCGCCGGGCGAGAGCTTTGGCGAACAGGTCGCTAAATTTAAAGCCTGTCTGCAAAAATTTAACCGCGTGCATAGCCTCACGAATTACGACGATTTGGACGCGGTGGTGCGCGACAGCCTAAGCGGAGCGAATTTCATACCGCGCTATCCGCGCATCGCGTGCGACATCGGCTCGGGAGCGGGCTTTCCGGGGATTCTTTTAGCGCTTGCGCTGCCGCTATGCGAGTGGCATCTGTTTGAGCCAAATCAAAAAAAAGCGGCGTTTCTAACCTACGTGAAGGTTAGTCTTGCGCTAGCTAACGTAAAAATCCACGCCGAACGCGTGCAAGACGGCGCAAAGCTGCGCGCCGATCTGATAAGCTCGCGAGCGCTGATGAGCGCGCGAAGCTTAATTGAAATTTGCCGCGGCTTTTACGACGAAAACACGACGTTTTTGCTCTACAAAGGCTCGGGCGCAGAGTCGGAAGCGGCGGAATTCCGCAAGGAATTTACGAGCGCGAGCTACGAAATTTTTAGCGGCGAAAACGCTTTGAAAAATAGAAAATTTTTAGTGATCAAAGGAGTGAAATAATGGGAAAAATTCTAGCCGTCGCCGTTATCGCGGCGCTTATATATTTTTTGATAGTGCCTAGATTTCGCGTAAAGAAAAAGGATGATACGACCGAGCTTTTGGCGTGCGACGAGTGCGGGACGTACTTTAGCAGCGACGAGCTTACTCTGCGCGACAAAAAGCGCCTTTGCAAATCCTGCGAAGCCAAACTAAGGGGCGGCAAATGATCATCCTAGGCCACGCGCTCGTGCCCTACGAGCCGCTGTATCTCATCAAAAACGGCGACGAAGTTTTCAAATACGACAATCTGCTCTTTAAATTTAACGACAGGCTCATCGACGCCGCGCAAAAGGCGCAGAAAAAATTTAGCGTTATTACGAATGATGTAAATGAAATTTTACTCGCAAACGGCGCAGGCGCGCGCTTCATCGTCGTGGATAAAAAATCTGCCGCGGCCGCGCAAAAGCTAGCCAACGATTATCTTTTCGACGCCAAGATCGCGATGTTTATCGGCTCTGCGCGGGCGTTAAAAAACTTAGCCGAGCTCGGAATCGATGCGGCGATTTTTAAAGACGCGATCGCAAATGCGCCCAAATCGCTACTTGCAAGCATCGGAGATAGCGTAGGCTTTAAATTTCACTTCGGGCTTCCGAAAAAAGATGAAATTTTCGGCGGCGCACAAAAGCTCGCGGATAAAATTTCGGCTCTGGATAAAAAGCTAAGCGCGCCCGCAGCTGGTAAAAACGACGATATTTGGAAAAAATAGCAAAATCCTAAGCAAATTTGTCCGCGAGGGGGCGCAAAATTTTATGACTCACGCAAATTAAAATTTCGCGCATAATTTTGCCTAGCCTCGCGGCTTAGAATTGCACGCGAGATTTCGCTCACTTACGCGGATCGTAATTCTACGCGGAATTTTGCCCTCTTTCGTAAATTAGAATTCTGCGCGAAATCCCACGCGTCCTCTGCAAAATTTTCTCGCTTACTCAATTTAAAATTTTACCCGCTCGGATAGATTTAAATTTTACGTAGAATTTCGCCTGTCCTCGCGACAAGAAATTTCAAATAGAATTTTATCCTCCCGCGCGATGCGAAATTTTATTAAATTTTCTACGCGTGATATAAAATCTACGTAAATTTTACTCGCGCAATTACGTAAATAAAATTCCGCCTCTGCCTACGCTTCATAGAATTTTGCGCAAAATTTACCCGCAGAGACGATATAAATTCTTAGCCATTGTTTTAAAATTTACTCGCGTTTTAGCTGCTTTTATATGCACGGTAAGGATTTTTTAAAGCTAAAATTTTATATAATTATGCGTTTCAAAAAGGCATATTTTGAGTACTAAATTCTTTCTAGCGATCCTTGCGATAGGCGTTATAATGGGGCTTTGCGCAGGGCTCTTAAACTTCGGCATCAACGAAATTGAAACTTTTGCTTTTGGGCATAATGATGAGGAATTTCACATTATCACGGAGCAAACCACTGCGCTTAGGCGCTTTCTTAGCGTCCTCGCAGCCGGTGCAATCGTAACTTTAATTAGAATTCTACTGATAAGGCTAAAACCCTTTTTAAACGTAGCTTCGATGATGGATGGGCGAAATCCGCCGTTTTGGCAAAATTTAATCCACTCGGTTTTGCAGCTTGTAGCCATCGCCATGGGCGCACCGGTAGGCAGTGAGGCTGCTCCGCGCGAGCTAGGTGGCTTGTTTGCGGCTAAAATTTGCCGCGCCTTAAATATCAGCGGAGATGAGCTTCGGCTATTTATCGCATGCGGCGCGGGAGCGGGACTGGGCGCTGCATATAACGTCCCGTTAGCGGGCGCGCTTTTTAGCCTAGAAATTTTGCTTAAAAGCTTCGATACTCGAGCGATTTTATGCGCTTTTGCCACAAGTGCGGTGGCCACAGCTACAGCGGAATTCGGAGCTTCAAAAGAAATTTATTACGCAGTTTCGAACTTCGCCCCTACCCCACAGAATTTACTCGCAGCAGCGCTAATCGGACTTGTCACGGGGGTCGCGGCGAAATACTTTCAAGATGGGGTGCGCTTGTGCGAAAAGCTGCGCATAAAAAGCCTCAAGATCGCGCTTACACTACCATTTGCATTCGTGCTTACCGCAGTGATCGGTGCATACGTACCAGAAATTTTAGGCAATGGACGCTCTGCAGCGCAGTTTGCTTTCAACTCCGCATCCTTTAGTCCGTATTTGCTTGCGATCTTGCTTTGCAAAGCGTTTTGCATTTTGATGATCTTTCGCTGCGGCGGATACGGCGGCACGCTCACGCCGAGTTTCGCGCTAGGCGCAGTTTTAGGGCTATGCGCGGGGTTTGCGATCGGCGAAATTCTACCTATTAGCCTAAGTGCGGCAGGCGTTTGCGGAGGGGCTGCCTTTTTAGCGATCAACCTAAACGCGCCGCTTTGCGCCTTTGCCCTAAGCGCGGGATTTTGCGGGCTAAATCTCAACTCATATTCGGTCGTCGTTTTTAGCATCGTATGCGCCGTGATCGCTAGAAATTTACTGACGAAAAATTTAGCGTAGTCGCAACGCTTATAATTCATACGCTGCAAATCTGAATCGATGGGCGCGGCGATGATGGTCTGAAAACCTGCCGTCGCGCATAGAGTGAGCGCAGTAGGTTGCATCATTGGGCTAGGGCGGAGCCGTAAGGATATGCGTCTAAGCTGATCGTTGGTAAATTTAAGATAAAATTTCGCCACTTTAACCAAAGGAGAAAACAATGGGTTTACTTTCATTCGTAGCCGAAGCAGGCAAGAAACTACTAGGTCTAGGCGATGACGCTAAGCACGTAAAAGACGAGATCGCCACCAATCTCAGCTCGACGCCGGTAGAGGGGCTAGAGGTCGAGGTGCAGGGCGACACCGTCAAAATCAGCGGCAACGCAGATAAGGAAACTCTCGAAAAAGCAGCCCTCATCGCGGGCAACACCGCAGGCATTAAAAACGTGCAGATCGAGGGCATTAGAGAGGATAGCGCCGAGAACTACTACACCATCGTGAAGGGCGATAACCTATCTAAAATCGCGAAGAGATTCTACGGCGACGCGAATAAATACAAGATTATTTTCGACGCCAACCGCGAGGTTATCAAGGACGCGAACCTCATCTATCCGGGGCAGAAGATTAGAATTCCAAAAGCTTAAGCTCGCTTTTGAATGCTGCGGCTTGATTTTGCAAGCCGCGGATTTTATTTTTGCGCGTATTGTGCTGCGTTTATGCGAGCCGTGATTTATCAGCCCGCGGCGCAGCGCGACTTTAGCGAGCCAAAATTTTACGAGTTAGCGGGGCGCCGCGGTTTTTTACGCTTTAAGAGGCGCGTTTTGCAGACTAGCAGCACGGCGCGGTTTTTGCAGGGCGTGATTTTGAGCTGGCTTTGCGGCGTGGTTTTCAAACTGCGATTTTATGAACCGACGGCACGGCATAATTTTACGAACTATGGATTTTGCAGACCGCGGATTTACGAGCCGCGGATTTGCTTTTGCAAGACGGGTTTTGATTTTGAGCTGTGACGCGGTTTTGCGAGCCGTACTACGGCGGATAGTGGATTATCCGCCGCACTTGCGCGCTGCCATCCTATTTGGGAACATATAAAACGCTTTGAAATTCTACTTATAAAGAGCTAAATTTGAATAAATTTAAAATCAGCACTACGCTAGAAAAGGCCAAGTCTAGGGATTACGACAAATATCCGATAATCATCAAAGACAACGCGATAGAAATGATAAAACTATACCTGCCGTTTCTATTTCTTTTAGATATTATTTCATACCTCTCTCCATATAGGCATCCCGGAGAGCTAACCAGGCGCCCAAAAGAGCTAGGAAGCTGCTATATTAAATTTAAAAATTCCGCCATAGAGTATTTTTCTACGAAGAAAAATTTGATCTTATTTAAGATAGAACTATCAAATATCGTGGATATTAAACGAACCTTCGGACCTTCCGAATTTCAATCACCGATCGCTACAAAAAAGTTTGGATTTTGCGTCGTTATGATCTACTTCGTTTTGATGTCTACGGTTTTTTACTTTAAGGGCTATGCGATAGCCCCATTCATAGTGCCGATAGCATTTGGACTCGGCATGCTTCCATTGCTGATTTTTAGGATAATAAACGGGCTAGGACTTGGACTGGATATGCTAAGCGGCGATAGTTTGATCATTTTTGATAAGCATTTTATTATCGACGCCTCGATTTTAACAAGCAACGAATACAAGGAGCTAAAAACCTATTTTCTGCTAAAAACGGGTAAAAATTTAGACAAAATCCAGCCGCAAATTTTTATATAAGCTAGGAGTAAAGAGCAGGTTTTAGACGTAAAGCAAAAATTTGATAAGCAGCTAAGCGATAAATATTTAGAAAATAGCCTCGTATGAAATCAAAATTTAATAAAGACCTAGACGCGCCGAATTATCTTTTAAGAGTTAAAAATTTTTAGTAAAAATACCGCTTAAATTTTATTAAATCCAAATCCTCACGTTCAGTTTTAAAATTTTAACGATACTCAAAAAGTTTAAAATTTCACTCTTTATCTCGCCTGCGGGGTCGCGGCGCAGCACGCTTTCATATACGCTAGGCTCGAAATTATCGCGCCCGGTGTGCACGAAAATATGGATCCGCCGCTCTCTGATACTCGCCCAGATCTGCGCTCCCATCGCGTCGCCCACCGCCAAAAATCGCTCCATAAATGCGGGCGTTAGCACATACATCGCGTTTTGCGGCTCGTCGCTAAGCACCTTGTAGCGCGCGGCAAATTCCACGTTATCCATCGCAACGGGCTTTAGACCTACGTGCTGCTTATTTTGCATCTCGCGCGGATAGATGAAAACGGGTGCAATGATACGCTTGTTAAATTCCGCTACGAAAAACGCCCCCACGAGCTCGTGCTGCAAATTTTGATGAAAAAAACTCACGTCGCTAAACTCGAAGCTCACCCCCTGCCACGCGCCGCCCACGCGGTCGTTGCCGCGCAGATTTTCGATAAACTCGAACAGATCGCTCTGCACCACGCGCCAAAACGGCACGCTGCCGTAGGAGACGTATTCGTAGCCGAGCTCGCGCACGAAAGGCGCCAGATAGTGCTGCTTATAGCTTTGGCGATACCGCCCGGTAAAGATATCTTGCACGCTTCTTACGCCGAGCGCGTAAAGCCGCGCCGCTAGCCACACCGCGAGCGCAAGCGCGGCTAAGCTTATCAACGCCTGCGGCAAGGCCGCGGAGTATTTAAATATCAAAAACGAGATCGCGACCGCGCCGAACTTTAAGATATTTTCCGTGCCGATGAGATCCTTTTGCCAGCCACTTAAGTGCACCTCTTTAAGGCTTACGGCGAGCGAGGCGACCGCCAGCAGCACGAGCATCGTCGCGCTAAAGCTCTGCGCGCCCTGCCTATCTGCAAAATACGCGATAGCGCCGAACACCGCAAACAAGACGATCGTGCTTACGGCGACGATAAACTTTAGCTGCTCCACGTGCTTTTTCGCGTCCAGTCGCAGGCGCTCTAAATCATAAATAGTCAAAATTTCGCCCCTCTTTGAATTTGCCCGTAATTTTAGCGAAATTCTAGGGATTTTGGAATTTCAAAGCTCACTCGTCCGCACATAAGGCGGATTTTTATATGAATTTCGCACAGCGCCCTAAATTTAAGGATAAATTCAAAACTCTAAGTTTAAAATTTGACCGTAGCGGGGCGGCGCGCAGAAATGAAATTTCACATAAAAGCGGCGCCAAATTTCAGCGCACGGAAGTTAAATTTCAAGGCATAAATTTGCTACGTAGAATTTTAAAAGCTCGATACAAAGCGTTATTGGCGCGAGGCTTAAGATCGGTATAAACTTGCTACGTAAAATTTAAAAGCAGGATTTTCTAGTTAAATTTCTAAAAGCAAATTTCAGTAAAATTTCACGAGGCAGAATTTCAAATTAAAATTTTGCAAATTAAATTCCGCAAAGCGCAATTCAAAGCAAAATTCTGCGCGCAAGCAAACCCCGCAAATCAAATATCGGAGTAAAAATGAGATATATTTTCGGGCCCGTCGCCTCGCGTAGGTTCGGGCGCAGCCTC
>NZ_CALGPY010000004.1 GCF_937959485.1 uncultured Campylobacter sp.
CCGCTCTTTAAGCTGGCTAAGCTTGCGGCACGGGTTTCTGCGAAGGATTTGGTATTAGAATTTACGCGCGCGCTAGGAGCCGAGGAAACATCAAAGCCTAAATTTAGATAATTGCCGCTTTGATAAATTTTAGGGCTGTAGCTTAGACTTACCCCTACATTTAGCGTTGCGTGCATATTGGCTACGTTAGGAGCTATAAGGCTGCCGCTTCCTTGCTTATTGATTAGATGAATCTCGCTGCTTGGATTAATCGGACCGCTTACTCCGCTGATATAAGCCGTGATATTGTTTACGTTGCTTAGATCTGTGTTAGCGGTAGGATCGCTTAGGGTAAGCACGCTATCGCCTGCTCTAATAGAGCTAGGAAGGAAGAAATTTAACTTGTCAAAACCGCTAATATTTTTAGCGCTTAAGGAATTTACTGCCGCAGGAGAGCTATTGCTAGCTCCTATGTTAAGGGTGTTGCCGCTACCGCTTGCGCTTATTGAGCCTACATTGTGACCACTGATAAAATTTAACGTATTATTTGCGCCTGCTGCATGGATATTTCTAGCGTTAAAATTCTTATCCTCCCCCGCTTTGCCTATGTCTATGTTATTTCCGCTAAGACCGCCGGCACCAAGATACTTCTGCAGCTCATCCGCATCGAAATCCCCATTTATGCTCTCGTTAGTCTTAATAAGCTTTTGGATATAAAGTTCCTTCTCATCCTCGCTTATATGCATACCGCCTATGTTTCTGCTAAAGGTATTGGCATCTTTTATGACATAGTTTTTATTTAGCTGAGTTACGTAGCCTTTATCTTTAAAGCGCGGATCATATCCGGTAAATTTACCGCCTCCGCTTTTATAGGCAAGTGTGTATTTCTTATTATCGCCATTTGGATAGCTTGCATTGTTTAAAGCATTAAATTCGCTTGTCGAGTTTACAAATATATCGGTACCGCTTAGATCAGTATTGCCAGAACCTGTCAAGCTTAAAGCTCTTTTAGCATTTGATGAAACGTCGTTTTTAATCTCGCTAAGAGAAGCTAAGTTGAATTCTAATTTATTGAAATTTGCAAAATTCCCTGCATTTAGGCCATTGCCGGAGTTTGAAGATAGGATATTTAGGCTATTGCCCGAATTGCTAGCGTTTGCACTAGATACGCCGTATATCGTGCCTGCTACGCTACCGCTTCTGAAATTTACTACGTTGTTGCTGCCGCTAGCGGCTTCCGCTGCGTATACGTTGCCAGCAACTTGCGTGTTGCCGTTTAAATTTACAGTGTTGGAGGAGGCGGTGCCGCTAGCCTTTCCGCCGTATACGCTTCCGCCTACGTTTACCGAGTTAAGAGTTATGGTGTTGGAAATCGCGCTGTTTCCCTTGCCGCCTACCGCCATTGCTCCTACGCTGCCGTTGTTTATCGTTACGATATTGGACTTAGCTTCTCCGTTGCTAGTATTGCCTCCGTAAATGCTATTGTGGATTATCGTAGCATTCGTAGTTACGCTATTATCGTGGACGTCCCCGCCTCCGCTACTGCTATGAGTGATGCCTGCATTTACATACCCCACGTCTATTCCGCTTGCTTCGAAGGTTACGTGGTTATTATAAATTTCTTGTGGGGTAGCGGAATTTGAATACCCGCCGTCGATCTCGCCTATGCTGCTTCCGCCCTTGATCTTGGCGTAGTTATCGTGGATGCTGTTGCTTCCGTCGGTAGCGTCGTCTCTGCCCGAGCTTATGTTTTTGCCGCCTAGATTGCCTGCACCCTCTTTTACTATTACGGTGTTTCCTTTATTGCCGAATAGCTCAGTAGCGCCCGCAGCCTTGTTGGAATTTTGATTTTGCATTAGCTCACTTTGATCGAAGTTGGGATCTATCCAAGAGCGAGTTAGTGTGCCTTTCTGCATGATTAAATTCTTGCTGTTTTCGACCTCGATCGTAGTGCCGGTGATTTGATAGTGGTCTTTGTCGGTAATCGTATAAATTTGATTATCTTGCACGGTTTGTGCGGCTCTAGTGATCGTGCCGCCGCCTGAATTATGTATCAGATAGTACTTTCCTTCGCCAAGATCTGATTTTATACCCTCTATCTTTGTACCGTTTAAATTCGTATTACCATTAGTGGTTAGAGTAAGCGGCGCATCCGCTTCGATCGTGGAGTATAAATCATTGAAATTTATAGAGCCGAAATTTTTAATGTCTTTAGCTTTTTTAATGCCGCCGCCGACCCAATTTTCTATATGTAAGGTATTAGTTTTATCCGTAGGCTTATTGCTGCCGTAGATTGTACCGCTTATAGTGCCGCCTCTAAAATTTACGTTACTATTTTCGACGCTGCCGCTTGTAGCGTAGCCCGCAAAGACGTCTCCTGCTATCGTCGTTCTTTCTTTATTGATATAAACGACTGCGTTTTTGACGCTTCCTGCACGTGCGCCATAGACATTGCCGCCTACGTGCACGCCTTTGTTGGAGTCTGACGCTCCTAGAGTAACTCTATCGCCGTCCGATTCGCCTGCAATGCTGTTTGCTGCCGCGACATCGCCTTTTACTGTACCTTTTATAAGATCAACTACGCTTCGCGAGCTTGAGGCGCCGCCCAAAGAGCCTGTGACGCTGCCTACGATTGCATCGTCGTTGTTGATTTCTACGCGATTTGCACTCATTACGCTAGCGCTATTTGCTTGACCGCCTACTACTTGGTAATTTTGCGCTTTTAGTCTTGCGTTTATGGTTACGGAGTTTGCACTAGAGTTTCCACTTCCGCCCGCTGCGCCCCAAATTCTACCGTTTCCGTTTAGAGTGATAGTATTTGTGCTGCCATAATAAGGCACCGTTATATTGACGCTATTGTAGCTGCTTTTTCCCGTGGAGGATTGAGCGCCGAATATATCGAAGTTCCCTCTAAATGTGCCGCTTTTGATAGTTATTCTATTCGATACGGCATCACCGCTACCGCTTACTATGCCGCCTACGATTACGTTTGTAACGGAGCCGTTACCGATAGTGCCTCCGTCGATTGTTACGGCGTTAGAGGAGGCTTCTTTGTCCGCTCCGCTTCTGCCGCCGATGATATTATAATGTCTATTTGAGCTGCCGCCGAAGTTATCGGCATTTCCCGTAATTTCGGCGCCGTATTTCACGAAAACCTGATTTCGCGTCGCTTCGCCTTCGTTGCCCGTTTTTGACGCCGCTATGCCTTGCCCGCCTACAACCAAATTTACCTTAGAGCCGTTTTCCAAGCTCACGTAATTATCCGATACCCCCTTGGCCTCGGCGCCTATTGCGATACCCACGTAAGCGTTTGCGCCTCTAATCGTAAGTCTATTGTTGGAGGCGGAGTTTAACTCGGTAAAGCCCGAAATTCCATCGCCGCTTCCTCCGCCGTAAATCACGCTGCCAGAGTAGTCCGTCCCGCCGCTTGCAACGCCCGTAATCGTCGTAATATTGCCGTTCGGGCTGGTGCTACCGCTGCCGCTAGTATTGCCGCTAAATCCCGCCGAATAGAGGTTATTATGGGTATGGATAAGCGGCGGATTAGAATCTGCATTGCAAAGCGCTTGTGCGGGCGCTAGTGCGAGCACCGCTGCGAGGCTAAGCATAGAGGAACAGATGGATTTTTTCATATATTGATCCTTTAAAATTCATAAAGTTTGCGATTATACATAAAAATAGATCAGTTTGCAATATGAAAATCACTGATCGGTTTTTAAAAGAGGGGGGGCTTCATTTGTAATTTTAAGTAATAAAAATTCACTCTTTGTGCAGAATAAATTCCTGGCTATGAAATTTAATCCTTTTTTTGGGGGGGGCATTTTGAGCGGATTGCAAGTGGTAAAAAATCCTAGCAAGAGGATTTTTAGTAAAATTTGAAATAATAAAAATCTGAGCTAAATTTATTTTAGCAATTTCAAGCTGCCATGGAATTTATGCAGGGTAAATTTTTAAACGAGCGGAATTTTTTATAAATGCCGTTTCGCCCGCGAAAAAGCTTTTTTGAAAAATTTAAACAAGCAATATTGCGCGATAAATTTTATGTGATCCATGGCTGCAAGAGCTAAAGCATAGCAAGCAGGAGATAAAATTTACGAGATAAATCTTGCGTGATAAATTTTAAAATAAGCCGCAAATCCTACAAGAAGCTGTAAATTCCATCTAGCAAGAAATATCTTTTATCCGCAGCGCCGTGATAAAATGGATTAAAAGTTCCCTCGTATGCCTTTTCAAAAAAGCCTTCTTTGCTTAGCTTTATAAGCTCTGCATTGACGAAATCCAGTAGCTCTTTATTGCCCTTCTGCACGCCAATACCCATGAAATCGGGCTTGCCTAGAGTTTTAAGCGGTACTTCTACCTCGCTATCGACTACTGGATATGCCATTGCGATGAGATTATCGGTCGCGTAGGCGTCCACGTCGCCGTCTTTTAGCATGCGGTAGCACTCTCTAGCGATCTTGCAAAATGTAAAATTTCCAAAGCCTTCTTGTTTAAAAAATGCCTCGCCCGTACCGCCGCTTTCGAGTAAAATTCTCTTCTCTTTCAGATCGGCTAAGGATTTTATTCTATCGGCCTTGCGGGTTAAAACTCCAAGATTTACCGAAAAATACGGTGTTGAAAAATCGATCTGCTGCGCACGTTCAGGCGTAATGGTAATCGTAGCGATGACGATATCTACGCGGTTGTTTACTAATGCTGGAATTCTATCCTCGACCTTCATCGGCACAAGTTCGATTCTGCCGCCTTTTTCGCCGAAAAGATCATTTGCTATGGCCTGTGCCATCGTAACTTCAAAGCCCTCGAAAGTTCCATCGTTTAGCTCGCTAAAAGGAGGCTGTCCGTCGTAAACGCCGATGCGAACGACGCCTTTTGATCTTATCTGTTCCAGACTATCGGCAAAAGCAACGATAAATGGTAGCAACATTGCAAGAAGCAATTTCATGGCAAATCCTTAAATTTAATATCTCTTCCGCTTTCAAACGAAGCGGGAAATTTTATTTACTAAAATTCTAAAAGCTGGACTTAAAAATTTAAAGCAAGCTCTTAGAGCATATTATAAATTCCATCTAGCAGAAAATATTTCTTATCCGCCGTACCGCGATAGAATGGATCAAAGCTCTGCTCGTAGGCTTTTTTGAAAAAGCCCTCTTTGCTCAGCTTGATGAGCTCTGCATTGACGAAATCAAGTAGTTCTTTGTTATCTTTCTGCACGCCGATGCCGATGAAATCGCTAGGACCTAGGTTTTTAAACGGCACTTCCAAAGTATCATCGATGACGGAATATGCAAGCACGATGAGATTGTCGTTTATATAGCCGTCCGCATCGCCATTTCGAATCATTTCGTAACATTCCTTAGCCGAAGCGCAATGGCCTAAATTTTTAAATCCCTTGGTTTTGAAAAATTTCTCTGCTACTGTCGCGTCGCCTTCGAATACGATCTTTTTATCATGAAGCTGCGCGATATCGGTAAAAGCGTCGGCTTTGCGCGTTAATACGCCTAAATTTACGGAGAGGTATGGGAGGGAGAAATCGATCTTTCTTTTTCGTTCGTTGGTGATGCTAAATAGACCGATAACCAAATCAAGCTTATTTGCCTCTAAAAATGGAATTCTATCGTTTACGCTTAGTGGGATGAACTCGATTTTGCCCTCTTTTTTGCCGAAAATTTCTTTAGCAATAGCGTTTGCAAGATCGATCTCAAATCCTTCAAATTTGCCGCCGCTAGACTCGCAAAGCGGCGGATGAGCATCGCGCACTCCGATGCGAATGACGCCGTTTTGTCTGATTTGATCTAGGCTATCGGCAAAAAGCGCCGCACAAAGTAAAAATATAGCGATAAATACCCTCATTCCCTATCCTTTATCGTTAAATCTCAACGTTATTCTAGCGAAAATAAGGCAAAAAGAACTAAAATTTTATGAAAAATTGAATTTATTTTTTGAAAACTGAGTGATTGAATGAGATTTTAAAAGATTTTTTGAAATTTAGCGGGTTTTGTACTAAACCCGCTAAGTGTTTATAAAAGGCTGTAAATTCCATCTAGCAAGAAATATTTTTTATCCACCGCCTTTTTGTAAAACGGCTCGAAAGTTTCGTTGTATGCTCTTTCAAAAAAGCCCTCTTTGCTTAGCTTGATTAGCTCAGCATTCACCAGTTCTAACAGCTCTTTGTTGCCCTTCGAAACGCCCACGCCGATAAATTCTGTAGGTCCCAGCGTCTTAAAAGGCACGTCCATCGTCTTATCCATGATCTCGTAAGCAAGCACTATTATATTATCGTTTACGTAGGCGTCGGCTTGGCCGTTCTTTACCATCTCGTAGCACTCCTTTGTAGTAGCGCAGCGCATTAGATTGTCGAATTTTTCCTTTTTAAGATACATCTCCGGAGCCGTTGCATTGCCCTCTACTAAAATTTTCATATCTCTAAGTTGCGAAATATCGCTGATCGTATCCGCTTTGCGGGTCAGCACGCCGAAATTTACGGAAAGATAGGGGATCGAGAAGTCGACGTGCTTACTGCGCTCGGGCGTGATGATGAAGGTTCCGATAACTAGATCGACTTTGTTATTCACCAAAAAGGGTATGCGTTCGCCTGCCGCAACTGGGATAAATTCTATCTTGCCGCGCCCTTCACCAAATACGCTTTTACTAAGCGCTCTTGCTAACGAAATTTCAAACCCCTCGAATTCGCCGTTCTTGGATTGACTAAGCGGCGGGCGACCCTCTCTTACGCCGATTCTGATCGTACCGCTTTGTTTAATGCCCTCAAGGCTATTTGCAAAAAGCCCCGCACAAAACAAAAATAATGCAAAAAACAACTTCATTTTTTGCTCCTTTTCTTTGAAATTTATATAATGATATCAAAATAAAACTGTTATTTGTGCTAATAGTTTTCAAATAGCAATTGCTTAAATGTGTGTTTATGCGCATTCTCTCGCAGTAATTGGAATTTAGATAGTAAATTTATGGTTTTTCGCCAACTTCTACGATTTTGCTTAGCACGTATTGTTCTAGCTCGCGTCTAGGCACGTCGTTTTTGAGCGCTTCGTTGTAGATATTTTCGACTATGCGGCTGTATTTTTCGTAAGGAAAGTAGAGGAAATGGTTCGCCCACGCGCGTTTGATGAGCTCATGCGTTAGCTTTTTTCTAGCCCACGCTTTGAAGCAATCAAAGCCGATAAAAACCGCCGACGTCGTCATAATCGTAAATAAAATGGAGAAGTGAAAGTCGATCTTTTCGAACATCGCGTGCGTCAGCGTTATCAAAAACATTACGCAGATGAATGCGAAGCAGGCGAAGATCACGTAGGATTTGCCGTAGTTAAATTTAAAATTTAGCTTCGAAGGATCGACGAGCATTCCGTCGTTAAACTCGGCGTTGGCTTCGAGCAGATCGCGGAAAAGCACGGGTTTATGCGATACATGAAACATAATTTCTAAAAGCTTATCTTTAAAATTTGATTTATCCATCGGGTTTCCTTCGATTTTTGCGGCATTATATCTTAAATTAAATTGTTATAAGATAAAATGGTGCGAAATTTCAAGGAGCGATTATGTTTGAAATCAGCGGAATGAGTGGCGACGAGATAGTTTATATTAACGGCAAATTTTGCAAGGTCAAAGAGGCCGCGATAAGCCCTTTTGATCGCGGTTTTGTGCTCGGAGACGGCATCTATGAAGTAGCGCCCGTGGTAAATTCTAAAATTTGCGACAGAGCGGATTTTTGGGAGCGCTTTGAGCGCAGCGCCGCGCAGATCGAGCTAAAAATTCCATATTCTCGCGAAAAATATGAGAAAATTTTATATGAGCTCATCGCGCGTAACGGCGTGAGCGAAGGCGCTTTCTACACCCAGATCACAAGAGGTGCGGCGATGCGGGATTTTGATTACGTCCGCGGCATAGAACCTAGCGTCTTCGCCTTCGTCTATAGCACGCAAATTTTTGATAATCCGCTCGCAAAAGAGGGGATCGAGATCGTAAGCCTGCCCGAGATTCGCTGGCATAGGCGCGATATAAAATCGATCTCGCTTTTAGCTCAGTGCATCTTAAAGCACGAGGCCCACAAGGCGGGCGCTTATGAGTGCTTTTTGATCGAGGACGGGCTAGTTACCGAGTGTTCGAGCTCCAGCGCGTTTATCATTAAAGATGACGTTCTGATCACGCGGCCGCTTTCAAACGACATACTGCCCGGCATCCGCCGCAAGGTGATCTTGGGCCTTGCTGAGCAGGCGGGGCTTAGCGTGCAGCAGCGGGCGTTTGGAATGAGCGAGGTTTATGAAGCCGATGAAGCCTTTATAAGCGCGGCGACGCTGATGGTGCTGCCGATCGTAAAAGCTGACGGCAGGCAGGTCGGCGGCGGTGCGGTCGGCAAATACGTACCGCGCCTGCGCGAGATGTATGCCGCGCGGCTAAGAGCCGAAGCGGGACTGTAATAGGGCGGTCAAATTTAGCCCGTTAAATTTAAATTATGCGGGCTGATTAAATTTTGCTTTCTAGCTCCCCGGTTATGTGACCCAGCTCGCTTACTAATTCTAAAATTTCAGACAGTTCGTATTGATGAGCATACGCTGTTCCGGTTGTCGGAGGTATGCTAAATAGCTCTGTTTCAAAGTGGTTCGGCGCGCCGTTTAGAAATAGGTAAAATTTATTATCCATAAACGCCGCGCTTATGCTAAATTTATGGTAGTATCGCTTTAGCTCGTTTAGTCGCTCCATCAGCGCAGGCGTCAATAGATATCGAGCTTCGACCTTGTCATCAGCAAACACGCGAAATTCGCTATTAAAAATGACGTTGTCCATTAGCTCCTTCTCGCCTAAAATTTTTGTATTTAGCTCGCGGCTCGCCAAGATGGTTTTAGTGTAAAATCTCTTGCCGAATTCGCATATCAGCACGCTGCCGTTAAAATCCATATACGCATCATATAAGCTCATCGCAAGCGAAGCTAGCTTCACATAGGTATTGTCTATGCCCAGATCGTAGTTCTTTTTGATTCTAATCGCCTCGCTGAGGCTAAATTTTACCCCATCTCATTCGCCTTTTATCTCATCTTCGCTGATAAAATCGGAGTTTGCAAAGATTCCCGCTCGCCTAAATTCCTTCGCGCTTATGCCACGTCCTGGCGAATAAGTAAGCTGCGGATACGCCTGCGAGATCGCCGTGCGCACCAAAACTTTTTTGTAAAATAGTTTATATTCATAAGCGGCGTCCGCAATGCCGTCGTAAATGCAAGCAACATAAATAATCAAAAGCACCGCATAGATAAGATAGACTTCGATCATTTTGTAATCCGTATCATCGTCTGTTTTAAATACCGCATCGATCGCAAACATTACGATAAACGGAAACAGATACAAAAATGCTATCTTGGCATAGATCATCACTACCTTGCAAATACACTTTTTTTGTTTGGCTCTACTTAGCGCTATTGCCCTGTCTAGTTGCATACGTTTCCTTAAATTTTTTGATCCGAAATTTTATAAAATTCATTCTCTTGATAAAATTTCACCACGGCTTCATTCGCGCTTGCGTTGCGCTGCAAATACCGCAGCAACGGCTCTGCGCGCGTATATATCACCCCGAGCCCCGCAAGGCTAGTCGCGCGCGAAAGCGCCACGTAGAGTTGCCCCTTGGCAAAGATCCTGTCGATGTCGCAGATGAGCTGCGGGATGCTCATGCCTTGGGATTTGTGGATCGTGATAGCATATGCGAGCTTGAGCGGGAACTGATAATACCGCGCCAGCACGATCTGCTCGGCATCCGTGCCGCTCGCGGCGATCTCGCTTAGTTCGTATGTTTGCAGCCCCACGCGGCTTAGCATACCCGAGGGCTTTTTTACGACCACGCTTTCGATCTCGTCGCCGGAGCTTTTTTCGATCTTTTCGACGACACCTTGCTCGCCGTTAAAAAACTCGCCGCTTTTGTTTGCGGTAAACAGCACCTTTGCGCCCTCTTTCAGCGTCAGACTTTGCGGCGTATTTAGAGAGGCGATCCATTTTTGAATTTTTTGCTCGCTCACGCCGCTTTGCAGCGCTTCATAAACGCCCTCGAAGCTGCTTTGCGGCGCATTAAGCTTGGCTAGTCTGGCGCTATTTATCGCATCTACTTCGGCGTTTCTGCCCGAGATTATCGTGGCATCTGGTTCTGCTCGCGCGGCATCGATGATCAAAGATCGCATCAGCTCCGCCGTCTGCTCGCTTGGGGTGCCGAGCCGCAGCTCGCAAAGCAGGCGGTATAGCGCCGCATCTGCGGTGCGCTTGGAGCCTATCATCTCGACGTAAAAAAACTCGCACTGCCTCCACGCGTACGAGCCGAAAGCGTAATCCGAGTCGCTAAATAGGCTCGCGCGCGGCGCGCTCTCGCCCTCTTTGCGCACCGGCGGAAGCTGATAAAAATCGCCCGTAACGAGCAGTCGCCCGTTAAATTTAGAGTTTGAAATTCTAAGATAGATCATCTCGAAAAGCTCGGCGCCGATCATCGAAATTTCATCGATCACGATGAGATCAGCGAGGGCTAAAATTTTTCGCAGCTCGCTTAACTTGCCGCTTTGTTTGCGATCGAAGCTTTTTAACTCCTCGTGGTTTTTGCAAATGCCGAAGCGAAAGAAGCTATGCACGGTCACGCCGCCGATCTCTACGGCGCTGATGCCGGTGCTGCCGAGTACGATGACGAGCTTGCCGCGGGCGCGGTAATCCTCGATGAGCTCTTTTATTACGTAGCTTTTGCCCACGCCTGCGCCGCCCGTGATGAAAATATTGCGATCTTTTAGCTTTTGGATGATGAAATTTATCAAGTTTTTTCCTATTTTTTGGCAAAATTATAGCCAAAATTTTTTAAAAGGCATTTTGTTTGAAACGATTAGTATCTCTTATCTTCGCGGCTTTAATCCTTGTAGGTTGCGGTAAAACCGTCCATAAGTTTATCCCGGAAAATCCCGCTGTTTTGGATCTCGAATACGCTCAAAACAGCGAGCGGCTGCCGGCTCCTGCGTCGGTGCAAAACATAAGCGGAAAAGCGTTTAAGAGCCGCTATTTTAAAATTTGGTTTGACGATGCGCCCGTGAAGGCGGGAATAGATACTTTTTGGGGGCTTAATTACGCCAAGGGGCGCCACTTTGACGCCGCAGGCAGGATATACGACGATGCGATCTATCAAAGCATTCGTATAAACGCGAACGAAGAGGCGTTCGGGCTGATCTCCGCGCCCGCTATAACGGTAAAAAACGCGCTACTGCGAAATATCCCAAGCGACTTGCCGATTTTCGGCGATCCGAGCGAGCCGGGGGAGGGCGAGCCGTTTGATTACGCCGCAAATTCCGCCGTGAGCGTGGGCTATCCGCTGCTGCTGTCGCATTACAGCAGAGACGGCGCGTGGGCGTTCGTGCGCAACGACGGCGTATGGGGCTGGATAAAAAGCGACGCGATAAAGCGCATCAGTCCTCAGCAGGCAGATATTTACGCAAATTCTAAATTTATAACGATCCTGCGCGAGGGCGCAGCTGTCTATGACGGAAGCGGCGCGGAGCTTTTTAAGGCGCGCACCGGCACGATCCTGCCGTATGATTTTAGCGGCGAACGCGATCTTGGCGGTACGCTCGGCGTGCGGAACGTATTTAGCGGCGAAATTTTAACCCAGTTTGGCGCCAAGAGATATTTCGTTAGCGCGGAGGATGCGAGGCTTTGGCCCGCGCCGCTTGATGAGCAGAACTCAAAGATCGTAGCCGCTAGCCTGCTCGGGCAGAAATACGGCTGGGGCGGGTATAAATTTCTTCGCGATTGCTCGCTTTTGACGAAAGATTTTTTGGCGAATTTCGGGCTGTGGCTGCCGCGAAATTCCAAGGCGCAATCGGGCCGCGGCGAGCGTTTTTCGCTGGCGGGGATGAGCGCGGATAAAAAGCTCGAGCTCATCGGCAAAAACGGCGTGGCGTATAAAACCCTGCTGTATATGCCGGGCCACGTGATGCTCTACGTAGGGCAGGTGGACGGCAAGCCTGCAGTGCTGCACGATATCTGGGGGCTTCACACGGTGGGAGGCGGGCGCGCGGTCATCGGACGCACGGCGATTACGTCGCTTACTATCGGTTCGGATCGCGCGGACATCGCCGAGGATCGCCTGCTGATCTCGCGTATCAGCGCGATGAGCGTGCTCTCGGGCGAGGATGACGCTATCTCGGACGATCGGTTCGCTCCTGAGGATCCGAGCACTCTGTCTGCGTATGCGAGCGGAAATTAGGCTGCTTGCGGGTATGGGCGTGAATTGGACTTCGCTTAGCAGCTGCCGTCATAGTTTGCTTTTGCCGTTGGTGGAGTCGCGCGCTTGACGATGCTGCGGTGCACGCAGGCTAAATTTAAAATGGCGTTTTAAGTGCTGCGCCATTTTAAATTTAGCCTAGGCGGCGAGCAAATTTAAAATTTCGGGCTTTAAATTTAGTTCTAAATTTAAGCCTCAGCTCTTGCAGTCCTTAAAATTTCGGGCAAAATTTTAAAATTAGCCCGCAAGTCTAGTTAAAATTTTAAAGCGTTATCTAAATTTACGCTCCTGCTTTAAAGCTCAATCGCGCGTTGCTCCCCTTAAAAGAACAAAAAATATCTCGGCGTTTTGCGTTTATACTTTAAATATTCCTGTCCATAGGCTTGCTCGCAGTAGCGCTCCTCGCCGAGGACCACGAGATGGTTGTATATGGCAAAGGGCACTATCACTATGAGTAGCCACAGCGACGCCGAGGCGATACAAACGCCCGCCATGCCGAGGAAATAAAAGAAATACATCGGATTGCGCGATAGGCGGTAGATGCCGCCTTGTGCGGCTCTGTCCGCAGGAGCCGCCGCATAGTCGTAAAACGCCTTGATGAAGTCCGCAAAAGCCGCTACGTAGATTACCGCTCCGATCCAAAACCACGCGCTGCCCGTCTTAAGCGGCACGAATACTGACAAAATAAGCAGTGCTACTTGCAGCAGCGAGCTTATGATCGCATTTCGCTTGTCCGCGAGCGCGTACCACGAGGTATCGGTGGCGCGTTTGCCGACCTCCTTGTAGATAAACATATACGCGAATTGTATCAGCACCATCGCAAATGAGGGTATCCAAGCACCCGCTAGAGCAGGCTTAAGCGTCGTAAAAAATGAAATTTCCATGACCGCTTCCTTTGCTTTAAATTTTATCTTGCAGCTTTGTTTTGCCCTTTTTCGCTCGCCGCTTTACTTTACCTTTTTAGCTTGCCGCGGGTTTAAATTTTACTTCGCCTCGCACCGCCCGTTTTAGCGTGCTGCGGCTATGTTTGCTCGGCACGCCGCGCGTTAGGGATGCCGCTTCGGTAAGGCAATACGATAGTGACGCCGCTCATTCGGGTATCGACGCGCCGAGCACCGATGGGATCTGCACTTTATGCGGGCGGCATCCGCACTTCAACGCGCCAAAAATGCGATAGTGCCGCTTATTTTGACGATACGACGCCGCTCGCCAGTATGACTAGACGATTTGTATATCTGGTGTCGAGATAGGACAGGCAGTCTGCTCGGCACCGATGTGCGTCGCACGATGAAACATTCTGTACCGATGTACTCGCTGCCTACTACACGATGAAACTGTTCGGCACGGGTTGCCTGCTAGGTGCGGCGCCGACGTCGTTGCTTCGGTGCCGCGCGTTATTTACCCTCCGGGCTAAGTCCTTTTAAAATATAGCCAAATTCCGCGTCGCTTAGCTCGTAATTCATAAATTTTTTATAAAACGCCTTCGTTTCGGCCTTTATGTCGATATCCGCAAAAAGCTCCGGCTGGATGGTTTTCGCCGCCCATAAAATTTGAAGCACCGTATCCGCGCCGTATCGATCCCAGTTGAAAACCCCGCGCGGATTGCCGTAAACGCGCCCGTTTTTGACCGCATCCGTGCCGCTGTAGATCGGGCTGGATTTGATCTGAGCTACCGCATCTTCGTTGTGATCGCCGCCCACGATTATGATCTGCGGGTTGCTAGCGATGATCTCCTCGGCAGTGATGGTTTTCATCGGGCCTTTTGTGGCGGTGATCGCATTCGTTCCACCGGCTAGCTCTATCCACGAGTCGATCAGCGTGCCCTTGCCGTCGATCTTTAAAAGATCGGTTCCGCCTACGATGTGAAGGACGCGCGGGCGCTTATCGGGACTTAAATTTGCGGTGCGGCCGCTAACCAAAGCGATATTTTTATCGAGATTTGCGATCAGATCCTTCGCTCTTTGCGGCGCGTCGCCGCCTAGCATATCGCCGCACATCCTGATGCTTCGCCTCATCTGCTCGTAATCGCTAAAGCTCGCCTTTAAAACGGTAAAGCCCTGCTTAGCTAAATTTTCGCCTGCCAGTGCGGTTGAGACGATGACTACGTCGGGGTTACGGCTCATTAGTTCCTCTAAATTTACGTCGTTATTTTTTAGCAGTACTGGGATCTGCGCTAGGCGCGGATAAATTTTAAGAAACCATGCGTTTTTGCTGATGTTATCGGTGGTAGCGACGATCTTGTCCGCTCCTCCTAGGGCCAGTAAAATTTGATTGTTCGAGTGCCAGAGCGCCGCGATGCGCTCAACTTTTGCGGGGATTTTAACCTCAGCTCCGTCCATATCCTTGATAGTTCTAAGCTCTGCTGCGCTCGCAAAAAGCGCGCCCGCTAAAAGCAGTAGTAAAAATTTTTTCATTTTTTCTCCTAAAAGGTATTGAAATATACGCTGCGATATTACATAAAATCTCATTAAAATTGCGTAAATTTTAACCGCTGTCGCCGCGATTATTTATTATTTTTCAAAGTAAATTTTTATATAATCCATTTTAAATTTAGCATTTTTAAAGGAGAGAAAATGGATGAAATTTTGTATTTAATAGGCGCCGCCGCCGGGGTTTTAATCGCGCTTTTTATCATCGTGCCTCTGTTTTTCAGGCGTATAGTGGAGACGAACGAAGTGCATATCGTCCAAAGCGCACGCAAGACGACGAGCTACGGCAAAGATACCGGCAACGGCAACAGCTACTATGAATTCCCAAGCTGGGTGCCGGTGCTGGGCGTTACGAAGATCGTTTTGCCGGTCTCTGTTTTTAGTATCAAGATCGAGGATTACGAGGCGTATGATCTAGGCAGGCTTCCTTTCGTCGTCGATATCACGGCGTTTTTTAGGATTATGGATTCAAATTTAGCCGCGCAACGCGTTAATAATTTTGAGGATCTTAACAATCAGCTTAGAAATATCATTCAAGGCTCGATCCGTTCGATCCTTTCGAGCCGTGTACTTGAGGATATTTTGCAGATCCGCTCCGAGCTCGGAGATGATTTTACCAAGGCGGTAAAGACGCAGCTGCAAAACTGGGGTATCGAGCCCGTTAAAAACATCGAGCTGATGGATATCCGAGATAGCAGCGGCAGCAAGGTCATCTTAAACATCATGGAGAAGAAAAAATCCCAGATCGAAAAGGAAAGCCGCGTCGAGGTCGCAAACAACACCAAGCTCGCTCAAATCGCCGAGATCGAAGCCGCGCAGGCAACCGAAGTGCGCCAGCAGGAGGCCAATAAGATGGTGGGCCTTAAGACCGTCGAAAACGAGCGCGAAGTCGCAATCTCAAAAGAGCAGGCCGAGCAGCTCATCAAGGATCAGCAAAAGATCACGCAGGAAAAGGCGATGGAGGTCGTGCGGGTAAACGACGTCAAGCAGGCCGAGATCAAAAAGCAAGTGGAGATCGTAAAAGCCGAGCAGGAGCAGCGCAAGATCGAGATCGACGCCGAAGCGCGTAAAAACGCCAAAATCCGCGACGCCGAAGCGATCAAGGAAAATCAAATTTTAGTAGCGCAGGGCGATAAAGAGAAGCAGTTTCTCGCCGCCGCGGCGCTTTTGGAGATGAAGGATAAAGAAGCACAAGGTACGCTAAAGATAGGCTCTGCCGAGGCCGAGGCGCTTAGGTTAAAAGAGCTCGCGCCGGTAAACGCACAGATCGAGTTGGCACGCGAGATCGGCGAAAATCAGGGCTATCAGACCTATCTCATTTCGATCAAACAGATCGAAGCGAACCGCGACATCGGCCTAGAGCAGGCCAAGGCGCTAAGCGCGGCGGATCTTAAGATCATCGCGAACGAAGGCAGCGTGGGCGAGGGGATGAGCAAATTCGGCGAAATTTTAAGCGCCAAGGGCGGCACGCAGCTAGCCGCGATGCTTGAAGCGCTAAATCAAAGCGAGGTCGGCAAAAAGGTGCTGGATAAAATTTCAGGCGCCAAGGAGGGGGATAAATCCGAGTAATATTCGCACCGAGTAATGTTCGCAACATCTCGGGCGAGTAAAATTTTAAATTTATACGCTAACGGCGTTGCAGGGGCGAGTAAATTTGAGTGATCTGCTTGTTCTGGCAGTTTACCTGCCTACGTCGGATAAAATTTAAGACGCTAGAGGAATTTTAAAGGTTGTAAATTCTAAATACTCGCAGAATTTAGAATTTCGCTGGAATTTAAAATGCCGTGAAATTTTAAAATGCCGCGGAATTTTAAATATCGTGAAATTTAAACGCCTCGAAATTTTAAATGCTAGTAAAATTTTAAGCCTTCCGTGCGTAGCGTTTGGAAACGGTGCGGTATCGCAAGTATTCGTAGAGCGCCGAAACTGCGGGTAAATTTTAAAAAAATTCGCAAAGCAAGATTTAAAATTTAGGCGCGGGTGCATAGCGTTCACGCGAATTACACTTAGTAGTTGTAGGTTTGCCGCCAATGCTTGAGCTCTGCCGTTTATCGGTCAAATTTTGCCGCCCTGCGAGGCAAAATTGATTCGATTCGCATGAAACTCAAGAAGCGCGAGCCGTTTGAGGCAGCGCAAAATTTAACCCGCCTACATAAAATTTTAAGGAGCGCACGATGCCAAACGCCGTAAATTCCGCGCAGTATCAAGCGCGCATCAAGCAGGCGGAAGCTCTTTTTGAGGAGCAAAATTTTACTCAGTGCCAAACGATAAATTTGGGTAGCGGATATGAGATCGTAAAGGACGCATATGGGCCCAGCACGGCAAGCTTTGGCGGCGGCGAATACACGCTGTTTGATACTCACAAAATACAGATAAAAAACTGGCGCTGTATAGACGATCGGGCGGAATTTTTCAGCCTGATCCGCCACGCAAACGGCAAATTTTACCTCGTCTTTCGCCAGGATCTATACGGCTATAGCGTGCTTGATCTAGCCTCAGCGCAGATCATGCGCTTCGTGCCGGACGCCTGGACGCTCGGCAAGGAGAGCTTCATTTGGGGCGGCGTGCACTATCTGCGGGGCTGGGACGCGCTGGCCGTGAGCGGCTGCTACTGGGCGGCTCCAAACGGCGTGCATTTGGTGAGCTTTGCCGAGCCGATGAGCGAAGAGCAGAGATATGTAGATGTTTTAGACTGCATACGGGGCGGTTACGACATCTACGAGCAGGCTGATTTTGCGGGCTTTGAGGGTAATGAACTGAGCCTAAAATGCTTTCGCGCGGATACCTTGCGATATGAAAATATAAAAATTTCGCGCGAGCGCTACCGCGAATGGATGCGCGGAGCGAAACAGCTATAAGGCTTAAATTTACTAAATTTTGCGCTTAAATTTAAAGACTCGCAAAACAGTAAAATTTAATTACAAGCCGCAAAAAGCGGAATTTAGAGAGATCAAAGGGGCTGAAATAAGGAATACGGATGTTTTTTGAATACATTTTAATCGGCGCCTGCGTAGGCTTTATCAGCGGATTTTTCGGCATCGGCGGCGGCACGGTCGTGGTGCCCGTGATGATGCTCTTCGGCTACGATGTCAAGTACGCCATCGGCATCAGCATCATGCAGATGATCTTCAGCTCGATTTTCGGCTCGTTCGTAAATTTTAAAAGCAAAATGCTCGACGTCGCGCCGGCGCTGGTGCTGGGGCTCGGGGGCTTTTGCGGCGCGCTTAGCAGTGGCTTTATCGTAAGCTATTTCTCCTCAAAATTTCTACTCGGCACGCTCATTTTGGTGCAGATCATAAATTTAATCAAACTCTTCAAAACCCCGACCGAGCCCACCGGCGAGGCTAACGAATCAAAAATTTTACTCTTTATCGTGGGGCTGCTCGTCGGCGCCGTGGCGATCAGCGTGGGTATCGGCGGCGCGGTATTCGTGATGCCTATTTTGATCAGCTTTTTAAACTACGACATCAAAAAGGCCGTCAGTACGGGGCTATTTTTCGTGATATTTTCCTCAAGCGCGGGCTTTATTAGTCTTGCCGCGCACGGGCTCGTGTACTACGAAATCGGTGCATTACTCGGCGTCGGCTCGCTAGCGGGCGTTTATGCGGGCGTCAAAACCTCGCACAGGATCGGCAAAAAAGCTCAAAAGTGCTGGATGATCGCACTTATCGTCACGATACTTTGCGTGACGATCAAAAAATTTATCGCTCTAAACTAGCGCTGTTCGTTTCGCTTGCCGCGCCTAAATTCGGCCTAAAGCGTGCTTTAAATTTTAAAATTTAAACTCCGTCCGTTCGCGCGAGCGATTTTTGAAATTCGTATTTGAAATAAAACGTCCACGCGAGCGGGCACAGAAAAAATAGCGCGCGGATTACGTAGAGCGATTTTAGCGGTATTTGAAAATATATCCACACGCAAAAAACGTAGCTTAAAACATACGCGAGCACGCAGATTACGGGCAGAAACCTTCTAAGCTTGATCGCCGCAGCCAAAAGATAAATGCAGATCGCGATGAGAGAGCCTGCGAAAAAATAAAACATCGTGCCCTCCTTTTGGTAGTGCTCATCCGCATCTAAATAGCCTAAAATGCACGCTGCGACGATCAAAATCGCCAAGGCTGCTCGTAGCGGCGTAAGAGAGCGCTTTATCGCGCCGCTAAGCAGCCAATGCAAGCAGAGCGCGATAAAATAGGCATTCGCGGTAAAATCGAAAGAGATATAAAATAGCTCTCCTCCAAAATTCCCCCGATGGTATTCGTACCCCAAAATCGCAATGCGCGTAAGATAGATCGTGCCGAATTTCGCCGCTAAAAATACAGCCGTAAGTAGGATCGGGTGCAGTAGCGCTCTGCCTGCAAGCAAATCTGCGCAAATGTGCCTCAGGAAATTTATCGATTTTTTCAAGCTAGGCTCCTTTGAGATTTTGCCGCTTGCGACGTCTTTTGTGAAATTTTTGCCGTCTTGGTTGAGTTTAAATTTGATCTTAGATCGAGATAAATTTTAGCTCGAGAGCTTTTAAAAATCGCTTAGCGGCAAAGGCGTAAATTCGCGCGATTGGGAGCGGGTTGCGTATCTTAAAATTTGCGCCGTTAAAATCATTTTCCTATCACAAGCTGTTTGCGAGCGAGCACATATTGCAAAAGGCGCGGATGAAATGGGGCGTCAACTAGCTCATTCGTCCGCTAGTAGCATTTAAAATTTTATCGATCTTTATAGTTTGCGGCGGGAGTTTGCGCACAGCAAGGTTTGCGTGCGGCCGGTTTGCGTGCGGTATGGGTTTGCACGTAGTGAGGTTTGCGCAGCAGGCGGCGGGTGGATTAAAATTTTGATTTATAGTTAGCTAGGGTGCGCCCCTTTTCGCAGCGGATGCGAGGCAGGGCGCAAATTTCGTAAATTTTATAAATTATTTCGGCAGATCGCCGAGCTCAAAGCGTAAAAATTACGCGCCTAAAACTATAGCCGACAAAAGCCCCCATAAAATGGCCTCTATCGCTAGCACTGAATGAAGTACGGTCGTATTCATCGCTTCTCCTTTGTTTTTAATTTTATTATTTGCCGAACTCGGGCGCTAGGGGCGTACCCGATCGATCTATGAGCGGGATTATATAAGATGATTGTGTTCTTAATGTGTCTTTTGAAATTTAGGACAAAATTTCTCCGTCCGTTGCAAAGCGTGAGCGAGCAGCGGCGGATTTCAGGCAAAATTCAGCTACCTGTGTTAAGGCGCGGCAAATTTAAGCGAGCCTGCCCGCTCGCCGTAATGTGCGGCAAAGTCGCAGCGCGCGGTAAATTTAAAGCAGAATTCCGACCTCGTCGCGGCGCGCGCGGCATCCGCGGCAAATCGATATAAAATTTAAAGCAGAATTTTATGTGAATGCGGCGCGCGACACGCCCACGCTTTTTTACGTCGTCAAAGCTTGTATCATCAAAGGACTGCATCGGCTAGGATTGCGCCGTCAGGGCCCGTATCGTCAAAGCTTGCATCGGCGTGGCTTGCGCCTGTGGGCGAAATTTTACGGCGAGCTACGAATTACAAGACGCAGCTCATCCGCACCGTCTTAATTTGAAATTTAAAGCGGGATTTTAACGCGCGCCTCGGTTCCTACGCCCGGCTCGCTTTCGTATTCGATCTGTCCGCCCAAAAGATCAAGCGCCGTGCGTACGATGCTAAGTCCAAGCCCGCTGCCAAGCTGTTTGTGCGATTCCTCGCACTGATAAAATCGGTCAAAAATTTTATCCAGCTTCTCTCGCGCGATGCCGATGCCTTCGTCTTTTATGCTCACCTGCGCAAAGCCATCGCAAGCGCAGCAACAAACGAAAATTTTACCGTTCGGGCGCGAGTACTTAAGCGCGTTTTCGATCAAATTTCGCCAAATTTGATTTAGCAGCCCCGCGTTTGATTGCAGGCTAAGTGGCGATAAATCTAGCTCAAACTCGCGCCCTTCGTAGTTTTGGCTTAGCGAGATGATGCATTGCCGCAGCTGCTCGTCGATACGTACCGTCTCATCTAGGCACACCGCCGCACCGCTATCAAGCCTGGTTAGCTTTAGCATATCGGTGCAGAGCTTGCTTAGGCGGTTTGCTTCTGCGCCGATGGAGGCTGCGTATCGCACCGCGCGCTCCTCGCTCACGCCGCCCTCTATCATCTCACTTAACGCGGCGATTGAGGAGATCGGCGTTTTCATCTCGTGCGAGACGTTTGAGACGAACTCCTTTTGTAGCTGCTCGTGCTTTTGCAGCTTCTGCGCCATTTTATTGACGTTTACCACAAGCTCGTCCAGCTCGTGCATATATACGTAATCGGTGCGGTGCCCGTGTAGCTTGCGCTCGGCGCGCGCCTCAAAATCGCCGTTTGCGATCGCGGTGATCGCGTCTAATAGCCGCTTGATCGGGCGGAATAAAATTTTAAGTCCGAAGTAAAGCAGGGTAAAATTTAGCGCCATCGTGATTAAGCAGATGATCGCGCACAGCGCCACTCCGTCCCAAAACCCGCCGATCTTGCCGCCGATGCCTATGTAAAAAAGCATGCAAACCGCGAAGCAGACGATGAAATTTATCAGGCCGAATGCGAGCGAAGAGTAAAACGCGATGAAGCTTTTGAGGCTGATGAGGTATTTTTTCACGCTCGCTCCTTTTTTACGGCTTTGTAGCCGAGCCCGCGCACGGTGATTATCTCAAAATCTTTGGAGTTTTCAAATTTCGCCCGCAGCTTTTTGACGTGCGTATCGACGACGCGCTCGTCGCTGTCCGTTTCGTAGCCCCAAATTTCGCTCATTATTTCAAACCTCGTAAAAATTCTGCCCGCATAGCTTAGCAGCAGAAACAAAAGACGAAATTCCTTCGGCGCCAGGCTTATCCGCTCGCCCGCCGCACGGACGCTTAGCGTATCGTAGTCAAGCTCGCTTCCGCCGATGAGAAGTCGCTTTTCGTTCGCGATCTTTGCGCGTCTTAGCAGCGCATGCACGCGCAGCACGAGCTCTTTTAAATTTATCGGCTTGCTCATATAATCGTCCGCGCCGCTTTTAAAGCCCGTCTGCATATCCTCGATCTCACTTTTTGCCGTTATAATCAGTATCGGCTGGCTCTTGCCGTCGCGCCTAACGTATCTGCTAAGCTCAAAGCCGTCCATCTTAGGCATCATCACGTCCGAGATGATCAGATCGAAGTGCGCCTTATCCAGCGCCTCTGCCGCTTGCTCGCCGTCGAAAGCGCAGCTCACGTTAAAGCCCTCGTCAAGCAGTTTTTCTCTTATCACCGAGCTCAAAGCCTCATCGTCTTCGACCAGTAAAATATTAAGCATAATCGCTCCCGTTTTGCTAAATTTATGCGCTTAAATTTATACATAAAATTTTAAGAAATAATGAGATATTATACGTAAATTTTTTCAAGGAGTAAAGAATGAATTTCAAAAAAACCATATCGGCTGCCGTTATTGCAGCTTCGGTGCTGGCGCTATTTAGCGGATGCGCGAAAGAGAGCTCTCGCGTAGTGCAAACCCCTACGGTAGCGAGTCTAAACACCAACTACTCGGGCGAGCGGATCGCCGTGTCGGTAGGACGCTTTAACAACCAATCCTCTTACAACAACGGCGTGTTCTCCGACGGTGAGGACAGACTGGGCAACCAAGCGCAGACGATTTTAATCTCAAATTTACAGCAAACGGGACGCTTCTCGGTGCTTGATCGTACAAATATGCGCGCCATCAAAGAGGAAAGCGCAATCTCCAAAAGCGCGCAAAACTTAAAGGGCGCCAGATACGTTATCACCGGCGATGTGACTGAGTTTGGACGCAAGACGACCGGAGATCATCAGCTGTTTGGAATTTTAGGCAAGGGAAAGACCCAAACCGCGTATTCTAAAGTAAATTTAAACATCGTTGACGTCAGAACGTCCGAGGTGGTCTTTTCGACTCAGGGCGCGGGCGAGTATGAGCTATCAAACCGCGAAGTGCTAGGTTTCGGCGGCACTGCGGGCTATGATTCGACGCTAAACGGCAAGGTGTTAAGCCTGGCGATCATCGAAGCGGTCAATAATCTTGTAAACGGCCTTGAAAACGGCGCGTTTAAAGTGAGATAAGGATTAAATTTGAAAGCGAGCAGCGCTCTTGTTCTTGCTGCTGCGGCCGTGATCTTTTGCGGCTGCGGCGGCGGGACGCGGAATCAAATTTATTACTGGGACGGCAGCTACACGGACTCAACCTATCGGTATCTAAAGCAGGAAGGCGACGTAGGCGAGCAGATCGAAGCGCTTGAAAAATCCATCCAAAAGGCATACGAAAAGGGGCTCAAAGTCCCGCCGGGGCTTTATTCACATCTGGGGCTTTTGTATCTAAACGCGGGCAACGGCGTGAGGGCGAGGGAAAACTTTGAAAAAGAAGCTCAGGCCTTCCCTGAATCAAAGCCGTTTTTGACCTTCGTTACAAACCCCGCCGCGCTTAAAAAAGCTGAGGCTAAGTCTGATGAAACGAAAGCTACAAGCGGGCGCGAAGTCGCCAAAGCAGCCTCTGCAAAGCAAGGCAAAGTTGCCGCAAAGCAGGGCGGCAAAACGAATAAAAAGGCTAAAAAATGAAAAATAAAGCTCAAATAGCGATTTTTAGCGTATTCGTGGCGCTGTTTTTTAACGCGTGCGCTCTAAGCGAGCCTGAAATTTACGATTACTCGGCGCTTCAACAGGCTAAGCCGCGATCGATTTTGGTGCTGATGCCGAGCAACGAAACTACCGAAGTGGATGCAGGCGCTGCCGTGCTTGCCAACGCGATCTATCCGCTAAGCGAGGCCGGGTATTATGTATTTTCGCCTGCGCTCGTGCATGAGACCTTCAAAAATAATGGAATTTACGAGGCAAGCGAGATCCAAAACATCTCTACGCACAAGCTAAGACAGATTTTCGGCGCAGACGCCGTGCTATACATGGATGTCGTCAAATACGGCACTTCGTATATGCTACTAAATAGTGCGACCGTCGTGGCGGTTAATGCCAAGCTCGTGGATCTGCGAAGCGGCGCGACGCTCTGGGAGGGCTCGGCGCAGGTAAGCGACGACTCGAGCAGAGGCAGTAGCGATCTTGTAGGCATGCTGATCTCCGCGGTTATCAAACAGATCGGCGATACCGTCTCCGATGCGGGATACAAGCTCTCTGCGAGCGCAGATGCGATGCTTCTAGCTCAGAACTGCAACAAATGCTTGCTCTACGGCCCGTATTCACCGCACTACGGACAAGATCGACAGCTTGGCGGCGGCAAATAAATTTTAAAAAGGACGAAAATGAAACTAGCCGAGGCGCTGATACTGCGCGCCGACATACAAAAACGCATCGAGCAGCTAAAATCAAGGCTCGCTTACAACGCGAAAGTGCAAGAGGGTGAAAAGCCTAGCGAAGAGCCTAATGCGCTGCTAGCCGAGCTGGACGCGCTTACAGGCGAACTTGAGCTGCTAATCGTTCGGATAAATTTAACCAACTGCACCGCAAAAGCGGACGGCAAGAGCCTGACCGAGCTGATCGCCAAGCGCGACATACTCACGCTAAAAGCGGGCGCGCTACGGACTTTCGCGCAAGTCGCCGCGCAAAAGATCGATGCATATTCGCGCAGCGAGATTAAAATTTTAAGCACGGTCGACGTCGCGGCGCTGCAAAAGCAAGTGGACGAGCTGGCTAAGCAGATCAGACAGCTTGATACGACGCTGCAAGGCGCGAACTGGCAGACCGATCTGATCGAAAGCTAAGGGCGTAAAATTTAAAATTTCGGGTAAGTATCGCAAGAGGCGAGCATGAAAACCTTCCCTGCAACGGAATTAATAGCGCTCGCGGAAACGGCGCACCCCTTTTTACGATTTATTTTCAGTAAATTTACAGGGGCAATGTGACTGCGCAATGTAACTACCTAATGCTGATCTAGCGATACCCAGGGCGGGAACGGGGAAATTTTAAAACGAAATTTTAATTTTTGCGGCGCGGCTTGCGGGCTCGCAGTAAAATTTGGCGGCGATCTGGGCGGCCTTGACGCTTAAATTTTACGTTTAAATTTAGGCGCGCTTGCCATTTTGCATTTTGACCCGTCTGGCGTCAAATTTTTACAATAATCATAAAATTTAGCCAAATTTAAAGGATGAAATTTGAAATTTAAAACCCTTGCGCTAGCAGCCGCGCTTTTCCTTGCGACCGGCATGAATGCAGAGCTCGCTACAGAAGCGAATTCCATAAATTTTAGAAAAACGAGCGGCGCGGAGCAAAATCTCGCGGACGTAAAAGACGCCAGATTTCAACACGCGCATTCTAAAAATGCAGATACCGCAGCGCGCGGCATAAACTCAAACTCATCGCAAAAATCAACCCTCATCGACGAAGTGAAAAATTTTTACCGCGTGGATGAGCTGCTGTTTCGCAGCGCTCAGCTTGACGGAGGCGATGCCGCGAAACTGCATGAGCTTGGCATCAAAAGCATCGTAAATCTGCGCCATTTTAGCAGAGGCGGCGACAAAAGGGCATTTGGCGATCAATTTTGGCTCACGAACAAGCCGCTTCAAAGCTGGGAGATAAGGCCCGCGCAGATAGTGGACGTTTTGCGCACTATTCGCGAGCGCCAAAAGGAGGGCGCCGTGCTCGTACACTGCTATCACGGAGCCGATCGCACGGGGCTTGTAGTGGCGATGTACCGTGTGATCTATCAGGGCTGGAGCCTGGACGCCGCGCGCAGCGAGATGATAGACGGCGGATACGGCTTTCACTCCATGTGGCAGGACATCGCGGGCTTTTTGACGCCGCGAAACGAAGCACTCATAAGAGCCGAGCTTGGAATTTAGACGCGGAATTTCGCCCGTCCGATCAGACGGCGGCGAAATTTGTAAATTTAATAATGACAAAATGCAGTTTATAACGAAATCTTAGAATATGGGCTATGTATATTTTCTGGGGTGAGGCTCGGGATACGCCAAAATAGGGGCGAAAAACGAGCTGCAAAGACTCGCAGAGTTTGAACAAAAATTTGAGGCTAGCAAACAAAAGGCGCGAGAAATTTTAAATTTATAGATATCGCTAAAATTTTACTCTTTGCGGCGAGCTAAATTTAAGGCCGCAAATTTCTAAAAAGAAGCAAAGAGACCTTAAAATAATAAAATTTAAGTTGTAAAATTTTACGCATTTTTCTACTTAAAATTATCATACTTTTTTCAAATATGCGCTCATGCCGATGCTACGTGCGTATCGCAACTAAAATCGGCTAAATTTTAAAAGCCCGATTTGCGCTTGCGGCGACGGGGCGCGTAAAAACGCCGTATATATCAGGCAAAATATCCGTAAATTTAGCCAAAACGTAGTAAAATTCGAGCGGCAAATTTAGAAAAAGGAGCGATCGTGGAAAATTTATTACTAGTGCAGCTGCGCGAGGCGCTACCGCAGGGCATGCGCGTGCCGAGCGAGACCCAGGCGCTTTATGCGTGGATCGAGGCAAACGGCTTTTATGACGACGCGGGCGGGCGCAGACGCGGCTATCTCTACCCGCAGGATCGGCTACGGCAGAGCTGGAGCGACGATGAGCGCGAGGGCGGCACGGACATCGTCTTTTTCACGGATGAGCCGAAAAATCGCGACGAGGAGCTAAGGTATTGGTTTTACGGCAAGGATCGCGAGCTTGCCGCGGAGATCAAGCAGCGGCTTTGCGTGTTCGCAGGCAGCGGCTCGGAGGGCTCGATGTGCGCGCTGTGGCTGGACGATGCGGGCGAGACGAAGATCGTGCACATGGGCTCCGGCTCGGGCTCGACGATGACCTGCGTTTTGGCTCGCAATGGGCTTGATTTTTTACGATTGCTCGCAATCGGTTATGATGAAATCTGCTGGGATGAGGATTTTAGCACGCCGCCAAACAGCGACGATTTTATCGTGCATCCAAACGTGAAATTTCAGCAGTGGGTAA
Organism: uncultured Campylobacter sp.; assembly: GCF_937959485.1. Taxonomy (NCBI): domain Bacteria; kingdom Pseudomonadati; phylum Campylobacterota; class Epsilonproteobacteria; order Campylobacterales; family Campylobacteraceae; genus Campylobacter; species uncultured Campylobacter sp. The sequence goes on from NZ_CALGPY010000004.1 coordinate 26,563, forward strand.
CACAGACGTTTAAAACGACGATCCCGCAGACTGCGCTTGAGCTCGTCACTCCCGCGCATTTGGACGACGAGAACCCGAGCGATGAGTTTTTGATCTGGGTAAATCGCGTCGCTGGATAAGGCAATTTTGCGGTAGCTTGAGCAAATATAGAATTTCGCGGATGCCTGCGGAATTTGATCTTTAAATTCCTGATAATTTCGGGCATAAGTCTGGCGGCTTTTTAATTGAAATTTAGCGGCAGTAGCGCCCGTATACAAAGCCGCATTCTTATAAAATGCGCCGCTTCCGTTGCTCTTAAATTTTAATAAATATCGAGCAATGGAATTTTATTTTTACGATACGGCAAGTTGCGGCGATCAAGGAATGAAGGTGCGATGTTGCCGCGCCTTTAGAAATTTGCGTGAATGAGCCGAGATGCTGAATGCGGCAGAATTTTATCGGTCGCTTAAGAAAATAAAAAGCGAAAAAATAATATTGTTAAGAACTAACTTTTATACGAAAGGAAGTAAGATGAAAAGAGCTTTTTCGGTAGTTTTAGCGATAGGTATGGCTTCGGGCGCCCTATCGGCGAAAGGTTTTGATAGAGAAGACGTGAGTGGCGCGCATAGCGAGGAAAACGGCGTGAGCGTCGGTATCGGCGTAGCATTTTATGACGGAATGTTTCGCACTAAAGAGCGTACTCGAACAACCCCGATACTGGGTATCTCCATAAAATATGGCGGATTTTACATTGATGGTATGGAGGTAGGATATAATGCGAATCTGGGCGAACATGTCTTTGCAACTATCTATGTACAGGCATTTGATGGCTGGAAAGTGAAAGCAAACAAGCTAAAACCCGGCTATCAAAGTATTCATAACCGCAATGAACAAATTGCGCTCGGTGGCGAAGTGGGCGTAAACCTCGGTGATTTTGAGCTATCCGCACATGCGCAGGGCGGCAAGCGCGGCAGTAGTTATGGTGCGGAAGCATCGTATTCGGTGCCGATTTCGCAGCGATTTTCCTTGACGCCGGCGATCAACTATGAAGTGTTTTCTAGCAAGATGAGTAATTATTATTTCGGTATCGATGAGGACGAACTCGGTGGACGCATCGGCAGCACATATAAGCCCGGTAGTGCAAGTGCAGTAGGCGTGCATCTTACGGCGCTTTACGAATTAGGCGAAGGATTTGGAGTGAGTGTTACGGCGGGCGTAGATAGATTTTCCGATGAAATTTCGCGCTCGCCGATTACGGATAGCCGCTACGAAAAAGCGCTTAGTATGGCAATTTCATATAAATTCTAAATCAAATTTTTGCCCCCCCCTTAGGAGGATAAAATTTTACGATCAAAAGGGCAGGAGATTATGCCCACGGATTGCGTACGCGACGCAAAATACAGCGGTGCGAGGCGTGCCGAGCAGTGCGGATGAAACGAGACTATTTTCATCCGCCACTTTTTAAAATAAAATTTCGCGACTAAAAAAGCGATTTTGCCTTTGTAAATTTTAAAATTTTGCTAAAAATTCTTCGTATTTTTCTGCACTTTTTGCGATATATTCGCTATCTGGATGAAATGAAAATCCATAGCCAAAGTGGCACGGCAGCAGCTTGGCGCCTGTAAAATTCATCGCGCATTTAAAAGGTGTGATAACTTCCTCTATGCCAAATCCGATCGTGCCGTCTTTTTTATAGTTGTTTCGCTCGTCGCCGATAGTGATCGCTAGGGCGAATTCTTTACCTTTTAGCTTGTCGCCGGTGCTGCCGTAAGCCCAGCCGTGGGCAAATACATCGTCGAACCATTGCTTTAAAAGCGGCGGATAGCTGTACCAATAAAGTGGAAACTGAATGATAATTTTATCGTGGCTTAAAAGTGACTCCTGCTCGCGCGCTACGTCTATTTTGCCGTTCGGATAAGCAGCGTAAATTTCGTGAATATCAAATTTATCCGCTTGCTTTTTGGCTACCTCGCGCCACGCCTTGTTTGCGTGCGAGCTTGCCATATCGGGATGAGCGATGATGATGAGATTTTTCATATTTTCTCCTTGTTTTTAAATTTCTTACATTATACGTTTTTTAGCTGAAATTTTGATTTATCATCTAGCATAATATGGGTATGAAATTTCAAATAAAATTTTACTTCCACTCAAATACTACCGGAAGACTTGTAGTTTTTTGCATGCGATTAGAAGTTAAATTTATAAGCAAATATGGCAGACCCCAAAATCGATAGAATTTTATCTATTAGATTGTATTAAAAATTTTAAATGGTATGAAAAATGCGCCGAAAAATTCGGCGCAAATGAAAGGAATACTAATCTTAGATTAGCGCAGGAGCTACTAAAAATCCTAGAGCGACCGAAAGCGCAACCATAATGGTTCCCGGAAGGAAGAATGAGTGGTTAAATACAAATTTACCGACTCTGGTCGTTCCGGTATCGTCCATGGCGATCGCGCCGAGCGTCGTAGGATAGGTAGGGAGCACGAACAAGCCTGAAACGGCTGCGAACGATGCGACTAAGATCCAAATTTGACCGGAATTTTCAGGGCTGGTCATTCCAAGCGCAGCGGCAACGGCAGGCATCATAACCTTTGTGGTCGCAGCCTGCGAGTATAGCAAGCAGCTTAGGAAGTATAGCGCGATAGCCAGTACGAAAGGATACTGCGTAACGACGTTTTTAGCTACCTCTTTGATGCTGTCGATGTGACCGTTAACAAAAGTAGTACCGAGCCATGCGATACCGATGACGCAGATGCACGCATTCATACCGCTTTGGAAAGTGCTGGTAGAGAGCAGTTTGCCCGTATCGATCTTGCATAAAACAGCGATAAGAAAGCCGATAGTTAGCATAAAGCTGATGATCGCGCTATCTCTTGAAAGGATTGGTTTTTCTACCAAGCCGACGCTCTTTGAGATCGCAAGTGCATAGCAAACGACGATCAAAACGCCGACAGCAAATATCGCAACCGATCTTTTTGCGTAAGGCTTCGGCTCTCTATACTCCTCGGCTTTGATCTCGGCTACAAGACCTTTTGAAAGCCTCTCTTTGTAAACAGGGTCTTTTGAAAGATCGAGATCGTAGAATTTATTTACGATGAAAGCCGTGATGATCATAGCTACGAAGGTAGTAGAGATGCAGATAAACAAAAGCTTAGGATAGCTAACGCCTAGCTTCTCGCACAAGCCGCTCATGGCGACGAACGCCGCTGAAATAGGGCTCGCAGTGATCGCTACCTGAGATGAAACGACCGAAAGCGCAAGAGGAGCGGAAGGTTTGATGTTCTGCGTCTTTGCGACCTCGACGATAACCGGGATCATAGAAAACGCAGTATGTCCGGTGCCCGCAAGTATCGTAAGTAGATAGGTAACGATAGGCGCTAGGAAGTTGATCTGCTTAGGATTTTTCCTTAAAATTTTAGATGCTACCTGAACCAAATAATCAAGTCCGCCTGCGACTTGCAGCGCTGTAATCGCGGAGATTACCGATGCGATAATTAGGATAACATCAATCGGGATATCCTTCATATCGACCTTCATGCCCAAAATGGCTAGGACGACAACGCCCAAGCCGCCTGCATAACCGACGCCCATGCCGCCTAGCTTAACGCCTAGGTAGATGCCGCCTAGTAAAACGATAAATTGCAATATCACCATAAAGTCCATTGCAAAACTCCTTATAAAGTAATTTTTTAACGGCGCGTAGAATTCTAAAGATTTCAGCAGGTAAAATCCGAATTATCTTTATAATTCAGTGGTCGGAATTCTATGCGGAATTTTATCCTAAAATTTCGCAAGTGGAATTTTACTCCACGGAAGCTAAATCTAACTTGATGAAATTCTGCATCTACGGAATTCTGCACGATCAATCTTATCTATATTAGAATAGAATTCTACTTTGCGGAATTTCGCCTATTAAATTAACCGACGAAATTCCGCGCCGCACCTAGTTTGGAACTATTTTTTGCTCATATGTGGGTTGAGCATAGATTTAGGCTCTAGGATCTTATCGATCTCCTCTTTTTTCAAATATCCGCGCTCTAAGCAGATTTCGCCGACGGATTTTCCGGTCTGAAGTGCCTCTTTGGCGATACTTGCGGATTTTTCGTAGCCAATGTAAGGATTGAATGCAGTAACGATACCGACAGAATTTAGCACCGATTTTAGGCAAGCTTCAGGGTTTGCTTTTAGATGTTTGATAGCTTTTTCAGCTAGTGTATTCATCGCATTTTCCAAAAGCACAATCGAGTTAAATAGCGCATATGCGATGCCAGGCTCAAACGCATTAAGCTCGAATTCTCCGCGCTCGGAGCAAAGCATAATCGTAACATCGTTGCCGATTACCTCGTAGCAAGCCTCGCCTACGACCTCGGCGATGACTGGATTTACTTTGCCCGGCATGATGGAGCTACCCGGTTGCATCTTAGGAAGCTCGATTTCGCCCAGTCCGCATCTAGGACCGGAGTTCATAAGACGTAGGTCGTTTGCGATTTTGCTTAGGCGGACGGCTGCTGTTTTTAACGCGCCGCTAACGTGGACGAAGTCCGCAGTGTCTTGTGTGGCGGCGATGAAGTCCTCTGCGGCTTTAAATTTAACGCCGGTGATTTCGCCCAGTTTTTTCTCGACTACGTTTTTGTAATCAGGGTGGCAGTTTATGCCCGTACCAATCGCCGTAGCGCCCATATTTAGGTAAGTCATCGACTCTCTAGCAGCTTTAATAAGCGCGATATCGGTTTTGATGTAGGTAGCAAAAGCGTTGAAAGTATTTCCAAGAGTAGTAGGAACGGCGTCCTCAAGCTCCGTCCTTCCCATTTTGATGACATCTTTGTATTCCTTGGCTTTAACTTCAAGCTCTTTTTTCAAATTTTCCATAGCTTTTAATAGATCGGTTAGCTTGGCGTAAGCGGCGACTTTGATCGAGCTAGGATAGGTATCGTTGGTGCTTTGACCCAAATTTGTGTGGTCGTTTGGATGGAGGTATTGGTATTCGCCCTTTTTGTGTCCCATGCTCTCCAAAGCTATGTTAGTAATGACCTCGTTGGTATTCATATTCGTCGAAGTTCCGGCGCCGCCTTGGATCATATCGACTACGAATTGATCTCTGAACTCTCCTGCGATGAGCCTGTCGCAAGCTTTTGCAATCGCATCGGCTTTTTGTGCGTCTAGGACTCCGACCTCTTTATTGGCTAGTGCAGCTGCTTTTTTGATTTGCGCAAATGCTTTGATAAAAAATGGATAGTCTTTGAGCGCTCGTCCGCTTAGATGGAAGTTCTCTAGTGCCCTAAATGTTTGCACACCGTAGTAAAAATCGTCGGAAATTTCTAATTCACCGATGAAATCGTGTTCTTTTCTGGTCTTTGCCATAATAAGTCCTTTCGTTGAAATTGTTAATGGAATTTTAAAGCTTTTAGTATTAAAAGCAGCTTAAAACGTAACGAAAAATTAAAATTTAGAAATTAGTATGATTGTTTAAGGCTTTAAATAGAATTTTACTTAAAAAATATTTTGGAATTCGCTACTAAGGCATAATTACACTTTAATAGAAATATCGTATTGCACGCAGATTATGAAAGTGAAATTATAAAAATTCTTGTTTAGCTTAAATTATAATTTGAAAAATTTGAACTTAAAGGCGATAAAATGGAATTTTTCATTGTATTTGTATTTACTAGTGCGGAGCTATTTTTTGCGTTTTATAAAATAAACATATAGGAGCGAGATTATAATGACGATGGCGAACAAAGCGATCGTAATTAGATGCAGATCTTGCTTGATTAGCTCCTCGTTTTCGCCGATGAAATATCCCAAGCTCATTAGTATTAGTGTCCAAATCGCAGCTCCAAGCCCGGTAAATAGCACGAAGCGCGCGACATTCATCTTTACAAGCCCCGCAGGAAGGCTGATGTATTGACGGATGCCAGGGATTAGGCGGCAGTTAAACGTTGAAATTTCGCCATGACGGTTAAAAAACGCTTCGAATTTTGCAAATTTCTCCTCGGTGATACCTACGTATTTGCCGTATTTAGCGATAATCTTACGTCCAAAAAAGTAGCATAGATAGTAATTAAACAGCGCGCCGGTAATGCTACCACCAAGCCCACAAACAAATGCTAGAGCAAAGCTCATCTGCGATTTTGAGGCCAGATAGCCCGCAGGGATCATCACGACTTCACTTGGGAAAGGAAAGAAGCTGCTTTCTAAAAACATCATCACAAAAATGCCAAGGTATCCCCAACCTGCGACAAATTCTACGATAAAATTTACGATATTAGAAAGCATTTGAATTCCTTGATTTAATGTGTAAAAACCGGCTGCGCTTAAAATTTCGCGAAATTTAGCATCGGCAAAGCGAATAAGTTTAGAATTTAACAATCCGGCGATACAAGAGCGAGCTTAATTTTACAAAATTTAGCTCATATAAAACAAAAGCGCGGGCTAAATTTTATCCTTACAAGTTGCCACCGTAGCGAACTTGCATATAAATTTAATAGCCTCGCGCCTTAAAATTAAAACTATTTTGCGTATTCGATGTTTAGTTTGCCGAATAGCTCATTAGCCTTGTCATCGATTTTTTTGTTTACTTTGCTTGGAAGTAATTGATTTTTGATGAGATCTTTTACCTTTTCAAACGGCATAGTCTCAGCCTTTTTGCTGCTTTCTTTGTAGATTATATGATATCCGAATTGCGTCTTTACCGGCGTTTTGCTCATCTCACCATCTTTTAGCGCAAACGCCGCTTTTTCAAACTCCGGCACCATCATCCCTTTGCCAAAAGAGCCCAAATCGCCACCGTTTTCTTTCGCACTTGGATCGATTGAAATTTCTTTAGCTAGTTTATTAAATTCCTCTTTTAAATTCTCTTTTTTGACTTTTGATAGCTTCGCAATCGCGTTTTTAGCAGCCTTTTCGTCTGCTACTAAGATATGACTTGCGGTAACGGAATCTGGTTGCATGAAATTTTGTTTATTTTCATCGTAAATTTTTTTAGCTTCCTCGTCGCTGATGCTTACGTCTTTAGCCTGTTCGCGTTGCCATAGATTAAATGCGATGCCATCTTTAGCTAGCTCTAGCTGATGTTTATATTCGTCGCTGTTTTCAATGCCTGATTTTTTCGCTTCTGCGATTAGAAGTTTGTATTTGATCAGATCATCGATTAGTTTTTTCTTCTCATCGGCGGTCGGTTCCTGTCCGCCGTGCTGCATACCTTGAGCCAAAAACGGTGCAACATCCTCATCCGTAATAGTGATATTTGCGTCTTTTGCAGTAGCCAAAACGCCTGCATTAAGCGAAGATATAGCCATAGCGGCAACAAAGCTGAAAGATAAAATTCTTTTCATTATTTTTCCTTTATTCGGTAAATTTCGCGCAATTATAAAAAAAGATAGTAAATAAAATAGCGAATGCCAGCAAATTCGGCGCGAATCCTGCGCCGAATTTTAAAAAGAGGGGAGTTAAAACGACGGGATGATTGCGCCTTTATATTGCGTCTCGATAAATTTTTTCACTTTCTCGCTTTGGATCGCTTTATCTAGCGCCTTGATTTTAGGGCTGTTTTCGTTGCCTTCTTTAACGCTAATAACATTTGTATAAGGGTTGCCCTCAGCCTTTTCTAAAAATAGCGAATCTTTGATCGGGTTTAAATTTGCGTTAAAGGCAAAATTTGAGTTGATAACCGCAATATCGACATCGCCCAGGGTGCGTGGAAGCGCGGCGCCTTCAAGCTCTAAAATTTCTAAATTTTTAGGATTTTTTGTGACGTCCAGCGGCGTGCGAAGCTTGGCGTTTTGATCAACTTCGATGAGCCCCGCGGCTACGAGCAGATCAAGAGCGCGGCTTTCGTTAGTCGGATCGTTCGGCACGGCAACTTTGGCACCGTTTTTGAGATCTTTTAAATTTTTAATCTTATGGCTGTAGATGCCCATCGGCTCTAAGTGCACGCCCACGGTCGCTTTTAATTTTGTACCTTTGTTAGCGTTAAATTCCTCCATATACGGCACGTGCTGGAAAAATCCGGCATCCACGTCGCCGCTGTCGGTAGCGAGGTTCGGGGTTACGTAGTCGTTGAAAACTTTTACTTCAAGATCGTAGCCTTGGGCTTTTAGATCGGGCTTGATCTGCTCCAAAATTTCGGCATGCGGTATCGGAGTAGCGGCGACTACGATTTTTTCGGCAAGAGCGAAGCTGACGACGCTGGCGCTAAGAAGCGAAGCGAGAAGAAATTTCTTCATAATTTAATCCTTTTGGTTAAAATTTCGCGGTATTATAGCAGGTAGAATTTTTAAAGTCAAGTGTTTTTATATGATTTTTTAAAATTTTATCTAAAATATTCTAAAATTCGATATTTCTATATATATTTAAATACTACATTTTATTGTATAATGCAGAATTGGCACGCTTTAATGAGCGCTTTACAAAAATTCCGCTAAAATCGCAAAATTCAAAATTTTAAAAAAAGGCTGAAAATGGCAGATTTTTACGACGCGAAAGCCGTAGAGGAGAGCTTTTATAAAATTTGGGAGCAGCGCGGTTATTTCGAGATCGACGGCAATAAAGATATCCAGCAAAAAGGCAAAAACTTTTGCATTATGATGCCCCCTCCAAATGTCACCGGAGTGCTTCATATCGGGCATTCTCTCACTTTTACCTTGCAAGATATTATGACGCGATACAAGCGAATGGACGGCTACCGCACGCTTTGGCAACCGGGGTTAGACCACGCAGGCATCGCGACGCAAAATGTCGTCGAGCGCGAGCTTTTGGCGCAAGGGATCAAAAAAGAAACGATCGGGCGCGAAGAGTTTTTAAAGCACGTTTGGCATTGGAAGGAGCAAAGCGGCGGGCAGATCGTAAAGCAGATGAAGCGCCTGGGCGTCACGCCCGCGTGGAGCAGACAGCGCTTTACGATGGACGAGGGGCTCAAAAACGCCGTGCGCAAAGCCTTCGTAAATTTATACGACGCGGGGCTCATCGTGCGCGGAAACTACATGGTAAATTGGTGCACGCACGACGGCGCGCTAAGCGACGTGGAGGTAGAGCACAGGGAGAACAAGGGCAAACTTTATCACTTGCGTTATTACTTTGCGGACGAGCAAAATTCAAACTCTTGCAAAGATTCGAGCGAGACGAGCCGCAACTACATTGTTGTTGCGACGACGCGCCCCGAGACCTACTTCGGCGACACCGCCGTAATGGTAAATCCCGCGGACGAACGCTATAAAAATTTGATCGGCAAAAAAGTCGTGCTGCCGCTAATTGGCCGCGAGATAGAGATCATCGCCGATGAATACGTCGATATGAGCTTCGGAACGGGCGCCGTAAAGGTCACGCCCGCGCACGATACCAACGACTACGAGGTCGGCAAGCGCCACGAGCTGGGCTTTATCACGGTATTTGACGAAAAAGGAATTTTAAACGAGCAGTGCGGTAAATTTCAAGGCTTAGAGCGACTTGCCGCGCGCGATCAGATCGTAGCGGAGCTTGAGAGGCTGGGCTTTATCGAAAAAATCGAGGACTACGAAAATCAAGTCGGCTACTGCTACCGCTGCAAAAACGTCGTCGAGCCGTACATTTCGCAGCAGTGGTTCGTGCGCGCAGATATCGCAAAAGAGGCGATCTCTAAGGTAAATTCCGGCGAGGCGGAATTTTTCCCGAAGCACTGGATCAATAGCTTCAACGCCTGGATGCGCGAGCTGAAGGACTGGTGTATCAGTCGCCAGCTGTGGTGGGGGCATAGAATTCCAGTGTTTTACTGCGACTGCGGTCATCAGTGGGCGGATGAGCGCGAGAGCCACGATGCCTGCCCGAAATGCGGCGGCAAAAATTTTACTCAAGACCCTGACGTGCTCGATACATGGTTTTCAAGCGGTCTTTGGCCGATCAGCACGCTTGGCTGGGGCAACGGCGAGGCGCTAAAAAACGAGAAGTGGTTTGAGGAGGATTTGAGCGAATTTTATCCGAATACCATGCTGATTACGGGCTTTGACATTTTGTTTTTTTGGGTCGCGCGCATGATGTTTCAGTGCCAAAACGCCATGGGCGAGCTGCCGTTTCGCGACGTCTATCTGCATGCCTTGGTTAAGGATAAAGACGGCAAAAAGATGAGCAAATCGAGCAAAAACGTAGTCGATCCGCTGTTAAAAATCGATGAATTTAGCGCCGATATTTTGCGCTTTACGCTTACGATTTTATGCGTGCAGGGGCGCGATCTGCGCCTTAGCGACGATAAACTTTTGATATATCGAAATTTTACGAATAAGCTCTATAACGCGAGCAAATTTTTGCTTTTAAACGCTTCTAAATTCGATGATTTGGACGTGGCGCGGATCAAAACGAGCCTCGGCAAATATATGCTTTCGCGCTTTAACTGCTGCGTGGGCGCGGTGCGGGAAAATTTGGACGAATACCGCTTTAACGACGCTGCGACTGAGCTTTATAAGTTTTTTTGGGACGAGTTTTGTGACTGGGGCATCGAGCTTAGTAAGGCGGACAAGGCCGCGATCGGTGAGTTAGGGATGATTTTTAAAGAAGCGATGAAGCTGCTTAGCCCGTTTATGCCGTTTCTAAGCGAGTATCTGTATCAGGAGCTAAGCGGCACGAAGCTGCAAGACGCACGCTCCATCATGGTGATGCGATACCCGCAGCCGGGTGGGCGCGACGAGCGGATCGAAGAGCTATTTTCGCTCGTTATCGAAGCGATCGTTAGCATTCGCCGCGCAAAGGCGACGATCGAGCTCGGCAATGCGCGCGTAGCAAAAGCCTACGTCAAATCGGCAGTCGATCTAAGCGCCGCCGCGGACTACATCAAAACGCTTGCCAAGGTGGACGAGGTGGAATTTACGCAGCAAAACATCGCAAATTCCGCCCGCGACGTGAGCGAGAGGTTAGAAAGCTTCGTGCCGCTTGAGGGGGTCGATCTTAGCGGCGTGATTTCGCGCCTTAACGCGCAAAAAGCGAAGCTGCAAAAAGAGATCGAAAAGCTCTCAGGCATGCTAAATAACGAGAAATTCGTGGCCTCCGCCCCGCAAGCCGTAGTTGAAGCCAACCGCGAAGGGCTGCAAAGCGCGCAGGAAAAATTTGCCAAAGTATGTGACGAGCTAAAGGCGTTTGGCGAGTAGTCCGCTCGTTTGAGTCTAAATTTAAATCAAGGAGAAAAATATGTCAAAAGGTAGTATCGGTGGATTTACATTAGGCACGGTCATAGCCGTCGCACTATCATGGGGAGTCAATAAAAGCGTAATGTGGGCGATAATCCACGGATTTTTAAGTTGGTTATACGTGATTTATTATTTCCTACTAAGGTAAAATTTCATCGGTGGCGCGCCGTTTTGCGCGCTTAATTTTAAAATTTGAAGGATGAAAGATGAGCGAAAAAATAAAAATAGCGGTTTTGGGATATGGAAATTTAGGTCGCGGCGTGGAGCTTGCCGCGCGAAATAGCAAGGATTTGCAGCTTTCGGCGGTGTTTTCTCGTCGCGAGCCGCACAGCGTGAAAACATGCGGTGCGCCGGTATTCAGCGCGGATGAAATTTTAGCGCATAAGGGCAAATTTGACGTTTTAGTTCTTTGCGGCGGTAGTGCGACGGATCTGCCGACTCAGACGCCGGAGTTTGCAAAAGATTTTAACGTCGTCGATAGCTTCGATACGCACGCAAAAATCCCTGAGCATTTTGCCGCGGTAGATGCCGCCGCTAAAAAAAACGGAAAGGTGGGCATCATCGCCGTAGGCTGGGATCCAGGGTTGTTTTCGCTAAACAGGCTATTTGGCGAGAGTGTGCTGCAAAACGGCAGCAGTTATACATTTTGGGGCAAAGGCGTGAGCCAAGGCCACTCTGACGCCATCCGCAGGATCGAGGGCGTCGTGGACGCGCGCCAATACACCGTGCCGATAGATAGCGCACTAGAGCGAGTTCGCGCGGGTGAAAATCCAAAACTTAGCACGCGCGAAAAACACCTGCGCGAGTGCTACGTCGTGGCCGAGGACGGCGCCGATAAAGCGCGCATAGAGCAAGAGATAAAAACGATGCCGAACTACTTCGCCGACTATGATACGAGCGTGCATTTCGTGGGTCTTGCGACGCTTAAAAAGGAGCACGGCGGCATCCCTCACGGAGGCTTCGTCTTGCGAAGCGGAGCGACGGGAGAGCGCGGCGAAAATAAACACCTGATCGAGTTTTCGCTAAAGCTTGATTCAAATCCCGAATTTACCGCAAGCGTGCTCGTAGCCTACGCCCGCGCGGCGTATCGCTTGGCGCAAAGGGGCGAGCGCGGCGCGTTTAGCGTGTTTGACATCGCTCCGGCGCTTCTTTCGCCAAAGAGCGCAGATGAGCTAAGGCGCGAAATTTTATAAATTTCAGGAGGCGTTTCGGCAGAATTACGAACGAGGAATTTTGAGTGATAAAGATAGAGAATTTAAAGAAATTTTACGGCAAGACTTGCGTGATCGACGATGTGAACCTGGAGGTGAAACAGGGTGAAATTTTTGCCATCGTCGGTCGCAGCGGCGCGGGTAAAAGCACGCTGCTGCGCTGCATAAACGGCCTTGAGGACTATCAAGAAGGAAGCCTTAAGGTAGAGGGCAAGGAGGTAAGAGAGCTAAGCGCCGCGCAGATCCGCGAGCTGCGCAAAAATATCGGTATGATTTTTCAACACTTTGCGCTTATGAGCCGCCGCAGCGTCGCGCAAAACGTCGCCACGCCGCTTGCGTTTTGGGGCCATTCCGAAGACCACACGAAGCGGCGCGTAGCCGAGCTTTTGGAGCTCGTGGGGCTTGCAGATAAAGCAAACGCCTATCCTAGCGAGCTTAGCGGTGGACAGAAGCAGCGCGTGGCAATCGCGCGCGCGCTTGCATTAAGCCCTAAAATTTTGCTTTCCGACGAGGCGACCTCGGCGCTTGATCCCAACACCACCGCTCAAATTTTATCACTTCTGCGCCGTATCAATCGCGAGCTAGGCATCACGATCGTGCTCGTTACGCACGAGATGGAGGTCGTAAAGGGCATCGCGCAGCGCGCGATCCTGCTTAAGGGCGGGCGCGTGAGCAACTCGGGCGATATCGTCTCGCTGTTTTTGCACCCGGATGAGAATATGAAGGAGTTTTTGGGCGAGGAGGAGGTGCTGCCCGCAAGCGGCGTGAATATCAGGCTCTTTTTCCCGCCCGCGGTTGCGTTTGACAGCGTGATCACGCATATGGCGCGCGCTTTGGAGATAAATTTTAACATCGTTTGGGGCAAGCTCGAGCGGCTTGATAAAAACGTCGTCGGAAGCCTCGTGATCAACGTAGAGCCCTCACACGTCGCGCGCGTGGAGGAGTTTATCAAAAACGCGGGCGTGATCTACGAGATCGTAAGCGAGGATGAGATCAAAAGCTGCGCCGCGATCTAGGTGCGATTTCGCGCCCTGTGCGCTTGCGCCGCACTAAATTAAAAGCTTACGCGGCATAGCGAATTTAAAAGCTCGCGCGAGGTCGCGGACTCAAAGGCTGGCTCGGCGCGTTTTTGATTTGACGTGCGTGTCGTGGCATAATAAATTTAATCAGTTTCGCCGGCGGTTTAAATTTTTATCTCGCCGCGGTAAAGCAAGCTCGGTGATGCGCTGTTGGCGTGCGCCCTCGTTAGCTTTGATTTGCGTTTAGAATTTGACTAGCCGTAGCGAGGCGATTTAAATTTCAGAGATCGCGACCGACCGAGCGCATTTAAGCCGCGCCGCATTTGAATTTACAGGCGTTTAAATTTAAATTTGAATTTTTTCGGAATTTCACACATACTTCACTTTTACGGAAGTATAATTCCGCTAATTTCTTTTAAGGAGTACGTAATGAAAAAACTTACTTTGTTTGCGCTTAGTGCGCTATTTGCTGGCACTTTTGCCGTAGCTGCCGACATGGGCATGAAAGATGAGATGAAGGATGCCAATATGTCAATGCATAATGGTGCGAAAGAGATGAAAGGCGATATGAAGGATATGCACAAGGATGCTATGAAAGAGGGTAAACATATGAAAGATGAGATGAAAGGCGAAATGAAAAAAGAGATGAAAAAAGAGATGTAGTGAGTAAAATTTTACTCGTAGAGGACGATGAGATCCTTTGCGATCTCATCGGCGAATATATAAAAGACGCGGGCTTTGACGTATGCGTTTGCAGCGACGCTCAAAGCGCCGCGGATCTTGCTTATGAACAAAAATTTGATCTTTTTATCTTTGACGTAAAAATCCCCAAAGGCGACGGATTTTCACTTTTAAAAGAGCTTCGCAAGAGCGGCGATCGTACCCCCGCGATATTTGCCACGTCGCTAAATACGCTTGATGATCTTGAAGTCGGTTTTAAAAGCGGCTGCGATGATTATCTCAAAAAACCGTATGAACTAAAAGAGCTACTACTGCGTGTTAATTCACTCATAAAGCGAAACTTCAGCCATAATTTTGATGATTTTGTAACTATTGACGACGAGTTTAAATTTTATTTTGCAAGCAAAGAGTTACGCAGATCGGGCGTGCCCGTCGCGCTTTCAAACAAAGAGCGTGAGCTGCTGGCACTTTTTTTGCAAAATAAAAACAGGCTTTTGAGCAAGGATGAAATTTTCTCCGCGATCTACGCTTTTGACGAAACTCCGAGCGAGGAAGCGCTACGAACTTATATCAAAAATCTACGCCGCGTCCTAGGCGAAGAGCACATCATAAATCGCCGCAACGCAGGGTATCTGTATGTCTGAAAAGAGCGCTTTAACGCTTAAAATTTTATCTTTATATCTCATTTCAAGCGCGTTGTTTTTAGGATATTTTTTCAAGATAAATTACAGTATGAACGAAGCCGCGCTACTTTCGCACAGGATAAAAGAGCTAAAAGAGATCAAAATGATGATCTATATGAAAGCGAGCATGGACGGGCTGGAATCACTAGCGGACTTCGAGCGCGAAAAGGGCGTGAGTGCGTGTATATTTAAGCCAAACTCTGATGAAATTTACGGCTGCAGTGGCGAGCTCGGAGCGCTTGATAAAGCGAAGCTAAAGGCGGAATTTATAAGTGGCGGAAGGCTAGGAATTTATGAGAATCTGCAAAATATGGAGGAGCGAAACGCCTTTTCCAAGGCTAAAATCATCCTGCTTGGAAGTAGCGTGCAGGGCGAAATTTTAACGCTTCGTATTAAAACCGCAGCGATGATGATAGCGCTTTTGGGCGTGATATTAGCCGTGGCGTTTTATCTGGTGCGGCTAGGCACCAAGCCGCTTTACGATAAGATCGACACGCTAAATCGCTTCATCAAAGATAGTACCCACGAGATCAACACTCCGCTTAGCATCATCTCCATGAGCGTTGAGACGATGCGGCACGCAGAGCTTGGAGAATACAACGCCAAGCGCGTCGCTAATATTGATCTTGCCGCTAAGACGCTTTCTCGCATCTACGAGGATCTCGTGTTTTTGACCTTCGGCATGAAAAAGGAGGGTGAGATTAGCTCGATCGATCTAAAAAGCCTCGTCGCTTCGCGCTGCGAATATTTCGCGCCGTTTATTCAAAAGCGCAAACTAAGCCTTAAAACCGATCTTTCGGATGCGAGCATGAACGCAAACATCTATGAAATTTCACGCCTGATCGATAATCTGCTAAGCAACGCCGTAAAATACGCAAACGCAGGCGGCTACGTGGATGTGCGGCTAAGGCGCGGCGAGCTGGCGATCTCAAACAGCGGCGAGGGGATCGATAGGAAAAAGGGCGGCGAAATTTTCAGGCGTTTTGCGCGCTTCAACTCAAGCGAGGGCGGCTTTGGCATCGGGCTTAGCATCGTAAGCGAGGTCTGCAAAAAATACTCCTTTTCTATCTCCTACGATAGCGTGCCGGGCGAGATAACGACCTTTCGCCTTACGTGGCGAGAGTAAAATTTTAAAATTTAGTGAAATTTAAAATTTAAAAGCGGCTGCTTGCGGTTTAAATTTAATCGTAGTTTGGTCGCTTAAATTCCGCGCAAAAAGGCTCTAATTGCTGGAGCGTTTAAATTTAATCGTCGCTTGTTTTTGTTCTAAAACGGAGCGCGGAATTTTATCAGTCGTTCGCTTTGCGCTCGTAAAATGACCCTGAAAGTTATTGGTGCGGAATTTTATTCGTCCATGATTTTATAAAATTTAGCTTTTATTTCTCGATAGATATATCCAGTGGACTATATCGCTAAGCGAAATCACGACAAGCATACTCATAAACATCGAGGTGGCTGTGAAAAACGATATCCAGCCAAATAGGCTCTCTCTGCTCGCAAAAGTAGGAAATATTCGTCCGCTGCCTACTCTGCGCGGGATGCCGTTTACGGCAAAATCGGCGTAGAAATAATTGTTTAATGCCCAGTAAGCGAAAGGTATAGCGAGCAATATCACAAATAGCTGCGTCTTGACGGTGGGAAGCTCTTTTTTGTATAAGAATGTGGCGATCGGACAATACACGCAGCTTAGCGCGAAAGCCGTTAAAATAGGTACCCACAATACCGCGACGTAAAATTCCGCAAGCTGCGTATGCGGGCTTATTTTGCCGATTGCGGCGATGTTTGGAAAAAACCGCTTCATAAATCCAACGAAGTCCGCGCATGCCGCGCTTACGTCTAAAATATTTTCGGGTAGCACGAATACGCTAAGCGCCGTGATCGCAAACAGCGCAAAAACCGCCGCGTAAAGTCGCCCGAAAAATTTAGTAAATTTCGTATCGGGATATGACGCCTCTTGCTCTTGCGCGCCTTGAGAATTCGGCAGATCGCTCATCGTTCGCTCCTTTAATAAAGTTTGCGTGCCAAAACCCGGCTTGCGCTAAATTTTAAAATTTTATGCCTTATCGTTCGGTAAAATTTCACGACGAGGACTTGCTTTGGAATTTTGCGGTCAAATTTGAAATAAAATTTATTAAATTTAACCGAGCAAAGCTTTGTTTAAAAATAAAATCTCGCCGCCTTTAACACGCAGTGATCTAGGCGGGGGTTTGGGCGGTAGACCTGCTTGCGGTTGCTAGCCGAAGCAAAGTAAAAGGGCGCTTCGCAAGTATAGCCCCTTCTGCTCCGCCCCCTCCGAGGAAGAATTTAAGCTTTATCGAAGCGACGAATAAAATTTAAACCCGCGCGTAGCGTGGCAATTTCTTGTATCGTCGGAGCGAGAAAGCTACTAAAATAAAGAAAGCCCTTTCATTTCATGCAAGCTCACAGCCAAGACCCAAAATTTAATTGCCTAACAAAAAAGGCAAGTTGGCGTCGCTGCTCGCAAAATAACCGCGGAATCCCGCTAGATAAAATTTAAAATTCCGAGTATTTCTGATAGTCGATCTGCGCGGAATTTTTGTTGATCGTATCGACCGTAGCTTCAGCGATCGCCAGCTCCTCGTTGGTAGGGATTACGAGCGTTTTGATTTTACTATCCGCCGCGCTTAAATTTCTAATCGATCCGGTATTTTTGGCGTTTTTTGTCGCATCGATTTCGATGCCGATATGAGCGAGTCTCTCGCAGACATTTTGCCTAAAATGCGGCGCGTTCTCGCCGATACCTCCGGTAAAGATCAAAGCGTCCACACGCCCGAGCACGGCATAATACGCTCCGATCATCTTAACGACGCTGTAAACTAGCATCTCAAACGCAAGTTTCGCGCGCGGCTCGCCATCCTCCATCTTTTCATATACTTTTCGCAGATCGCTTGCGCCGCAGATGCCCAAAAGTCCGCTTTTTTTGTTCATTATGACGTCCATATCCTGCGCGTTGTAGCCCGCGACGCGCTCGATGTATGGGATGATCGCAGGATCGATCGAGCCGCATCTGGTGCCCATGATGATGCCTTCAAGCGGCGTTAGCCCCATCGAGGTGTCGATACACTTGCCGTTTTCTATAGCGCTTACGCTAGAGCCGTTGCCAAGATGTAGCGTAATGGCGTTGAAGTTTTCGTATTTCTTACGTAAAAATTTCGCCCCCATCGTCGAGACGAACCAATGCGATGTGCCGTGCGCGCCGTAGCGGCGAACCTTATATTTTTCGTAGAATTCATACGGCAGCGCGTACATATACGCATACGGCGGGATGCTTTGATGAAAGATCGTATCAAAAACCGCTACGTTTGGAATTTTCGGAGCGATCTTTAGGCAGGATTTGATGCCTGCTAAATTTGCGGGATTGTGTAGCGGCGCAAGCGGCGCAAGCTCGGCGATTTTAGCCATTACATCCTCATCTATGAGCGCAGGAGCGTCGAAATAATCCGCACCCTGAACGATGCGATGCCCGATACCGCCTACTTGAGTTAGATCTTTGATTACTCCGCTTTGTTTTAAAAGATCAATCGCAATCGCAATCGCGGTTTCGTGATTTGGAATTTGCTCGTTTTCAACCTTTATGCTTCGTCCGTTGGCGCAATTGATGCTTCCGCTTGCGTGCGTCGAGCCGATCTCCTCGATGAGCCCGCTTGCGATGCAGGCGTGATTTAGCATATCGTGGAATTTAAATTTAACCGAGCTCGAACCGGAATTTATGACTAGGATATCCATTAATTCTTTCCTGCTTGAATGGCGCTGATAAGTATCGTGTTTACGATATCGGCGACCTTGCAGCCGCGGCTTAGATCGTTTACCGGCTTTTTTAAGCCCTGCAAGATCGGTCCAATCGCCACGGCGCCTGCGGTGCGCTGAACGGCCTTATAACATATATTTCCGCAGTTAAGATCGGGGAAGATAAATACGTTCGCGCGCCCTGCGACCGCCGAATTCGGCATTTTTTTCTTAGCGACTGCGGCATCGACTGCGGCATCGAATTGCAGCGGCCCGTCGATAAGAAGCTCGGGCGCCTTTTCGCGCGCTTTTTGCGTCGCCGATTTGATAAATTCCACGCACTCTCCGCTACCGCTATCGCCGCTGGAGTAGCTTAGCATCGCTACGCGCGGCTCAAGCCCGAACGCCTTTGCGGTCGCGGCGCTTGAGATCGCGATACCCGCCAGATACTCCGCGCTCGGGCTCGGCGCTACGGCGCAGTCGGCAAAAAGCAGAGCTTGCGTATCCAGGCACATTATAAACGCGCCGCTAACGCTCGCGATGCCGGGCTTTGTCTTGATGATCTGAAGCGCGGGGCGGATCGTCTCAGCAGTAGTCGTGCTTGCACCGCTTACCATCGCGTCGGCCAACCCTTCATACACGAGCATCGTGCCGAAGTAGGTGCGGTCGCGAACGAGATCGCGCGCCTGCGCCTCGCTCATACCCTTCGCCTTGCGAAGCTCATAAAGATCGTGCGCAAATTTTTCCAAGCTCGCATTCGTCTGCGGATCTAAAATTTTAACGCCCGCTAGATCAAGACCTAGCTCGCGCGCGTTTTTTTGCACTTCGTCTTGCCGCCCTAAAAGGATTAAATTTGCAGCTCCGCTTTGCTTTATAATCGCAGCCGCGCGTAGAATTCTCTCATCGTCGCTTTCGGGCAGTACGACGGTTTTAACGTTCGCGCGAGCCTTGGCGTAGAGCTTGCTTTCAAATTTCAATGGGGTTAGAATTTCACAGCGCGTGGAGTTTGCGGCGTCCGTGAAGTAGCTTTTGTCGGCAATGACTTTATCAAGCTCTATCGCGTCGCTTTGGCAAGCGGAATTTTCGTCGTGAAATTTTGCGCCCTTTTCGCAGGCAGAATTTTTACCGTAAAGCTCCGATTTTTTAGAATTTGCACCCTCTTGCGCAGATCTTAGCGCGGAAAATGAAATTTTATCCTCATATACGCTGGCGAAATTTACCGCTTTTGCTGCAGCGATTGTGCGCTCGCCGATGCGCGCGGCGATTTCGTTAGGATAAAATCCGCAAACAGAGATATTTAGATCCTTGGCGATTTGTAAATTTAGCTCGCGCATATCGGCTCCTGCGGCGCCGCGAACCAGTACGAAATTACACTGCTTTAGGATCTGTGCAAAGCGTTCTATCGCCGCCTTTCGCACGCGCTCATCCTGCCCGTCCGCGAGTGCTCTTTCAAGCTCACTCCTGCTAAAAAGGGCATTGTCGCCAGCGATGCAAAGTTGCAAAACGTTGTGAAAGCTCATGGATAAAATTTTATCTAGTTTTTTTAGCTCGGATTGGTAGGCGACAGGCTCGTCGCATAGGAGCAAAATTCCGTTCATCGGTTGATCCTTTGAAATAAGATAGGCAATTGTAGCAAAATTTTGCTTGCGTGTTAATCAAAGATTTATCGTGAGGGTTTAGAATTTGGTAACTTCCAACAAAGGAGCACACATGAAAAATTTAGTGATTTTGGCTCTTTTAGTGAGCCTTGCCGCGGCGAAAATCAACATAAACGAAGCTAGTCGCTACGAGCTGATGACGATCGGTGGGCTTGATGCGGGTAGGGCGGATATGCTTATGCAATACCGCCAAAAGCGCGAAATTTCAAGTGCAGATGAGCTAAAGGGTATCAACGGCTTTGCAAGTTACGATACCGCCAAACTGCAGAAGAGCTTTGAAATATCGCCTAGAGCTAATGTGCAGCAGCCGGTGCAGCCTGATCGCGATATAGTCGTAGTCGAAAAGACCCGCACCCGCACGGTTTACGGAGGCTCTACTTACAAACGCGTTGAAAATTACGGCAATGGCATCACGATCACAGAGACCGGTACTTTACCGCCGCCTCCTCCGCGAGGATATGGTAGGCACGGCGACATGATGCCGCCTCCTCCCCCGCCTCCTGGCGGCATGCCACCACCTCCGCACGGAGGTATAAAACCACCTCCTCCGCCACCGCCACCTCCGCGCGATGATTATTCTCGCAGGAGAAGTTCTAATAGTATGAGCGATAGCGAGATTGGCGGAAGCTCACGCCGTAACATGCCGGTGCCTATGCATATGGGAACGATCCGCTCGAAAAGATCCAGTAGCGTCACAAGCTTCGGCGACTGCGATCCGCAAAGCGGCAACTGCGCTAGCGTGGGCGTAGGCGTGCAGGTAGATAGAGGGTTTTAAAATTCATTTTACGCGGGCGGAATTTTAGAATTTTAAATCGAGATTCCGCCCGCCCTAAATTTACGGCTAAATTTTAAAATTTTGGTAGTGTAGAATTTAAAATTTACGCTGGCGTCGCTCCACGCTACGATAAAATTCCAAAAAATTTTATGAATTTAATCCAAGCCTCGCATGGTAAAATTTCAAGCTAAAATTTTACGTTAAAAATTCCGTGCCGCGTTTGGTCGAAACAAATCTGCACTTTAAAATTTTAAATCCGAAATCCAGCTGCATGATAAATTTTAAATTTGCCTTTTCTACTCTCGCTAAATTCCGAAATTTTGCCCCGTCCGCGCCGCTATTAAATTTGAAATTCTACCCGATTTAGCGCCTAAAATTCGTGAAATTTAATTTACAAAATAATATAATCACAAAATTATTCCAACGAAACAGGATGGGCGTATGAAAGAAATTAGCGGATCGCAGATGATCGTGGAGGCGTTGCGGCAGGAGGGGGTAGAGGTTGTTTTCGGCTATCCCGGCGGCGCGGCGCTGAACATATACGATGCAATTTACAGACAAAAATACTTCAGACACATTTTGGTGCGCCACGAGCAGGCCGCGGCGATGGCTGCGGACGGATATGCGCGCGCTAGCGGCAAGGTCGGCGTGGCGTTCGTCACAAGCGGTCCTGGATTTACGAACGCCCTTACGGGGCTTGCTACGGCGTATTCCGATAGCATCCCGATCGTGCTTATCAGCGGTCAGGTGGCGACCTCGCTTATCGGCACCGATGCTTTTCAAGAGATCGATGCGATCGGGATTTCGCGCCCATGCGTCAAGCACAACTATCTAGTTAAAACGATCGAAGAGCTGCCTAGAATTTTAAAAGAAGCTTTCTATGTCGCTCGCAGCGGCAGACCGGGACCCGTACATGTCGATGTGCCAAAAGACGTGACGGCGAAGCTAGGCGTTTTTGAATATCCTAGCGAAATCAAGATGCAGACTTACAAGCCGAATTATAAGGGCAACGCTAAGCAGATCAAAAAAGCCGTCGAGCTAATCGCAAGCTGCAAAAAGCCTATCCTCTACATCGGCGGCGGTGTCATCAGCGCCGCCGCAAGCGAGCTGGTTCGCGAGCTTAGCGAGTTTACGCAGATCCCTGTCGTTGAAACCCTTATGGCGCTGGGAGCTATGCGAAGCGATGATAAAAACCGCCTCGGCATGGTCGGTATGCACGGTAGCTACGCCGCAAATATGGCGCTTAGCGAGTCGGATCTGATAATCTGCTTGGGCGCGAGATTTGACGATCGCGTCACTGGCAAGCTTAGCGAATTTGGCAAAAACGCAAAGATCATCCACATCGATATCGATCCTAGCTCGATCTCAAAGATCATAAACGCGGATTATCCGATCGTGGGCGACGTGAAATCGGTGCTAGAAGAGATGCTGCCGCGCATTAAAAGCGAGGTTAGCCCTGCAAATTTCGAGCAGTGGCGCGAGCTCATCCGCAAATACGATGAAATTCACCCGCTTAAATTTAACGACAGCGATGAAATTTTAAAGCCGCAGTGGGTTATACAAAGCACCGCAAAAATCGCGGG
Source organism: uncultured Campylobacter sp. (assembly GCF_937959485.1). NCBI lineage: Bacteria > Pseudomonadati > Campylobacterota > Epsilonproteobacteria > Campylobacterales > Campylobacteraceae > Campylobacter > uncultured Campylobacter sp. The sequence goes on from NZ_CALGPY010000004.1 coordinate 49,051, forward strand.
CGAGGACGCTATCATCGCTACGGACGTGGGGCAGCATCAGATGTGGGTTGCGCAGTTTTATCCGTTTTGCAAGCCACGCACTCTGCTAAGTAGCGGCGGGCAGGGCACGATGGGATACGGTCTTCCTGCGGCATTGGGCGCGAAGGCTTATGCGGGAGATAGACCGGTTATAAATTTTAGCGGCGACGGCTCTATTTTGATGAATATCCAAGAGCTGATGACGGCGAGCGCGAGCGGCCTAAACGTCGTAAATATCGTATTAAACAACAATTTCTTAGGCATGGTGCGGCAGTGGCAGAGCCTGTTTTACGGGCAGCGTTTCTCATCGACCGATCTTAGCTCTCAGCCCGATTTCGTAAAAATTGCGGGGGGCTTTGGCGGCGTGGGCTTTAGCGTTAGCACCAAAGCGGAATTTGAAGATGCGCTGAAGCAGGCTCTTGCTAGCAAAAAGGTAAGCGTCATCGAGGCCAAGATCGATCGCTTCGAAAACGTCTGGCCGATGGTGCCCGCAGGCGGCGCGCTTTATAATATGATTTTTGAGCAGGAGTCGTAGGATGAATAGCATAAGAAGAGTAATATCGGTCGTCGTTACCGATGAGCACGGCGTTTTGTCGCGGATCTCGGGACTTTTTGCGGGGCGCGGCTATAATATCGATAGCCTCACCGTTGCACCGATCCCAAATACCGGTCTATCGCGCCTTAGCATCGTCACTTCGGGCGACGAGCGCGTCATAGAGCAGATCACTAAGCAGCTTCATAAACTGATCCCCGTCTACAAGGTCATCGAGGATGCAAAATTCGTCGAAAAGGAGATGGTTTTGGTAAAGATCGCGCTGGGCGAAAATTTAGCGGGGCTTGACGCCGTTTTAAAAGCCTACAACGGCAGCATCGCAAACAGCGACGACAGCAAGATCGTCATCATGGCGTGCGACGACGCAGACCGCATCGACGGCTTTTTAAAGACGATAAAAAAATACAATCCGATCGACATCGTCCGCGGCGGTAGCGTCGCGCTGGATATGTAAGCGGCGATAAAATTTAATCAAAGGAGCGTAAATGAAATTATCCAAAATTGCCGAAATTTTAAACATTGAGCTTGGCGGAGCGGATGCGGAGATTACCGCGATAAATTCGCTTCAAAACGCGAACGAAAGCGAGCTGAGCTACTGCGATAGCGACAAAAACGAGAAATTTTTATCCGCCACCAAAGCAGCCGCCGTGCTGGTAAAGTGCGGCACTGCGGTTCCAAGCGGCGTGCGAGCGCTGGAGTGCGAAAATCCGCATCTAGCCTTTGCGATCTTAAGTGCGCATTTTGCTAAGCCGCTCATTCGTAGCGGCGCGCCCGCAAAGATCGCCGCCAGCGCACAGATCGGGCAGAACGTGCATATCGGCGTAAATTCTACGATCGGCGAGGATTGCGTCATCTTAAGCGGCGCGTATATCGGCGATGACGTGCATATCGGAAGCGGCTGCGTGATCCACGCAAACGCCGTCATCTACAATGACACGATCATCGGCGAGCGCTGCATAATCCACGCAAACGCCGTCATCGGAAGCGACGGTTTCGGCTACGCACACACCAAAACGGGCGAGCACGTTAAAATTTATCACAACGGCAACGTCGTGCTGCAAGACGAGGTCGAGATCGGCGCGTGCACGACGATCGATCGCGCGGTATTCGGCTCGACGATCGTTAAGCGAGGCAGCAAGATCGACAATCTCGTTCAGATCGGGCACAACTGCGAGCTCGGACAAAACTGTCTCATCGTCTCTCAAGTTGGGCTTGCGGGCTCGACGACGCTCGGACGCAACGTCGTGATGGGCGGACAGAGCGGCAGCGGCGGGCACGTAAACGTGGGTGATTTCACTCAGATCGCGGCGCGCGGCGGCATAAGCAAAGATCTGGCGGGCGGCAAAAACTACGCAGGACAGCCTATAATGGAGCTTAGCGAGTGGTTCAAGCTGCAGGCTAAGATCGTTAGATTTTTTAAAGATAAAAAGCACTAGCCGTTTTGCCTTGGCTGACTTGCTTTAGTCGGTTCGGTTGATCGGCTTGATTTGATAGTTTTGATCGTTCGCTCTGATAGACTCCTCTAGCCAGCTCGATTTGATTGGTTCGCGTCGTTTCAGTGAAGTTTGAAATCGCCAGGCAGTTGGCGATTGTGGAGTGGTTTGCCTTGCCGTTTGTGCTTTGGTGTATTTTGTAATCGCTGCGGCGGTAAATTTTTGCCCTTTTATCGGCGAAATTCTGCCCGCGCCATTTTTCATCGTGTGCTTGCTTTGTGGGCGCGGTAGAATTTAATCTACTCGTTTTGAAATACGTTTGCTCGCAGTCATTGCGGCCAAGCTTTACGAGCGCTTTAAATCAGCGCAAATTTAATGAAAGGAAAAACAATGATAGAGATGTTTTTATGCTCCTATTTTGCGGGTGCGGCGACGCTTTTTGAGGACTATGCGAGGCAAAATATCCGCGCTAAAGAGGTACTTTTCATCCCGACCGCCGCAAACGTAGAGGAGTACCGAGACTACGTGGACGAGGCGAAAGAGGCGTTTGCCGAAATGGACTTTGAGGTTCAAATTTTAGACGTTTCCAAAGCGAGCGAAGCCGAAGCCAAGGCAAAGATCAGCGCGGCGCAGGTGCTTTACGTAAGCGGCGGCAACACCTTTTATCTTTTGCGCGAGCTAAAAAAGAAAGATCTTACTGGCCTCATCGCAGATCGCGTCCGAAGCGGCGAGCTCGTGTACGTGGGCGAGTCGGCTGGCGCTATGATCGCAGCTCCCAGCGTGGAGTACGCAGCCATGATGGATGATGCGAGTGGTAGTGAATTAGTATCAGCGCAAACCGGGCTAGATCTTGTTAAATTCTATCCAGTAGTGCACTACGGCGAGGAGCCTTTCGTGCAAAGCACGGCTAAAATTTTAAAAGCTTACGGCGGCAAGCTAAATTTGGCGCCGATAAATAACGCCGAAGCGATCGCGGTGCACGGCGATAAATTTGAAATTTTAGGGCGCCAAACTGCGACGCAGAAGTAAAATTTACGCTTGCATTCGCGCATAAGGCTGTGAGGTGAAATTTAAATTTAAGTGCGGTAAACTGCTAACGGATAAATTTAATCAAAAGGATCAAAATGAAAATATTACTGATTAACGGCGGAGCGCCGTTTAACGGCAATGGCGGCAAGCTAAGCAAGACGCTGCACGAGTTAGCCAAAAAGACGCTGCAGGCCCTAGGACACGAAACGCGCGAAACTACGATACATGAGGGCTACGATATAGAGGGCGAGGTAGAAAAATTTCTATGGATGGATGCCGTGATCTGGCAGATGCCCGCGTGGTGGATGGGTGAGCCTTGGCTAGTCAAAAAGTACGTAGACGAGGTGTTTATGGGCGGCATAGGCAAGATAGTGGCAAACGATGGGCGGCACAGCGCGAGCCCAAACGACGGCTACGGCACGGGTGGACTGATAAAGGGCAAATCACACATGCTAAGCGTCACTTGGAATGCGCCGCTTCAGGCGTTTGAGAAGCCGGGCGATTTTTTTGAAGGCGCGGGCGTAGACGGCGTTTATCTGCATTTTCATAAGGCAAATGAGTTTTTAGGCACGAAAAGGCTACCTACTTTTATGTGCAACGACGTCGTTAAAAATCCTGATGTAGAGCGTTTTATGAGAGATTACGAAGCGCATCTAAAAAGGGTTTTCGGCTAAATTTAAGCAGACTTTAGCGCAAATTTATAAGCTAGACAGTAGAAATTTTACCCTGCCCTTTGTGCCATTAAATTTGATCTAAATTTAAACTCATGCCACGCCGGAGCGTAGAATTTCGCTGTGAATTTTAGGCGGTACGCCAAACATCCTTGCGTATTCGCGGCTAAACTGCGATGCGCTCTCATATCCTACGTCAAATGCTACCTGCGCAACGCCGATATTTTTATTTACGAGCAGGTTTTTAGCCTCTTCTAGGCGGATCTTTTTTTGAAAAGCTATGGGGCTTAGCGAGGTTACGATTTTGAAGTTATGATATAACGAAGACTCGCTCATATCGCATTCGCGCGCGACATCTTTCATATTTAGCTTTTGCGAAAACTCATTTTTTATCTTTGTTACGGCTTTTGAAATTTTATTTGAAACACTGCCTTGCATCGCAAATTTACTTAAAAAATAGCCGCTTTTGTCGTTTGTTGCGAGCATGTAAAGTATCTCTTTTTTAGCAAGGTCTGAGAGGAATTTGACCTTCTCTTTTGGCTTTTCTAGCAGCCAAACAAACCTCAAAGCAGGCTCTAATATCTCATCCGTTAGCTCGCCAAAGAATATACCTTTTTCGCTTTTTTGTAGGCTCTGCTCTTTTACGTCCACGCCTTTTAGCACTTCATAGACCTCATCAAGGCTAAATTTAATGCGAAGCGAGATGTATGGTTTCTCTTTTGAGGCGTCCTTTAGGCTTACATTTAATGGCACATGAGTAGAAGCCAGCGCATAGGTTCGCTCGTCATATCCGTACATCTCATCGCCAAAGCCGATCGCCTTTGCCCCTTGTAATATTATGCACAATGACGGCTCATAAACCGCGCTGATAAAATCATGCGTTTTGTCGCTGATATAAAAGTCAAGCGAGTCGATATCACTTTGCGTAGATCCCACTATGCCGTATCTGTCTAATAAAAACTCTTTTGTCTGCTCTTTTAGTAAATTTATATCAGCCATTTTGCGCCTCCAAACTAAATTTTGCAAAATTATACAACTTTTTAGAAATTTTGCAGAATTAGGCATGAAATTTACAGAATCGTTCTAGCGTAAAATTTAAAATACAGATATAATGCTCTCCATAAAACAAAGCGGTTCGCTGAGGATTTTAGATCACAGCGTACGATATCAAAGGAGAAATCATGAAGCAAATTTCATTAGGAGAGCTTAAAATCCCGGCAGTCGCACTTGGCACTTGGTCGTGGGGTTTTGGCGGTATCGCCGGAGGCGACAGCGTGTTTGGCAACCGCCTAAGCGAGGCGGAGCTTAAGCCAGTTTTTGATTACGCGATGAGCAAGGGACTCACTCTTTGGGACACGGCCACGGTTTACGGAAGCGGCGCCAGCGAAAAAATTTTAGGCGAGTTCGTAAAAGAGCGCAAAGATGCGATAATATCGACCAAATTTACGCCGATTTTAGCGCAAGGTAGGGGCGACGAAGCGATGGAGGAGTTTTTAGAGGGTAGCCTAAAAACGCTGCACAAGAACGCAATCGACATTTACTGGATCCACAATACCGACGACGTGCCGCGCTGGAGCGCGCAGCTCGTACCATTGCTAAAATCGGGCAAAGTGCGAAAAGTAGGCGTTTCAAATCACAACTTGGAACAGATAAAATTCGTAAACGAGCTATTAAAAAAGGTAGGGTTCAAGCTAGACGCAATCCAAAATCATTACAGCCTGCTTTACACGAATATCGAGGATGGCGGGATTTTGAAGTATTGCAAAGACGAGGACATAGCGGTGTTTGCCTACATGGTGCTGGAGCAAGGCGCGCTGGGCGGTAAATACACGAAGGATAACCCGATGCCTGCAGACACTCGCCGCGGAGAGGCCTTTCCGCCGCAAACGCTTGCGAGATTAGAGCCGCTTTTTGAGGTGCAACGAAGCCTCGCTAAAAAATACGGCACGACGCCAGCGCTAATAGCCACGGCATGGGCGATCGCAAAGGGCGCGGTGCCGATCATCGGCGTTACTAAAAAAGAGCAAGTGGACGACGCCGAGCGCGCTAGCGAGATAAGCTTGAGCACGGACGAGGTAGCGCAACTGGAAGCCGCCGCCAAGCAAACAGGCGTAACGGTCAAGGGCGAGTGGGAAGGCTCGATGTAATGGATCGAGGTGAAATTTAACGAACTTGATGAGATAATAAATGAGGAAAATGATGATTAAAAAAGCTATTTTGCCGTGCTTGACTGCTTTAAATTTACTGGCTGCGGAGCCTAAAATAGGGTTGTTTGCGCTTGAAACGACGCCTGAGCATTTAAATGAGCTCACGGCTCTAGGTATGGACAATCTTTCAAACTCGCAAAAGCTTGAAAGCGGCACCTTGGCGATGTTTTTTACGAGCGCAGAGGGCGAGCCCGAAAAGATCTACGTGCTTGAAATTTACGCAGACGAGGCGGCCTATGAGCGGCACGCGAGCTCGGAGCATTTCAAGCGATTTTTAAACGGTAGCGCGAATCTGCTCGCAAGTAAGCATAAATTTGACGTAGAGACCAAATTTTTAGGACAGAAGAAGCTTAGCGAGGCTGCGCTAAATAGCGCCCATATGCGCCTAGCTAAGATTACGGTTAGACCTGAAGACAACGCCAAATTTGAAGGAATTTTGATGAAGGAGATGAAAGCAAGTCTCGCCAAAGAAAGCGGCGTGCTGGCGCTTTTTACCTTCACGCTAAAAGATGCGCCGAACCAGTGGATATTTTTTGAAATTTACGCTGGCCAGGCCGCGTATGAGGCGCACAGGCAGACGCCGCATTTTAAGGAGTTTGTGCAGGCGCGCGACGATATGGTTGCTATGTTTGAGGGTTTTGCGCTAAAAAACAATTACTCTTTTAGCAAGATGAAGCCCCGCAAATAAAAACTAAATTTAGACGGTTTTGTGAGAGCGTCGCCGAATGTGTTGGCGTAAAAACCGTCTCAAACTAGACTTTAAAAAAGGAGAAAAAATGATAGATATTAGGTATTTTAGGTTTGTTTTCGCGTTTATTATGGCGCTTTTTATGTCGCTTATCATCTCAGGCGTACTTACATACGTAAATTTGGGGTTTGCCGATGGTTTTTTTGGCATTTGGATGGCCGGTTACGCAAAAGCTTTCGCTGTGGCGTATCCTAGCATACTTGTAATCTCGCCGCTAACTACGAAGCTTACTAAAGCTATTTGCGTAGATAAGTCGCAAAAGTAAATTTACTGATTTAGGTAACGTAAAATTTAACATACAAATATAATGCGCCACAACAAAACGGTATGCGGGACAAGGAAAATCCAAAGCTCGCCAAAATATCAAAAATTTAAAGGAGAAGAGATGAATCTTAAGAAATTTGCGGCGACGCTTGTAGCGTCAAGTTTTATTTTAGGAGGTAATGCAATGGCTAACACAAACGTGGTAAAATCACCGTTAGAAGCGGTATAGATGGTAAGCGAGTGGGATAAAATTTTCGCCAAAAGCGATAAGGTAGACCACAAGAAAGTCAAATTTAAAAATCGCTACGGCCTGGAGATCGTCGGCGATCTTTATACGCCTAAAAATTTGCATGGTAAAGCTGCTGCGATCGCAGTTAGCGGACCTTTTGGCGCGGTTAAAGAGCAATCAAGCGGCCTTTACGCCCAAACTTTAGCCGAGCGCGGCTTTATCACGCTTGCCTTTGATCCAAGCTACACCGGAGAGAGCGGCGGCGAGCCAAGAAATTTAGCAAGCCCAGAGATAAACACGAGGATTTTAGCGCGGCGGTGGATTTTTTAGGCACCCAGAGCAATATAGATAGAGATAAAATCGGCATTTTAGGCGTATGCGGCTGGGGCGGCTTTGCTCTAAACGCAGCTCTTGCCGATCCTCGCATAAAGGCGGTTGCAATCAGCACGATGTATGATATGACGCGAGTGATGGCAAAAGGCTACAACGATAGCGTAGGCGCCGATGAGAGATATGAAACTAAAAAGAAGCTAGCCGAGCAACGCTGGGTCGATGCTAAAAATGGCAAACCGGCATATACGGGTGCGATAAACGTTGATCCAAAAAAGATAGACGCAAGCACGCCGCAGTTTATCGCTGAGTATGCTGACTATTACCGCACGCCGCGCGGATATCACAAACGCTCTGTAAACTCAAACAGCGGAGAGAGCGGCTGGATCGTCACAAACCCTATCTCGTTTATAAATATGCCGATCCTTGCCTACGCTAGCGAGATGAGAACTCCGACTCTTATCGTAGCCGGCGAGAAAGCGCACTCAAGATACTTTAGCGAGGACGCTTTTAAATCTCTTGGCAATAAAAATAAAGAGCTAGTTATCGTCCCGGGCGCCGTGCACACAGACCTATATGACAATAAAAACAACAAGATCCCATACGATAAATTTGAGGAATTTTTCAAAGCAAATTTGAAATAAACCGCTGCCCCTGCACCTTGCGAGGGTAAATTTGAGAGATAAAGGAGACAAGAATGAGAAAAATTTTAGCCGTCTTTATGCTTTTTGCGGGGTTAAATTTAGCAGCAGGAGAGAAAATGCAAAATTTAAAGATAGTCCTAAAGGGCTCTAACGGCGAAGCGACGGCTATCCTAGATGATACGGCAGCAGCAAGAAGTTTTGCCGCACAGCTGCCGCTAACGCTAAATTTAGAGGACTACGGCGGACGCGAAAAGGTAGCTAAGCTGCCAAAACGGCTTGACATAAGCGGATCTCCAGTCGGTAGCGACGGCAAAAAAGGCGAGATCTCATACTTCGCTCCGTGGAATAACTTTGTCATCTACTACGGCTATCAGCCCTACTATGAAGGCATCGTACGCTTGGGCGTGATCGAGGGCGACGTGAGCTCGGTCGCAAAAGATGCAGAGATCAGGATAGAGCCAGCAAAATAAATCCGCCGTAGCCGTAAAATCAGCTCGCAAATTTCAAAATATGGCGGCAAAATTTAACCCAAATTTAGGGCTAAATTCCATACGCTTACTAATTTTTCTCGGCTAATTTTTTCTCGATAAGTTTTAAAATTTCATCCGCGCTTACGCTCTCGCGTTTTAAGTCTGTACGGGTGATAAACTCGACGCTTCCTTCCGCTAGGGCCTTGCCCACGAGCACTGCGTACGGAAAGCCCATCAGCTCGAAGTCATTCATCTTCACGCCGAAGCGCTCTGCGCGATCGTCGAGTAGCACGCGAACTCCGCGCGCGCGGCACTGCTCGTACAGTTTCTCGGCAAATTCTACCGCAGCCGCGTCTTTGTGGTTTGAAATGATGATCTCAAGCTCGAAAGGCGCCAGCTCGCGCGGCCATATGCAGCCTCGCTCGTCGTGGCTGCTTTCGATCGCCACGGCGATTAGGCGGCTTGCGCCGATGCCGTAGCAGCCCATGTAAAACGCACGAGCCTTGCCGTTTGCGTCCAAAAATCGCGCTCCCATCGGCTCTGAATATCGCGTGCCGAGCTGAAAGATATGACCCACCTCGATGCCTTTTGTAATGCTAAGCTCGCCGCCACAGCACGGACATGCGTCGCCTGCGCCCACGGCGGCTAGATCCGCAAAGCGCGATTCGTTAAAATTTATCACGCTAGCACCCACGTAGTGGTAATCCGGCTCGTTCGCGCCCGCGATCATCTCGCGCGCTCCTTTTAGCTCGGTATCGATGTAAAATTTCGCTCCTTCGCCGAGCCCGAAAGGTCCGCAAAAGCCCGCCGTAAAGCCAGCTCGCGCGATTTCATCTTCGCTAGCATCCGCAAGCTCAAGTGCGCCGCAGGCGTTTTGCGCCTTGGTCTCTTGCAGCTCGTCGCAGCCGCGGATAAAAAACGCTACGATCTCGCTGCGATCCTCGTATAGCGCTTTTTTGATCACCGCCTTGATGGTGTAGAATTTATCCACTTTGAAAAATTCCGCCACCGCATCGATCGTTTTCATCGCGGGGGTTTTAAATTTCATCATACCGTCGGTCTCGGGCGCGGCGGCGTTCGTAGTTTTTGGCGCACGGCGCGCAGCCTCGATGTTTGCGGCATACTCGCAGCGCTTGCACACGACGATATCGTCCTCGCCGTTATCCGCTAGCACCATAAACTCCTTGCTGCCGCTGCCGCCGATCGCGCCGCTGTCCGCATCGACCGCGCGAAAATTTAACCCCAGTCGCGTAAAAATCCGCGAGTACGCCTGCCTCATTACCTCAAACTCGCGCTTCATATCCGCAGCGTCTGCGTGGAAGCTATAAGCGTCCTTCATCGTAAACTCGCGTCCGCGCAGAAGCCCAAATCGAGGGCGCGCCTCGTCGCGGAATTTCGTATTGATCTGATAGATATTTAGCGGCAGCTGCTTGTAGCTCGTGATCTTATCCGCTACCATCAAAACCGCCGCCTCCTCGTTGGTTGGGCTTAGCACGAAGTCGTTATCCTTGCGATCTTTGAAGCGCAGCAGCTCCTTGCCGTATTTGGCGTAGCGACCGCTTTTTTTCCATGCATCCGCAGACGTCACGACGCTAAAAGAGACCTCCTGCGCGCCCGCGGCATCCATCTCCTGCCTGATGACGGCGCAGATCCGCTCCAGCACTATCCTTCCTAGCGGCAAAAAATTATAAAGCCCGCTGCCCAGCTGCTCGATAAATCCCGCGCGGATCAAAAGCGCGTGGCTAGGTAGTACCGCGTCTCTAGGGGCCTCTTTGAGGCTCGGAGCGAAAAGCTTGCTAAATTTCATTCTGTTTGTCCTTTTTCTCGTTTTCTTGATTTAAAAATTTTTCGTAGCTTTCTTGCAGTTCAAAAATTTCGACCAGCGCGTTTACTGTGCCGTCAGCATCGTCCGCTTCGCCAAGGTTTTTCAAATTTACCGTCGGAGCGTGCAGAAACGCTTTAAAAACCTGATGGATCAGTTTGCGCGCCTCCTCCGCATCGCTGTGCTTTAGATAGCCCTTTTTAAGCGCTTTGGCTAGCTCTAGCTCGGCTACTTGCTTCGCGCTTTGACGCAAAGCCTTGATGATCGGCGTGGATGCAGCCGCCTTGAGCCATTTGAAAAACTCATTCGTGCATTTTGCCACGATCGAGTAAGCGATCTGCGCCTGCTCCTCACGAAGCAGCAAATTTTTCTTTACGATCTCCTCCAGATCATCGACGCTGTAAACCTCGACGTCCTCGCTCTGACTAAGCTCCACGTCGCGCGGTACGGCTATATCGAAAAAATATCGCTTAAAGCTTTTGGGCTCTAACAAGCTATCGGTAATGATCGGCTCTTGCGAGCCCGTAGCGCTGAAAAATAGGCTATTTACGTTTAGATATTTTTTCAGATTATCCAGCGCGTCGGTCTTGATGCGAGCCGCGTAGCCATTTGCGCCGTCGCTTAGATTCGCGCCGCCCGCGTCATCGTAGCTCGCACGGCAGCCTGCCGTAGAAATTTTATCCGTAGCCGCGCAGCTGCCCGCGTCGCCGTTTGAGCCAGCTTCCGCGCAGTTTAAATCTGCGCCGGCGTCTAAATTTACGCCGCAGTTCGCGCTTGCGTTATTTAGATTAACATCCGCGCGATTTAGATCCGCACTATTTTCCGAATTTGCGCCGGACTCCGCGCTGATCAAAGAATCCGCCAGCCTTCGCGCGCCGGCTAAATTTCGATTTAAGATCGTGATATTCGCGCCGCTTGCGAGCAGGTGTTTGCACGCTAGCTCGCTCATCTCTCCCGCGCCCACTACCACGGCGTCCGCGCCCTGCAAGGAGCCCAGTTTTTCCTTTGCCATCGCCACGGCGACGCTTGAGACCGAGATCGGATTTTTTGAAATTTCGGTTTGGTTGCGGATGCGCGCCGCGCACTTTAGCGCTTCATCTATCGCTCTTGCGATCTGCGCGCCGGCGCGAGCGTTTTGCATCGCGAATTTATAGGCGTCTTTGAGCTGGCCTACAATCTGCGTTTCGCCCACTACGAGGCTATCAAGAGAGGCTGCGACGGCGAAAAGGTGGTGTATAGCGCCGTAATCTTCGTAAATATCGGCACGCTCGGCTAGCTCGTCGTAGCTCACGCCGCTAATGCGCGAAAGTGCCAAAAGCACGAACTTTTGCGCTTCATCAAAGTCGCTTACGACGGTAAAAATTTCTACTCTGTTGCAGGTGCTAAGCACCAAACACTCCTCTATCGCGGAGTTTGAAGCCAAAAGGCGCAAAATTTCTTTCTTGCGCACATCGTTTGAAAACGAAAGTTTCTCGCGAACCGTGATATCCGTGTTTTTGTGGGTGAAGCTCACGCTCATATACGCCATCAAAACTCCCTATCTATCATATCTCGCACGATTTGCTCCAGCTTGTCGTTTTTAAATTCCGCCACGGCTTCGAGCGCCTTTTGCCCGTAGGCACGAGCTTCGTTTATACAGCGCTCGATAATGCCGTGCTCGCTAAGCTTCGTCTTGATCCATGAAATTTCGCTCTGGCGCAGCTGCTTTTTAAAAAATGATTTTAGCTTTTGCCGCTGCGCATCATCTAAATTTTCGTATAAATAGATGTAGGGCAGAGTGGTTTTACCCTCCGCGAAATCGCTCAAGCTCGGCTTACCTAGCGCTTCTGAGCTTTGCGTGACGTCTAAGATGTCGTCGATGATCTGAAAGGCAAGCCCAAGGTTTTTGCCGTATTCGCCGAATTTTACACTCGCGCTTAAAATTTTATCATGATCTTTCGCAGCGTTCGGATTCCTATCCTCGTTTTTTGCGCAGCTTATATCTGAAATTTCGCCACGATTTTCTGCGCCGCCGAATTTTAAAAACGCCCCGCAGCGCGCGACTTCTTCGATCAAAGCGGAGGTTTTTAGATAGATCATCTGCAGGTATTTGCTCGCATCGTCGTTAAAATCATTGCTTAAGCTCACGTCCATCAGCTCGCCCACGGCTAGTTTCGTGACAGCGCCTGAAAGCGCGGCGGCGATGCGGCTTTCAAATTTAGAAAGCTCGAAGTATGCCTTGGAATAGAGTATGTCGCCCAACATCACGGCGTTTTTGGAGCCGTAGGTGGCGTTTATCGAGGGCTTGCCGCGGCGCACCGAGCTTTCGTCGATGACGTCGTCGTGCAGCAGGCTTGCGGCTTGAATGAGCTCGATGATCGCGCACAGACGCAGCGATTTTTCATCCTTTTGCGCGATGTTTAGCAGTAGCTTGGAGCGCAGTTTTTTGCCGGGGCTTAGCCTATCAAACATCTCGCTAGCGGGCTCATATCCGCAATCTGCGATGAAACTTTTCATAATTAAATCAATTTGATCTAGCATTTTACTCGTCGTTACTTAGGATATTTCCGCTTATTTGCAAAAATTTGTCGTTTAGCTCGTCTTGTAGATCCTGCTGCGCGATGAAGCTTTCGATCTCGCGCTCGCTAATGCCGCGCGCTTCGCAGAGCCGCTCACAGGCGATTAGGCGGATTAGAGCTTCTTCGATTTCGTTTTGCACCAAAGTAGGGCTTGCAGCGGATAAAATTTCAAAAAATTTCTCTCTTGGGCTGCCTTCAAAAATATCCATTTACCTTCCTTAAAATTTCGCGATTATAGCAAATGTAAAATTTAATTTAGGTTAGGGCGCGGCAAACTATCGGGGCTTTTAAACAGGAGCGATTAAGCAGATTTTGCACTTGCGTGCGGTAAATTTTAAGCTTAAGCGCGGGATTTTGGGCTTTGAATCTATAAATTTTAAAATTTTACTTGTTTGCGAGATAGGCAGAGCGAGCGGAATTTAAAAATTTAATCTTGGTCGCGTGGCGTATTAAACGCGAAGCTTTGCAGATAGGCGGAATTTTACATTTATAGATAAGCGGCTTGATTTTTTTGCGGAAATTTTAAAATTTTGTGGCGCGAGTGAAATTTTAGGTTTCGCTTGATCGGATAGAATTCCGCTTTATTTGAGCGGTAAAATTCTTGAATTTCGCGTAGGCGGAGAGGATTTTCGCTTTGCTTGTGCGGTAAAATCTTGATTTCTGAGCGGCGGGTAAATTCTATTCTCACAAAATTTACTCGCGTGCATAACACAGATCAGGCTTTTTAAAATTTTAAAAAGCCGCCGCTTTGCGAGAATTTGAAATTTCATGGACGCGGTAGAATGCTAAAATCGCGTTTGGCATTAAATTTTTAAACTATAATTTTGAGGCAAATTTTAAATTAATCTGCGAGAGTATCTCTAAATTTAGAATTCCGCCACCTTTTACAAATAGGAATTTCATTTTTCACGCAGATAAAATCGCGCACTACAAAAGCTACTTTTAAAATTTTAAATTCCACTCGCGCAGATGAAATCCCGGTTTCTCGTGCTAGTGGAATTTTTCGCGCAAGGATCATTTTTAAATTTTAATTTCGCTTGCGTTGCACGCGAAGATGGAATTCGCTCCGTTTTAAGAGCCTAAGCGTGATTTTACCCTGCTACAATACTACTTTAATTAGCTATGCCTCAAAAGCCAGGCTACTTTAAATTCCGCCGATGATTTCGCGCGCTTGCGTGATGCTTAGAGCATTGCGGCTTAGTTTGCTAGGCTCGCCAAACCCCCAGCATACCTGCAAATACTCAAGTTTTGCGCCTCTTAGATCTGCCAAATTTGTTTGAAAGCATCGTGCTGCCGCAGCTTGTGAGTCTTCCGTCGCTTCTGCTTTTGCGGAAATTTTAGCGCCTTTAAAGCTTAGTGTTGCCGCCCCGTCAGCATCTGTGTCGTTAGGGCGGAATTTTTCATCTGCGTTAAGATTTTCGCCGCAAGAGCTTAAGCTTCCGCTGCTAGCGCTAAAATTCTTTCTATTAGTGCCACGGCTAGCATTTAAGCTCTCGCCGTCATTGCCGCCTTGAAATTCTAAATTTTGTAAAAATTCCGCGCCGCGGAGTGCGGCTAGCTCATCCTTTTTGCTATCGCCCAAAAAAATCGCGTTTTTGTGCGGCGAGCGCGAGATTACGTGTAGCAGCATCGCAGGATTGGGCTTTGATGGCATCTGCTCGTCCGCGCCTACGACCAGATCAAATAGCCCGCGCACGCCCGTTTTTTCTAAGATCGCGCTTATGGTGTAGGAAGGCGCATTGGAGGCGACTGCGAGGAAAAATCCTGCTTTTTTGCACGAGTGCAAAAGATCCTCGATACCCTCGTAAAGCACGGCGAAATCGCGGTAATTGCTTACGAATTCTTTTTCAAAAAACGCAAGCTCTTCGGCGCTCGCTTCGGTTTTGCCATAAAATTCCAAAAAGGCGTTTTTGCTTGGATCGTTGATGGTGTGGACGATGAAATTCTTTTGTAGCGGCGCTAGTCCGTAGAGCTCGCGGCGAGTGTTATTGACGCTGATTTCGATCGCGCGCGAGGAGTCGAGCAGCGTGCCATCCATATCAAAAATCACGGTTTTCATCTAATAATCCTTTAAAAAATCGATTTTGTGCTTGTCTTTTTTGTAACTCTTATTATTTTTGAGCTTTTGCAAAGCGTTTGCTTCATGCTGTAGCGCCGATCTAAACGCAGCATCGCTGATCTGTCCTGCCTCGCTAGCATCAAGGACGTTTTTAGCAAAGCTCTCAAGCGCCTTGGTGTAGGGACTATCGAGATTTGTAGCGGCCGCTTTAGATAAAATTTCATAGTTTTTAGCTATTCGCTTCGCAAAAAGCTCTGCGTCGAAATCCTCGCGCTTTAGCAGCGCTACGGCGGATTTTACGAAGCGTTCTAGTGCGCGGATATATTTAACGCGCTCATCTTTTTCTTTGATTTGCATGATCTTTCCTTAATTAAAGCGCGCATTATAGCAAAATTCGAAATTTTGGCAAAATTACGCATATTGTAAAACTATATTTTAATAACATTTTTTCTATAAATCCTGTATTATAGGCATTTTAAAATCATATAAAAATACTTGACTTTATTTTAAAATTTAGCTATTATTCGTCAAATTTTTTACAAAGGACGAAAATGCAAAAAGAAACCCTCGCAACTCATTTTGGTTACGACTCCGTCGCCGGCTACGGCACGATGGCAGTTCCCATTTATCAAAGCACCGCGTTTAACTTCGGTTCTAGCAAAAAGGCCGCCGATCGCTTCGCACTTCGCGATCTAGGGCCGATTTATGGGCGTTTGACAAATCCTACTACTGATGTTTTTGAGGCGCGACTTGCGGCGCTGGAAAACGGCAAAGCCGCAATCGCGGTCTCTAGTGGGCAGGCGGCGATATTTTTTGCGGTGGCAAATTTAGCCGCGGCGGGCGAAAATATCATCATCGCGGAGAAAATTTACGGCGGCGCGACTACGCTTTTGGCGCATACGATCAAGCGTTTCGGCATCGAGGCTAGGATTTTTGACTCCGAAACGGCAGATAATTTGGAAGGTTTAATCGACGATAAGACTAGAGCGATCTTTTTTGAGACACTTTCAAATCCTCAAATTTCGGTTGCAAATACCGCTAAAATCGCTACAATCGCAAATAAGCACGGCGTAGTAACGATTGCGGATAATACGATCCCAAGCCCTGCGCTTTACAATCCGCTTGATGACGGCGCCGATGTCGTAATCCACAGCGCTAGCAAATATATAAGTGGGCAGGGGCTTAGTATCGCTGGTGCGATCGTTGCGGGCAAAGGATTAAATTCCAAACTCAAAGGCAATCCGCGTTACGCACATTTCAACGAACCTGATGAGAGCTACCACGGCTTAGTTTATGCAGATTTAGTAGATAATTTCGACATTTATACGCTTAGGATTCGCTTGTCCCTGCTTCGCGATATTGGCGCGACGCTATCGCCGTTTAACGCGTTTCAGCTCATCCAGGGGCTTGAAACACTGCCGCTTCGCATGCAAAAACACTCGCAAAACGCGCTAAAGATCGCAGAATTTTTACAAAATCATCCGAAGGTAAAGCAGGTCAATTATCCGGGGCTTGCAAGCTCGCCGTTTAATGCCGCGATCAAAGCAAAATTTAAAAACGGCTACGCAAGCAGTCTGATGAGTTTCATCGTAGATAGCGAAGAAACAGCGCTAAAGGCGGTTAGTAAGGTTAAAATTTTCTCCGTCGTAGCAAATATCGGCGATACGAAGTCGATCATCACTCATCCTGCGAGCACGACGCATTCGCAGCTAAACGAGGAGCAGCTAAACCGCGCTGGCGTACCTGCGAGTTTAATCCGCCTAAGCGTGGGTATAGAGGACGCGAATGATTTGATTTCCGATCTTAGTGAGGCACTGAAATAATGGCACTTTTAAGCACAAAGGGCGTTTATGGGCTGGCTGCGATTTTGCAGATCGCCAAAGCTAGCGAAGTAGCGCCGATAAGTATAAAAGAGATCGCCGAGCGTACGGGAGTTTCTAAGAATTATTTGGAGCAAATTCTAAATACCCTTAGAAACGAAAAGCTAGTGTGTAGCATCAAAGGTAAAAACGGCGGTTACCACCTAGCCAGAGATGCTAGCGAGATTTCTTTCGGTGAAATTTTTACCGCTCTTGAAAAGGATCTGCGGATGACTAGCATTCAGATGAGTGATCCCGGACTGCGGGCGTTTTTTGAAAAATTTGACGTCAAGCTGGCAAAGATATTTAACGAGCCTCTAAGCAGCTACGAAGAGATGATGGCGCGAAGCGTTCAGTATTTAAATTTCAGCATTTAAAGGAAAAATATGAAAATAGCAAACGATGTTACGGAGCTCATCGGCAATACTCCGTTAGTCAGAATCAATACGTTTGGCAAAAATGCCCTCATCCTAGCCAAGGCGGAATTTTTAAACCCAAGCCACTCGGTCAAGGATCGCATCGCATGGCAGATCGTAAAAGACGCGCTAAGCTCAGGTAAGATCGATAAAAATAGCGTTTTGATAGAGCCTACCAGCGGAAACACGGGTGTGGGGCTTGCGATGATCGCAGCAAAGCTCGGTATGAAGCTAATTTTAACGATGCCAAGCTCGATGAGTATCGAGCGCCAAAAGCTCATCGCCGCGTTCGGCGCCAAAATCGAGCTAACCGATCCAAAATTCGGAATGAAAGGCGCGGTAGATAGGGCAAATGAGCTGGCTGCGAGCACTCCAAATAGCTTCATCCCGAGCCAGTTTGATAACCCGAGCAATCCAAAAGCGCATTTTCAAAGCACTGGACCTGAAATTTGGGAGCAAAGCGGCGATAAGGTAGATATTTTAGTCGCGGGATTTGGCACCGGTGGCACGCTCAGCGGCACGGCGAAATTTTTAAAATCTAAAAATCCAAACCTAAAAGCCTACGGCGTGGAGCCTGCTAGTTCGCCGCTTCTTACGTGCGGCAGTGCGGGCGGGCATAAAATTCAGGGCATCGGCGCAAATTTTATCCCAGCTAATCTCGACAGAAGCGTCATCGACGGCTTTTTGAGCGTTGAGAACGACGATGCGTTCGCCGCAGCTAGACAGCTGGCACAAAAAGAGGGCCTGCTCGTGGGCATCTCAAGTGGTGCGAACGTTTATGCTGCCGCTCAGATCGCCGCCAAGCCCGAGAACAAGGGCAAAGTGATCGTTACGATCCTCTGCGATACCGGCGAGAGGTACCTTTCTACCGAGCTTTTCAAATAGTCGGCGGTTTTTTTGCTAGAGGGGCGGTTAGCGCGGTAATTTTTACGCATTTTTCGCGAGCACAGAGCTTGGCGCGATTAAATTTTATGCGGACGCTAGAATTAGCGCGATGAATTTGCGCGATCGCGCGGGTTATTGCGACGATTAGAGATTATATTTTGCATTTTTCGCGCTATGCCGGCGCGAGAATTAATACGATAGTTTCTGCGCGGGCGAGGCGATAGTCGCGATGGTTGCGCGATGACTTTACGCAAGTATTGCGATTTTTTGCTTTGTCGATTTTACGTTTATTGATTTGTTGATTTATCAGCTCGCCGCCCGTCGCGAGATAAAATTTAGCTCCAAAATAGGGCTAAATTTTAAAATTTCATCTTGCGCGTCGAGCTGATTTCGGGCGCGCTATGTATGACGGCGCGACCGCGCAATACGCAGGGCATTAAATTTAAATGCACCAAGTCCACTAAATCTGCGCGATCCGTTCTTGAAGCAAAATTTTATATTGCCGTCCGTACGCGCGGCACAAAATTTTAAAATCCTACTGAAATTTTTAAGCTTGCTAGTGCGGCTAAAATTCCAAGCCCGCGGCATGTATAAATTTCAAAACCTCGCCGTATGTAAAACCCAAACCGCTCTTTAAATTTAGCCGAATTTCAAAATTTAATCATAAAAACGCTATCATCGAGGCAAAATTTTTAAGGTTGCAAAATGAGTTTGAGCTTGAAATTTCGTCCCAAAAGCCTAGAGCAGATCTCGGGGCAGGGCAAGATCGTAGCGGTTTTTAAAAAATTCGTCGCCGCAGGCAGCATCCCGCACAGCATATTTTTCGGCGCCGCAGGCAGCGGCAAAACGACGATGGCGCGCGTGATCGCAAGCGAGCTGAATTACGATTTTTACGAGCTTGACGCCACGAGCCTGAAGGTCGAGGATATCCGCAAAATTCTATCCTCGCACGCAGGCTCTCTCATCAAGCCGCTCATTTTCATCGACGAGATCCACCGCCTCAGCAAGACGCAGCAGGAGGTGCTGCTAATCCCGATGGAGAACTACGCCGCGATCATCATCGGCGCGACGACGGAAAATCCGCAGTTCGTGCTAAGCAGCGGCATCCGCTCGCGCTCGATGATCTTTGAGTTCGAACCGCTTAGCTACGAGGATTTGGAGGCGCTTTTGGCGCGGGTGCAGGGCGAGATCGGCTTTGAGATGGACGAGGAGGCGCGAAAATACCTGCTAAACTCCAGCAGCGGCGATGCAAGGAGTATGCTAAATCTGCTGGAATTTGCGCTTTTGGCAGACAGCGCCATTACGCTGGATACGCTTCGTACGCTGCGTGCAAATGCCGTGGCTGCGGGCGTTAGCAGCGACGACGTGCATTATGAGCTAGCAAGCGCGATGATAAAAAGCCTGCGCGGAAGCGACGCCGACGCCGCGCTGTATTATGTCGCGAGGCTGATAGATGCGGGCGAGAGCGCGGATTTTATCGCGCGCAGGATGGTGATCCTAGCTAGCGAGGACATCGGCAATGCCAATCCAAACGCCCTAAATATCGCTGCCAGCACGCTAAATGCCGTCAGCAAGATCGGCTATCCCGAGGCTCGCATTATCTTAGGACAATGCGCGATCTATCTGGCGCACAGCCCCAAATCAAACGCCGCATATTTGGGCATCAACGCCGCTTTGAAATTCGTCCGCTCCGCTGCTCCGCTGCCTACGCCGCGCTATCTCATCAACTCCGACAAGCAGATAGCGGACTACAAATACCCGCACGACTTCGGCGGCTGGGTCGAACAGGCCTATATGAGCGAGCCGGCGAAATTTTACGAAAGTAAGGGGATTGGCTTTGAAAAGACGCTGGATGAGTGGCTGGCGCGATTGCGTAAAGAAAAGATCGATATTAAGGAACGAGAATGAACTTCAGCAGCGTCCTAAAACTAATGAAGCAGCGCTATGGTGCGGACGGCGAGTATCTGTGGGATGAATATCCTAATTTTGCGGTTTTCCGTCACGGTGGAGGGAAGCGCAAGTGGTTTGCACTTCTGATGCGCGGGCTTGCAAACGAAAAGCTCGGTCGCGCACTTCCTGGCTCAAGCGACGTGATAAATTTAAAAGTTTCGCCCGATTTGGCGGCAATTTTGCGTGACGAAAAAGGAATTTTTGCAGCCTATCATATGAACAAAAAGCACTGGATCAGCGTCTGCCTTGACGCGGTGCCGCGCGAACAGATTGAGGATCTAATCGAGCATAGCAGGGAGCTTACGAGGTAGAATTTGCGCCTGGGTTAGGTTTAAATTTACGTGAGGAAGAGACTAAATTTGAACCGAGAGCGCAGATTTTAGCGGCTCGCGAGGCTTAAATTTAAAAATATTCGCAAGGAGCGCGGATGAATGAGCAAAATTTGAAATATATCGCAAATTTAAAAGTGCAGGACGTGCCGTGGAGCAGGCTCACGACCGCTTACGGCAGGGCGAGCGGATTTCCCAAAATTTTTGAGAAACTCGCGCGGGTAATCGAAGCTTGTGATGCGACGCGCAGTTCGGGCGGCGAGCAAAATTTAAAAAATCATCCTGGCTGCGGGCAAAATTCTACGGATGCGGCAAGATGCGGCGCGGTGCAAAATTTCGTAAATTTAGCGCAAAAGAGAGAGTCTAAATTTAAAAAGGCGGATAACGAAGCGGCGAAATTTAAAGCGGGCGGAGAGACGGAGCTTAAAACGGACGCGGCGAAGTGCGGCGAGGCGGAATTTAAGAGTGCGGATAGCGCGGCGATAAAATTTAAAACGAGCCAGGCGAGTAAATTTAAAACGAGCGCGGCGGATAAGAGCTCGGATACGAGCGAGCGGGAGAAATTTGACGCCAAAGCCCTCCAGGATGCGCTTAACGAGATTTTTAACAAGATAGAGCATCAAAGTACGCTTTGGCACGCAACCCCTTTTGCGCTGCTGTTTTTGGCGCGTATCTTTATACAAGCACGCGCTGCGGCGGGCAAAAACGCGAATAAAAATAATCAAAACGCCGCGGCGGGCAAAAAGCGAAACATTGCGGCGGATAGAAACGGCGAAAACGAAAACAGCAAAGACGAAAACGGCGAAAATGAAGCGGCCGAGTTTATCGCGACCAAACTCGGCGGATTTTTTGCGTTTATGATTGAGATTTGCGATGATGCCGATAAGATCTCGCACGCAGCACCGCTGGCGAACTTTTCGGATATGCTTGCGGAAAAATATCTGTGGCCGCAGAGCGATGAGAATGACGAGGAGCGCTGGGAGGAGCACTTTTACGACGATGAGCTATTTTACAGCCTCTATTTTTATTCGCGGGCGGTTTTGGACGCGACGGGAGTGGACTTTGCGCAGTTTAAGTCCAAGTCGGGTGGCGTTTAAGGCTACGCCGCCTCGCTCGTTGGCTCTAAATTTAGGACGACGCGGCGCGCTTTGGCGATGCTTTGTTTAAATTTAGACTTCAAAATTTTAAAATTTCGCCCAAAAGTCGCGGCAGACGGAATTTGCAGACCGTCTGTTTAAATTTAAAATTAGCTCGATTTTTGATCGGCGATATGATTAAGATGCGGGTATCGCTTTTAAATTTAGATCGCCGCGAAGCTTCAAACACGCTTGCGGCGCGGCTTTTTATGTGGTTTTAAAAAGATACCAATTCGGCGCAATTTTTTCTATCATTATAAACTCGCTAGGGCTCATTTGCGGCAGATCCGCTTCATCTTGCACTCGCAAAAAGCCCACGGAGTTATCGGTGATCCCGCCGATAAGTAGTATAAATCTTTTGCCCTCCGTCTCGGCGTGAGAGAGATGCAGGCTTTTGATCTCCGCCTTTGCGCGCTCGGGCTCGCCGCCTGTGTAAAGCTCGTAAATTTTTTCAAATGCCGCTAGGTTTTGTTTCCCAAACTCCATAAGCTCTTTATCAGGCGCTAAGATTAGCTTTAAATTTATGATATCCGCATCGGTTCTTTGCTCAAACTCCCGTTTTTGCGCCTCGTTAAATTTTTCATATTCGCTTACGATAGCCTCAATAATAGCGGTTTGCGCTAAAACTCGCACGGCGTAGATTCCGTCCTCCTTAGTATAGACGTAAAGATCGAAGTGCTTCTCTTTAGAGCCCAAAAATACGTGAAAAATCTCGCTAAATTCGCTGCTGCGTTCAAGCAGAGCAACCGTGATTTCACTATAATTATCTGCCGCGTAGAATTTGCGCTTTAAATAGCTTCTCATCTCGCCTTTAAAATAAAGATTTTTATCGAAGTTTGCGTTGCTAAATAGCGAGCGGACGAGCTCTTCGTTAGAGCTCGCGTTTAGACCCAGCGCGCAGCTTGCACAAAATATGAGCGAGGCAAAAATTTTTGAAAATCCCGCCGTTTTAAAAAATCTAAATAAGCTCAAAATTTAACCTTTGGAAATTTTATAAATTTAAAAAGTCCATAAATTCTGGAAATTTTAAAATTTTGCAAATTTTAAAACTCCGTAAATTTCGTTTTTATAGGCTCGCCATCTCCTCAGCGCGCGCAAGAAGCTGCTTTGCGCCCTTTTCGATAAAAACGCGCGCGAGCTCCGTGCCTACGCTTCGGTATTGAGATTTTTGCGCGACGATGCTTTGTCGGATGCTCTCGCTGCCGTCCGGTAGGCCCACGATGGCGCCGATGTAGATATTTTCGCCGTCAAGGCGCGCGTTGATGCCGATCGGCACCTGGCAGCCGCCCTCCAAAACTCTAACGAAATCCCGCTCCACGGTCGTTTCGATGATTGCGCGTTCATCTTTTAAAAATTCTATCGCGCGCAGGATTTGCGGCTCGTCCACCGCCTCGATGCCGAGCGCTCCTTGCCCCATAGCTGGGATCATCTGCGAGACCTCAAAGGGCGCTATGTGCTTTACCTCGGCGCGTAAATTTAGGCGGTTGATGCCCGCCATCGCCAAGATGATCGCGTCGAATTCCCCCTCTTTGAGCTTTCGCAAGCGGGTTTGGACGTTGCCGCGCAAGGAGATTATCTCTAAATCGGGGCGCATGCTAAGCAGCTGCATCTTGCGGCGAAGGCTCGTGGTGCCGACTTTTGCGCCGTGGGGCAGCTCGTTAAATTTAGCGTATTTTTCGCTGATCATCGCATCGCGCACGTCCTCACGCGCGCAGATCGCCGCTAGCACGAGCCCCTGCGGAAACTCCACGGGCACGTCCTTTAGACTATGCACGGCGATGTGTGCTTCGCCGCAAAGCATGCTCTCCTCAAGCTCCTTCGTAAAAAGCCCCTTGCCGCCGATCTTTGCAAGCGGCGTATCTAAAATTTTATCGCCTTTGGTTTTCATGCTTTTTAGCTGCGCTTGGATGCCGTGGGCGTTAAGCAGCGATGCGATATGCTCGCTCTGCCACAGCGCAAGCACGCTGCCGCGCGTAGCGATAATCAAATTTTTCATTTTTCCTCCCCTATGCTCTTTCGGATCTCGATTTCGTTCTCCTCGATCACTTCTACGTCGATGACGTCGTCGTTTGCGCGGCTACGTCGCCAAAATTTTCGCTCTCTTTTTTCGGAATTTTCGCTGCTAGCGTTAAATTTGGGCACGTCGCTGGTGACGCAGTAAAACGACGCAGTGATTATGCAAACGCCCAAAATATCGCCGAAAATGCCCGGTGCAATGAGAAAAACGCCGCCTACGACGAATCCCACGCCGCTTAAAATTTCTTTCGGCGAGATTTTCATTAGATTAAAAAAGCCCATCCACGAGCGGTTTGCTACGACGTATCCGCCTAAAATCGCGCTTATGACGATCTCCACCGCATACGCCGCGAAGCCGTTTGCGCTTACGAAATAATAGGTCGTAAATGCCTCAATTATCAGATATGGAACGATCAAAAGCCTAAACATATTTTTCCTTGAATTATCGCTTTAAATCGCGCCTCTTTAAAGACGCTAAAATTTAATCGCGGATTTTAGCAAATTCCGTCTGAATTTTTAATGTATCGCAAAAGCCCCTCGCAGCCGCGCTTGATATCTGCGTAGCAGCGCTCAAAATCGCGCGTGTAGTAGGGGTCGGCGATTTGTAGGCATTCGGAGGCGGTTAAATTTGAACCGGCGTCTTTTAAACTTAAGGTGGTTCGTTTTGCCGCGCCTTTGAAATTTCGCGCATCGCAGTCTATAAAATTTTTCCCTGCAAATTCCAAAAGAAATTTTACCTTAGCCATATCCTTACCGCGAAAAATTCGCCCCAGCGAGCGCATATTTTCATCATCCATGCAAAGTATGAGATCATAGCGCTCGTAGTCTGCGGGCGTGACCTGCACGGCGCGATGCGCTACGAGCGGCACCTTTTGCTCTTTTAGCACGTGCTGCGTTTCGTAATAGGGCGGTGAGCCGATCTCGTCGGTGTGCGTCGCCGCAGAATCCACGCCCACGTGCGCACTTAGACCACTTTGATTAATGAAATTTTGCATCACGGACTGCGCCATCGGCGAGCGACAGATGTTGCCGTGACAGACGAAAAGTAGCCTCACGCGCGCCTACTGCGTGATGATGTCGTAGTTTTTCGGGATCGAGGGCTTAAAGATCGCCTCATTCACCGGCGCATTTTTACGGACGTTGCTTAGATTGATGACGACCTTATTGTCTATTTTGTCGGTGTAGCTGATCTTGCTCGGCAGATCGCCCTTCATCTCGATGAGATATTTCACGTCGTCGAAGCTCGCCTCATAAACGCCGTTTTTATTGGGTTTTGCGTTAGCTAAGATCGCCGTTAAATTCGGGGTTTCTTTGATATTCGTGACGATAGCTTGCTCAAGTTCGGGCTCGATTACGACGACCTTTGTGAAGCTAAAAAATATATTTTTTATCGCAGGGGTCTTGTAATGCCACACGGCGTGCTCTTTTGTGGCGCTAAAATCGCCGCCGTAGCTGATTTTCGCATCATCGCTCTGCACGGTTTGCGAAAAATTTGCGCTCAGTGTGTTAAATTCTATCCCACCTGCAAACGCAAAAATGCAGCTTGCCGCTAAAGAAATAAGAGTTTTTTTCATAAATTTTGCCTTTATTTTTGAAAATTTGCGCGTATTATAGCCGTTTTTCTAGGATTTAATTAAATAGAAACTAAAAATATGTTAATATGCGCGGTTAAAATTTTAAAACTAAGGTTTGAGATGTTTAAAAAGGTCATCCACGGGATTTTCGGTACTAAAAATGATAGGATCGTCAAACAATACGCCAAGCGCGCGGCACAGATCAGTGCGCTTGAAGAAAACTACGCGGCGATGGACGATGCGGCGCTTAAGGCGGAATTTGAAGCGTTAAGAGCGCAAGTTCGCGCGGGCGAAAAGAGCACGGATGACGTGCTTAACGAAGTGTTTGCTATCGTGCGAGAGGCGGGCAAAAGAGTGCTAAATATGCGCCACTTCGATGTTCAGCTAATAGGCGGTTTGGTGCTAAACGACGGCGCGATTGCCGAGATGAAAACTGGCGAAGGAAAGACCCTCGTAGCGACTTTAGCGGTGGTGTTAAACGCGATGGAGGGCAAGGGCGTTCACGTCGTAACCGTAAACGACTACCTAGCTAAGCGCGATGCCGCGCAGATGGGCGAGCTATATGAATTTTTAGGGCTTAGCACCGGTGTGATCGTAGGCGGCGAATACGATGACGCCAAGCGCAAAGCCGCATACGCGTGCGACATCACCTACGGCACAAACAACGAGTTCGGCTTTGACTATCTGCGCGATAATATGAAATTTAGCGCGGATGAAAAGGTGCAACGCGGGCATCATTTCGTAATCGTCGATGAAGTAGATAGCATCCTGATCGACGAAGCTAGGACGCCACTTATCATCTCAGGTCCTACGAACCGCACTCTAGACGGCTACATCAAGGCAAACGAAGTAGCTCGCCAAATGATCCGCGGTGAGGCGCCTGCAGATCCGAAAGGCAAGGCGACGGGCGATTTTACCGTAGATGAGAAGAACCGCGCCGTTTTGATTACGGAGGCAGGAATTTCAAAAGCCGAGAGGCTTTTTGGCGTCGATAACCTCTATAGCCTTGAAAATGCCGTGCTTAGCCACTACCTTGATCAAGCACTTAAGGCAAATTATCTATTTGAAAAGGATGTGCACTACGTCGTGCGCGACGGGCAGGTCATAATCGTGGATGAATTTACGGGTCGTCTTAGCGAGGGGCGCAGATTCAGCGAAGGCTTGCACCAGGCTCTTGAAGCTAAAGAGGGCGTGCAGATCCAAGAGGAAAGCCAAACTCTTGCCGACATTACCTTTCAAAACTACTTCCGTCTTTACGAAAAACTCGCCGGTATGACGGGTACGGCACAGACGGAAGCAACGGAATTTTCTCAAATTTACAAACTCGAAGTGGTCTCTATCCCTACGAATGTGCCGGTCATCAGAAAGGATCAAAACGATCTTATCTACAAAACCGAGCGCGAGAAATTTGACGCCGTCATAAATGAGATCAAGCGGCTAAATTCCAAAGGCCAGCCTGTGCTCGTAGGTACGGCGTCGATTGAAAAGAGCGAGAAGCTGCACGAGCTTTTGGTTAAAGAAAACATCGCGCACTCCGTGCTAAACGCCAAAAATCACGAGCGTGAAGCGCAGATCATCAAAGACGCAGGCGTAAAGGGCGCAGTTACGATCGCTACGAATATGGCGGGACGCGGCGTGGATATCCGCATAGACGACGAAGTGCGCGCTTTGGGTGGGCTGTATATTTTAGGTACCGAGCGCCACGAAAGTCGCCGTATCGATAATCAGCTCCGCGGACGAAGCGGGCGCCAAGGTGATCCGGGCGAGAGTAGATTTTTCTTAAGCTTGGAGGATAATCTGCTTAGAATTTTTGGCAGCGACAAGATTAAAAATATCATGGATCGCTTGGGTTTGAAAGACGGCGAACATATCGAATCAGGCATGGTTTCGCGCGCAGTAGAGAACGCGCAGAAAAAGGTCGAGAGCTTGCACTTTGAAGCGCGTAAAAATATCCTAGAATACGACGACGTCGCAAACGAGCAGCGCAAGACGATCTATAAATATCGCAACGAGCTTTTGGACCCCGACTACGATCTGAAAGATAAAATCATTCAAAACCGCGAGGAGTACATCTCTAGCGTGCTTGAGGAGCTTGAAATTTTCGACGGCGCAAATATCAAAGAGGTCGATAAATTCCCGATCGTCGCCAAAATCGCTCAAGAAACGGGCGAGGTGCTCGAAAACAGCGAGCTTGAGAAGGTCGATGATTTCAAAGAGCTGAAAGAAAAGATCATCGGCGCGCTTGCCGTTTCGTATGAAAACAAGATGGCGCCGATCGATCCGCAGCAGCGCAAAAGTATCGAAAAGATGCTTTATCTGCAGATCGTCGATCGCGACTGGCGGGAGCATCTGTATCAGATGGATATCCTAAAGGCGGGCATCGGACTTCGCGGCTACAACCACAAAGACCCGCTTACGGAGTATAAAAAGGAGAGCTACAATCTTTTTATGGAGCTTGTGATGCGCCTCAAATCCGACAGCATCCGCTTGCTGCATTCGATCCAGTTTAAATCTAGGGAGGAGATCGAAGCCGAACAGCGCGCGATGCAGGAGCGCATGGAGAGCTCAAACGCCAAAGAGCTCGCCGCCGCAAGCACGAATGAAGCACAGCTAAAGGGCGCAGAAGAGTTTGGCGACAAAAAGCCTAAGCGAAACGATCCTTGCCCTTGCGGCAGCGGCAAAAAATACAAAGACTGCCACGGCAAGGGCGGTCCGAAAAAAGGCGGCTTTGCGAGGTAGGCGCGGCGATCGGTCGTAAGTATCGTGCGATCAGTGATCTTGATTGTGAGCATTGCGCGATCGGCGCTTTTCAATCTTGCTTTTGTATTTAGCGGATCGGTCGAGGGCGGAAGGCGTCATAAAATTTTAAAGGGGAGTTTGATCGCGAGGCCGCGCGGACGGCGCGCAAAGCTGTGCGAGAGGGTGTAATTTTAGTTTTGAAATTTTAAAATTTCAAAGCGTCCTGATGTTTTGTCGCATATTTTTCATGGCGCCGTTGCGGTGTGCCGTGCGGCAAAACGCAAGCCGATCAGCGCGTGATACTTAAATTTAATACGCGGCTAGGACACTGCGTGGCATTTGAAATTTTAAATTTATGCGATTACGGGCGAGCTTGCAAGCAGACTCCGCCTTTAAATTTTAAGAATTTCAAAATTCTAAAAAAGTTTTAAATTTCTAAAATTTTAAAATTTCGAGGCGTTTGAAATTTTAAAATTTAGAATTTGAGTTTAGAATTCTGAAGTCTCGGCAAGACGATCTGTTTGATTTGCCGCATCCGATATCTTGGGGGCGAATTTCATTGCGTGTAAATGGATTTCGGCGCGATTTTAAATTTTTAAAACCCGCTGGAGCTTCTATATTTGACGCCGCAAAACCTATTTTTGGAATTTTAAAATTCCAAAATACTTAAAATTTCACATAAAATTTAACGCTAAATTTTATGTGAAATTTTACAAGGACGGCTTTTTGGTAAAGTATTTATTATTCAAATATCTCAGATTCGACCGCTCTCAGCCCTTCATTACGCTTTCGGCGCTGCTTGCGTTCTTGGGCGTCGGCGTGGGGCTTACGGTGTTGATCGTCGCGATGGCGATAATGAACGGTTTTGATAAAGAATTCGAGCGCAAGCTATTTACGATGAACTACCCGATCACGATACACAGCCACTTTCGCGGCGGCATTTCAAAAGACGACGTGGAGGGGCTGCGGGCGGACTTCCCCGATCTGATCTTTAGCCCCTACATCAGCTCGCAAGTCATCGCCAAAAGCGGCGAGAAGCTCGAGGGCGGGCTGATTTTCGGCGTAAATTTAAACGACGAAAAGCGCATCAACTCCGTCGTCGCAGCAGGCGCCAAAGACGCCAATCTAACGGACTACGGCATCATGATAGGGCGCGGGATCAAGGACGAGTTTATGCTGGATGAGGGCAGCAAGATCACGATGATCTTTACGAAGAGCGATCCGGGCGGCTTTGCGCTGATCCCTAAGATGAAGCGCTTTGACGTGCGCGCGGATTTTAGCTCCGGGCTGATCGCCTACGACAAGGCGTATTCCTACGCAGACGCAAGCGATCTAGCCAAAATTTTAGGCTACGACGAGGGGACATTTGACGGCGTGCATGTTTTTTCAAACGATCCGTTTAAAGACCTGGAGCGCATCAAAAAAAGCCTTCCTAGCGGCACTAACGCCGTAGGTTGGTGGCAGCAAAACGGAAATTTTTTCAGCGCCCTTGCGCTTGAAAAGCGCGCTCTTTTTATCGTGCTGATGCTAATAATCCTGGTCGCGAGCCTAAATATCGTAAGTTCGCTTCTGATGACCGTGATGAACCGCCGCCAAGAGATCGCGCTTTTACTTAGCCTGGGTGCTAGCAAAAAGGAGGTCAAAAGGACATTTTTCGCGCTCGGAGCCACGATCGGCGGCGGCGGCATCATATTCGGGCTTATTTTGGGCTTATTTGGCGTGTGGCTGCTCGGAAGCTTCGACATCGTAAATCTGCCGGCCGACGTTTACGGAAGCTCGAAGCTGCCGATGGAGCTTTCGCTAGGCGATTTGGCGATGATTTTAATCGGCGCGGTGCTTATCGTAGCGCTTTCGTCATGGTACCCGGCCAAAAAAGCCACGCAGATTGACGTGCTGCAAACACTGCGCAACGAGTAGAGTTAAACGCGGCGCTTTAAAATTTAGCTAAATTTTGAAATTTAGAGCGACGCGGCTGTATTTGGCGCGGTATTTTGGCGAGCGAGACGGATACTGCGTGATTTGCGCGGCGGATCCCATATGTTGAGAGTTTGCCGCATCAGATAAATGTCGCACGATACTGCGCGCCCTTAGCCGCGATCTTTGTGCATATTATAAACCTGCGTTTAAATCCGCGCAAAGTCTAAATTTTGTATCGCCAAAATCCGTCAAAATTTTAAAATTCCAAAAGGCGGAAATTCGACGAAGCGCCCTAAATTTTGTAAAATTTTAGAATCAAAATATAAAATCATAAAAATTTTGAAAGGATTCGTAGTGAAAAAGATCGCTTTGT
Organism: uncultured Campylobacter sp.; assembly: GCF_937959485.1. Taxonomy (NCBI): domain Bacteria; kingdom Pseudomonadati; phylum Campylobacterota; class Epsilonproteobacteria; order Campylobacterales; family Campylobacteraceae; genus Campylobacter; species uncultured Campylobacter sp. The sequence continues at coordinate 79,280 of NZ_CALGPY010000004.1, forward strand.
TTGCATGCGCGGTGCTATTTTTGTGCGGTTGCTCTAAGAGCAGACCGCAAGATGTCCCAAAGCCAGAGCAAAATAAGGCACCGAGCCACCATCATTATACAGGCTACTATTACGCATAGCGTATATTGCGCGGCGGGCGACGATACGAGACGTTTAACGGCGAGAAAATGGAAACATTGTAGTTTTTGCTCATTCGTGGACAAAAGCTTTCAAGCCTGCAATACGAGCCTTAGCAGCGTTGCAGCTTGAATGTAGCGGCGCCAAGGCGTCCATCCGTCTATAATGACGATAAAATTTAGGCTTATTTGAGCAGGACGAAATTCTTTTTAAAATTCTTTCAAATTCCCATAAATCCCGCTAAATAAATCTAAATTTTATAAATTTTAGGGTAACATTCTCTATTTTTCAAAAAGGCTTTAAATGACTTTAATCGACGGCAAAAGCATAAGCGCAAAGGTAAAAGAGGAGATCAAATCGGCCGCTTCGGATCTTGCCGCAAAGGGCGTAGAGCCCGCGCTGGCGGTGATTTTGGTAGGCGAGGACGCGGCTAGCAAGACCTATGTCGCGAGCAAGGAAAAAGCCTGCGCCGCCTGTGGGATCCGCTCCGTAACGCACCGCTTGAACTCCGATGTGAGCGAGGCGGCGCTTTTAGAACTGATAGAAAATTTAAACGATGACGAATGTATCGACGGTATCTTGGTGCAGTTGCCGCTTCCAAAGCACATTGATACGAATAAAATTTTAGAAAAAATAAGCCCACAAAAGGACGTGGACGGATTTAGCGCGATAAACGTAGGCAAGCTTACTAGTGGGCTTTCGGACGGTTTTGTGCCTTGCACTCCGCTTGGCGTGATGCGCCTGCTTGAGGAATACGGCGTGCAGATCGCGGGCAAAAATGCCGTCGTGCTGGGTCGCAGCAATATCGTCGGAAAGCCGATGGCGAGCCTGCTGTTAAATGCCGATGCCACCGTCACTATCGCTCATAGCAAGACGAAAGACTTAAAGCGGCTTTGCGCAGACGCCGACATTTTGGTCGCGGCAGTCGGCAAGGCGCATTTTGTGGGCGCTGATATGGTAAAACAAGGCGCGGTGGTAATCGACGTGGGGATTAATCGCGGTGGCGACGGCAAACTAAGGGGCGACGTCGATTTTGATGCGGTCGCACCAAAATGCTCGTTCATCACACCCGTGCCCGGAGGTGTGGGGCCGATGACGATTGCGATGCTTTTGAGCAATACGATAAAATCGGCGAAAAATCGCTTAAGACAAAGAGTCTAAATGAAAATACTAAGCAAAATTTATAAATTTTTATCGAGTTGGACGGGAACGGTCATCGTCGTTTTATTCGTCATTCTTTTTGTGGCGCAAGCCTTCGTGATCCCAAGCGGATCGATGCGCACTACGCTTTTGGAGGGTGATTTTTTATTCGTTAAAAAATTTAGCTACGGCATCCCGACTCCACATATTCCCTTTGTGGAGTGGCAGGTAGCTCCTGATAGCGACGGAGATGGGCATATTATCCGAGGCGAGGGTCCGAAGCGCGGCGACATCGTGGTTTTTCGCTATCCGCTTAATGAAAAAATGCACTTTGTAAAGCGAAATTTTGCCGTAGGTGGCGACGAGGTGATATTTGATCTGAATAATTTCTACCTTCGTCCGCATGAAGGCGACGAGTTCATTGCTGCAAACTACGATGCTCGCGACATTGTGATTTTAGGTGGCGAAAAATATGTTAAAGAGCCGTATAAATTTAAGGGCATTCACTACGACCCTAATGCTAGAAACTCGATGCTAACAAATGTCAAAATCGCACTTGAGAAGGGTGAGCTTTCTATGAAGCCCATTAGTCTAAGCGAAATTCCTCACAGCTTCGAAGCTGCGGGGATAAGCTTCAATGCCTTTTACATCAAAGTGCCGCAGGATGAGTATTTTATGATAGGCGATAATCGCAATAATTCCGCCGATAGCCGCTTTTGGGGTCCGGTACCTTATCGTCTGATCGTCGGCAAGCCGTGGTTTACATATTTTAGTATCGATGCCGATCGCAAGATCCGCTGGGAGCGAATCGGGCGCTTCGTCGATACCTTGCAAAACGACGAGAGCCTAATCTATGAGCAAAAATAAGGAGCGGCAATGCAAATAAATAAAATTTTCATAGCGAGCGATCATGCGGGCTTTCGTGCCAAAGAACAAGCTAAAAAAGCGCTCGCCGCTTTAGGTTACGAAGCGGTTGACCTTGGCACGCATAGTGCCGAAGCGAGTGTGGACTATCCCGATTTTGCGGGCACGTTGGCGGATAAAATTTTAGCCGAATGTGAAGCCTGCGCGCGAAGTAAAAATTTTAAAGAAAGTAGCAGCAAAAATTCCGCTGCAGCCGCGGAAAATTCCGAAGCAGACGGCAGCGAAAATTTCGGCGCAAGTATAAACGGTAGCGGAAATTTTAACGGTACCGCGCAGCGCGGCGAGAAAGATAAAAATTTTAACGCCGTCAAGAGCGGCGACGGCAAGAATTTTGATGCGGACGTAAATACGACTGCCTGCGCAAGCGCAGTTGCCGTAAACGCGAGCAAAGATAAAATTTTAAATTCCACCAATTACGGCATTTACGGCGTTTTGATTTGCGGTACGGGCATCGGTATCAGCATCGCCGCAAACCGCCACGCTCACATCCGCTGTGCGCTGTGTCATGACGCGACGAGCGCTAGATTAGCCAGAGAGCACAACGACGCCAACGTCCTAGCCTTCGGCGAGCGATTAATGGGCACGCTGGTGATTGAAGATATGATTAGGGCATTTTTTAGTACCGATTTTGCGGGCGGTAGGCACATTAAGCGCGTCGCAAAGCTAGGCGCTTGCGGTAGTGCGAATTGCGCGCATGGATTTGACGAAGAAAATTCCATTCAGAATTCCGCTCAAAATTTTGCGGAACAAAGCAGTGGCGCTAATTTAAACGGGCGGAATTCCAAATCAAGCTTCGCCGGCAAAAGCCCTTCTAGCAAAAATCCTATCGACACGGATTCCGCATTAAATTGTGCACGGAGCTTTAACGATAAAAATTCCTTATTTACCGGCAAGAATCCCTTGATAAGCTTTTGCGGTGCACGTCATATAAATTTAGATTCGATGCACGCAAAGATAATCTTTAATGAGAAAAATCCGCTAGATAAAAATTCCATTAGCACAAATTCTACGTTAAATTTTACGCGCGCGAGCGTTTGCAAGAAAAATTTCGCTCAAAAAGTTAGCCGCAAAGATTTTGTCAGTTTGAACCCAGCAATTATAAATTTCAAGGCTACAAATTCTATTTGCATAAGCGTTAAGCCAAAAAACGTAAATTGCGCTAGTGCGGGTTTAACAGATGCGAATTCTGCTATTGTGAGCGTAAATTTAAAGGGTGCAAATCTTTCTAGTGCGCATTTTAGGAGCATAAATTCTGCCTATTTTAGCGCAACAATCGCTACTATGCGCTTTGTAAATCCAAATGAAGGAGGCGAGCAATGAGCGTAGCATTGGGTGTTTTAGCACTATTTTTTGCAGCACTACTTATTCTATCGATCCGAAAAAATTCTAAAATTTACGCCTTACTTCGAAAGAGCGAAGAGAGAATTTCAAAGCTTAAAAGCGATAACGAAAAGCTCAAAACTGCTCTTCGCTTCGGCATCAAGGCTCTGCAAAACGAGGAGAGCGAAAACTGCAGCTTAAAAATCAAAAACGCAAGATTGAAAAGAGGTAAGCTATGAAAAGCCTAAGCAGCGAGCAAAAAAGCTATTTATTTCGCTCGATCCGCACCGTGCGCGACTTCCCAAAGCCCGGTATTTTGTTTTACGATATCACGACGCTCGTAGGCGATCGCGAGGCGTTTAATTTCCTGCTTGATCATCTAGTCGAGCGCTATGCTGATTACGGACTTGATTACATAGTAGGCATAGAAAGTCGCGGATTTATTTTTGCAGCGGCACTTGCTGCGAGGTTGAGGGTTGCTTTTGTGCCAATTAGAAAGCCAAAGAAGCTTCCTTATATCACGATTTCGCAAAAATACAGCCTTGAATACGGCTTCGATCAGGTCGAGATGCACGTGGATGCATTCTCCGGCGTACAGGATGCCAAGGTGCTTCTAATCGACGATCTAATCGCCACTGGAGGCACGGCGCGCGCGGCATTAGATCTCATCGCGCAGACGCAGGCTAAGTGCGTCGAGGCGTGTTTTTTATTAAATTTGCGCGAGTTAAACGATCTAGGCGAGTTTTCGCGTCGCACAAACGTTTATTGCGTTTTAGAGGCGTGATTTTGGAAGAGCTACTTAAAAATTTACTGCAAGAATACCACCAATACGCCTATATCTTGCTTTTCGTTTGGTGCATTTTAGAAGGCGAAATCGCGCTGATTTTAGGCGGCATAATGGCGCACGAGGGACATATAAATTTGCCGCTAGGTATCTTTGTCGCGGGCCTTGGGGCATTTTGCGGTGATCAGTTTTATTTTTATATCGGTCGCTACAATAAAAAATATATCAGTAAAAAACTCGCGGCGCAGCGCCGAAAATTTGCGATTGCGCACCTGCTTTTGCAACGCTACGGCTGGCCGATAATTTTAATGCAGCGCTATATGTATGGCTTTCGCGTCATCATCCCGATGAGTATCGGCATCACTCGCTACAGCGCAAAGAAATTTGCGATTATCAATCTTTTTAGCGCTTGGTGCTGGTCGGGCGCGACGATGGTTTTGGCGTGGTATTTTGGCGAGGAGATCTGGAGCGGGCTGCGGCTAATCGAGCAACACTGGTATTTTGCGATACCTATCATAGGCGGAATTTTATATCTATTTTTTAGGTTATTTAAACGTATGGAAAATCACTTTATGAACTCACGAAAGGAACGAGATGAAAGTAAAACTGCTAGATCGTAAAATTAACGAGATAGAGGCGGATTTTGAAGTTATTTTAGTCGTAGATAAAAATTTAAATCACGAATTTATTAAAGATGCGGATAAGTTTGCGCTTTTTAACTACAAAGGCGAGGGCAATCTGCTGCTAGCCGAGAGCGGGCGGCTGTATGTGGGGATCAAAGAGCTTAGCTTCGATAGGCTGCGAGCGGCGCTTGCGAGCGCATACAACGCGCTTAAGGGCTATGCGATCAAAAATTTTAAAATCGCCTTTTACAAATGCGGCTGCGATCGCAGAAGCACGATGGCGATGGTCGAAGGCGTGCTTTTGGGCGGCTATGAGTTTAATAAATACAAAAGCGAGAAGAAAAACTCCAGCTTGAACGAAATTTTAATCTCTACGCAGGAGTACGGCGGAGCTAAGCCTGACGTGCAAAAGATGAACTACGGCGTGCAGCAGGGCATCGTGATGGCAAACGCTGCAAATTTCGCGCGCGACGGCGTCAATGAGATACCTGAAATTTACACGCCCGAAAAGATGGCGAGCGAGGCTGAAATTTTGGCGTCGAACTACGACGACGTGAGCGTTAAAATTTATGACGAGGACTTTTTGCGCGAGCAGAATATGAATGCGTTTTTGGCAGTCAATCGCTCCAGCGCTCATCCGCCGCGCCTCATCCATCTTATCTATAAGCCGCAGCGCTGCCTAAAGCGCGTCGTTTTCGTGGGCAAAGGGCTTACTTACGACAGCGGCGGGCTAAGTCTGAAGCCAAGCGATTATATGCTTACGATGAAAAGCGACAAAAGTGGCGCGCTTGCTGCGATGGGTATCATCAAGGGCGCTGCCGAGCTTGAGCTGCCGTTTGAGATACACGCGGCTATCGGCGCTACTGAAAATATGATCGGCGGCGATTCGTATAAACCCGACGACGTGCTGCTTAGTCGCAGCGGCGTAAGCATAGAGGTGCGAAATACCGACGCGGAGGGGCGGCTCGTGCTTGCCGACTGCCTAAGCTACGCGCAGGATCTTGCCCCCGATCTGCTAATCGATATGGCGACGCTTACCGGCGCTTGCGTCGTGGGGCTTGGCGAATACACGAGCGGCATCATGGGAAACAGCGAGGAGCTAAAGCGTAAATTTAAAGATCTTAGCGATTGTAGCGGCGAGCTATTTAGCATTTTGGAATTTAACGATTATCTGCGCGAGCTAATTAAAAGCAGTATCGCAGACGTTTCCAACTGCGCTTCCAGTAGATACGGCGGCGCGATAACTGCAGGGCTGTTTTTGGATAAATTTATAAAAGACGAGTATAAAGACAAGTGGCTGCACCTTGATATAGCAGGGCCCGCGTATCTGGAAAAGGCATGGGGCTATTACGCCGCGGGCGCGACTGGTGCGGGCGTGAGAGCAAACTTATATTTCTTGCAGGCTCTAGCCAAAGAGCTGAAGGACGCGTAGATGGGGCTGTCAGTAGGGATCGTAGGGCTTCCGAACGTCGGTAAATCCACTACCTTTAACGCACTTAGCGGTGCGCAAAACGCACAGGCACAGAACTATCCATTCTGCACGATCGAGCCCAATAAAGCGGTCGTGCCCGTGCCCGATGCCAGGCTTGGTAAGCTAGCACAGATCGTTAAGCCCGGTCGCATCGTGCATTCGACCATCGAGTTCGTAGATATTGCGGGCCTCGTGCGCGGAGCTAGCAAAGGCGAGGGGCTGGGAAATAAATTTCTTTCAAATATCCGCGAGTGCGAGATCATCCTTCATATCGTACGCTGCTTCGAAAGCGGCGACATAACCCACGTCGAAGGCTGCGTCGATCCTATCCGCGACATCGAGATCATCGAAACCGAGCTTATTTTAGCGGACATAGAGCAGCTTGGCCGCAAGATCGAGCGCCTCGGTAAGGAAGCCAAAGCAAATCAAAAGGGCGCTAAAGAGGCGCTAGCCGTGGCAAACGAGCTTTTAGCGCATCTAAACGACGGCAAGCCCGCTTCAAATTTTGCGCTCAAAGAGGATGAAAGCTACATCGCTTTAAATCGCGAGCTGCGCCTGCTCAGCGCCAAGGACGTAATCTACGGCGCCAATGTGGACGAAGACGGCATCGCGCAGGATAACGAATATGTCGCGCGCGTAAGAGAATACGCAAATGCCCGCGGCGCGGAGGTGATCAAGCTCTGCGCCAAGATCGAAGAGGAGCTCATAGGCTTAAGCGATGAGGAGACGCACGAGATGCTGCAAAGCCTGGGCGCGCAGCAAAGCGGGCTGGAGCTCATCATCAAGCGCTCATTTGCGAAGCTCAGCCTCATCAGCTACTTTACCGCAGGCGAGATGGAGGTGCGCGCGTGGACGATCACGAAGGGCTGGAAGGCTCCGAAGGCCGCGAGCGTGATCCATAACGACTTTGAGCGCGGGTTTATCAGAGCCGAGGTGATCGGCTACGAGGACTACATCGCGTGCGGCGGCGAGAGCAGGGCGAAAGAAGCGGGCAAGATGCGCCTTGAGGGCAAGGACTACGTCGTGCAAGACGGCGACGTGATGCACTTTAGATTTAACGTTTAAATTTGCGCTGCATTCGAGCGAAATTTAAAATTTTACGGAGTTTTAATTTACACCGAATTTGCACACCCGATTCAAATTTTTAAATTTGCGAAATTTGAATTTCTATGGCGTGTGAGAATTTGGAAATTTAAAAATTTTAGTTGAAAGCAGCGATTTAAAATTTTGAAATTTCATAAAAAATCCCCGGGATCGAATGTGTGCTCGGGTTTGGCTCGATTTTAAAATTATATAAAATTTAACTCGCGCAGGACGGAACTTTAAACATTATCGTAAGTAAGCTCAACTTTACAATTCTATGCATTTTAATCCGCCGTACCTTTCGGTGGGCGAATTTCGCGCAAGGACTATAGATATAAACCTTCTGCCAAAATCTGAAGCTAAAAGCAAAATCACGGGCAGAATCGAAAATTTGAGCGTCCAGACATTGCGAAAAGTATTGACACATTCGTGCTTTTTGAGATTAAGGGTGTACGTTTTCGCATACGCTGTGAAGCCTTTAATTCTAAACGAGAGTGATCACGTGCGCGTACATTTTCGCAAAGATAGGTATTTGGGTGTGCTTGCGGCTTTAGAAGTACGGCCACGCCCAAATGCTTAAGACTTTGCGCTATATGCTGTATCGGATATAATTCAGGTGCTGTATATAGCAATCGCATTTGGCTTTGTTTTTGCCGTGTCTGCGATACTGTTTGCAATATACTTTGCGTTTGCAAAAAAGGGGCTCGCTCGGTTGTAACGAATTTCTATGATTGCGTGTCGTAACATTGATTTTGATGGGACTTCTCGCCTATCTTAACGCGAGTGTGCAAAAATTAAAATTTTAGCGCGAACGCCACAGAAAGTAGTGTGGATTTTACGAAATTTTACCGAAATTTGGAGGAAAATAATGTGGCATTTAAAAAAGAAAGCTTCAAGTGAATTGAAATTTTTCACAATTATCGGCAAGATGGAAAACTTAGAAACAGACTGGGGGCGAGACGGACTGTATATAACATTTGAGGTAAAAGGAATAAGATTTTTCGACTATCCCGATCAATGGTTTGCTGATAACGGCGATATAGTCGAGGTAACGTATTGTTATCTTTCCCCTGAGTCTCCCAGTATAACGCATATTTCGATTTTAGCTAAGTATTCAAATTATATGAGAGTGAAACAGGCTCTAGCTATAATTTGGGATTTTATATTAATAGTTTTTTTAATCGTAACGTTTCCCATATGGTTTTACGGTATTAGTAAGTTGTCCATTTTATTATATATTGCCTTGGGGTTCTGTATCTTACAAAGAGCTTGTAAAAAAATCAAAATTTTATATGAAATCGAGAAAAATAGAGGCTAATTTATCTTTATTTTTCGGCGTATTAACGCGTAAATAAAAAATCATTTGTCTAAGCATCGTCTTGTGCGCCTTATCGTAGGTCTCATTCTGCCGCCGTAGTTTTTGCGTGCGGTTGCCAAACGCCTTCAGTGTTTTTAACTCGTCTTTATTAGGATCATACGGCGCGCAAATTTAGGTGATATGAAAGTTTGCCTTTGGCCTTAGTAAAAAGGCTTTATCGATAGAAATGTAAAATTTATACCGTACGGCGGTAGGTTCTGAGCCAAAACCGCATAAACGAAAGCAGCGATATACAAATTTAATGCGCGCGCAAAATGTTACCGTTCGGCGAAAATTATATCGCTAAAATTTTATCGAAATGCCAAAAATACGAAGCGATCTTGCTCTTGCGTTGCAAAGGCTCATTGGATAAATTTAAAGCATAAATTGCAATCCAGGGCTCGATTTGATCAACTTGAGCCCTGGATTCGAAATTCGTTTTAAATTTTGGATCGAAACACACCAAGAACTAAAACGTTACCTCCCAGTTAAATCTAAAATTTCTGCGCGGCGCATAAAACCTACCGATGCCTGCGCCGGTGTTTTGATCTATCAAATTCGTCGTTCCGAATCCCCTGATGGATCTGGCTGAATCCCAAGTGATATATTTGGTGTTCGTGATATTATAAACGCCGAAGCCGAAATTAAAATTTTTATGAGGTCTTGCGTAGGTTATGATGTCCAAAACCGTATAATTTCCGCTCCTCCATGCTAGCGTGCTATCGGTCACGGGTTTTCCTTTGATCTTTTTGCCGGGCACGATCTGACCGCTATCGGGGTCTATGTGCTCCATCTGCTCTTTCCAATACATATTGTAGCTATCTTTGGCCTTTTTCTCTCCGACGCTCGTTATGAAAAGGTCTATGCCGTATTTATCGCCTGGTGCGGAGTAGCCGATATTATAAACCGAAGTCGGCGGCTGAATGGCGTTCATCGGTATATCTCCGTCCATCCTACCTCTTTGCTTGGTAAATTTATATCCTATCCTAAAGCCTTCAAGCGCGGAGGAGACATCGCCTAATTCCATATGGGCGTTTATTTCAAAGCCATTGACTTTGGCGCTATCTCTGTTTTTGTTCTGCCAAAACGGATATTGCAAAGCGCTTCCTACTTCAACGGCCTTCATCCTTAAAAATACCAAATCTATAAAGTTATCGTAATCGGTTTTAAAAATATCAAACGTTATGAAGCTTTGATCTTTATAAAACGTCAAGGCGGCCTCTTTTGTTTTTGCGATCTCGGCTTTTAAATCAACGTTAGGCGCGATCGAAAAGCTCGGATGCTTAAAGGTCATATACATCTCATCCGATGTCGGAGCGCGAAATCCTTTTGAATACTTTAATTGAAATCTCATAAAATCGAGCGGATCTAAATTTAACCCAAACGAATAAGAATCGCTTTTAAATTCTTTATTTTGAAGCAGTATCGCTAAATTTTGTCTGATATTTTCGTTCATGCAAGGGGTATTGTATCCGCACGTAGCTCCCGGCCCGTAAGCATTGCCCGGTAGCGGCACGAATATGCCCGCTATCAAGCCCTTCGGCACGGGAATGTTATCGTCGTATTTGGGCATATGTTTTACCTTGTCGTATCGATAATTTAAATCGAGCCCCAACCAATCCGTGATCTTAAAATCATCTCCGATAAACAAAGCGGTAGTTCTAGTCTCTACGGGGATGAGATAGGTTTGCTTCATTCCCGTGTTGCTTTTCGGGCCATTGGCGCCCGGATACCAATTCGGCTTTAAAACATATCCGTTCGAATCTGCATTCGGATTGCCCGGCTCAAATTTATAGCCGTAAAATTTACTCGCCCACCATTTTTCATTTTCACCTTTAAAGCCGTCCTGATCTATCATTACTTTTTTCGTTTTTTCTAAAAGACCGCCGTATTTTATATAGTGCTGGGTTTGAAATACTTTAAGTTCTTTTTCAAATTTTATATCAAACTGATTCGTATCGGTATTTAAATCTCTGTCGTGATATTGATCTTCTGCATAGCCCGCCGATTTCGGCCTTATGATCCTTGTATCCTCGTCAAAGAAACCGCCTGAATCTTTTTCGACCTTTACTCTACCGTATTTCGTGCCGTCGGGAGCCGTTTTTATCTCAATATCTCTATCTACGTAGTCGTGTTTCCAGTTTCCCATATTATCTTGATATAGCCTTGAGACTCGAAATTTCTTAGTACAGTCTATCTTAGAGCAGTCTAAAAGCATATAATCGAGCCTACCTCCGTCTTCTTGCCACTCGACCTTGTTGCCTTTGCTGTCTCTAAAATCTCTTTCCGTACTCCATCCGCTGGTATCGAGATCGGGCGTAAGCTCTTTGCCGTATTTATCTACTATTTTATACACACCCGCTTTCTTATCATATACCAGATCTAGACCGTTTGGGTTTCTGACGTTATTGCACTTGTCGTTGTTGCAGTATTCGTCGGTCCTTGCTTTATTTCGTATCTTTTGCGTAGAATACGATACTTTAAAAGTATCCCAAAACGGCGTTTCTACAAAATTTTCGTAGGCGAATTGAATGTTTTTTCTATGAGATTTATCGTTCGTTATCCTCTCTCCCAGCTTCGTATCCTGCAATGAGTAGCTGTATGAGCGAAGCGAATAGGATAAATCCTCTCCTTTGGATTTAAGAGTTGAATCATCATTCATAATGCTAAATCTATGCTCATCGGCCGGCTGAAAACCGATCTTTACCATAGTGCTGGTGCGGGTTATATGATAGGGATCTGCCTTTTCTCTTTCCCTGCCGACTTTTGTTCTATCCTCTTTTGGCGAATAGATATTGTAGAAATAATTTTTGATCTCGTGGCCGTTTCTTTTCGTGTTTATTACCAACAGATCGAGCCATTTGTATCTTCCTGCGAAAGTAAGCGATCTCATATTTTGGGAATTCATACTTTGATATCCGTTTTTAAAGCCAAAGTGAAAGTCTTTGTTTATCAGATAATCCCTTGCGTCTTTCGTCTCAAACATTACCGATCCGCCCAGCGCTCCCGAGCCCGTTTTTATCGAATCCGCGCCTTTTGTTATGGTTGCAACTTTGACGTTTTCCATCTCCACGCTATTGCGGGTGTTATTGAAATTTCCGTAACCTTCAAAAAGCTCTTTGAAGCCTTGCGAGCTTAGAGTTTCCGCCTGACGAAGTCCGTCTATCGTTATGGCGACGCGGTTTTCATCCACGCCGCGCACGGCATAGCCGCTCGTGCCGAAACGACCGGCCTCTACCGCCGTAACACCCGTTTGGTATCGCACCAAGTCTCTACTATCGGTGATCTGCTGCTTCTTAATAGTCTGCGCTGTGGTTTTAGTTTCGCCGACCTTTTGCTCGGCTACGCTTTGCGAATCGACATTGCCCGTTACCTGGATAGTTCCCAGTTCTTGTGAGTTGGCCGGCTCTTCCGCGTAAAGCGAGCCATAAAAGAGCAGCGAGGCATAGAGAGAGAGAGAGAATCTTCTAAACATTCATATTTCCTTACTTAATGATTATAGAATTGATTATTAACGCGGCGAATAATAATACAAAGATTTTTAATGTTTAATTAAATTGCAGTTTAAATTCAAGTATAAATTTTAAATGGCTAAAATTTTGATTTTTAAGAAGTAAAAAATTTTGAATAGTCAAGAAATGCGTAATAGGCGTATTTTAAGCTTTAATATAGCCTAAATTTTGCAAAGCGTTTTTGAAACGGCTAGCAAAAATACTGAAAATTATAAAAGGGCGAATGATAACAAAGCGCATTTTATAATATGTAACGCGCTTTTTTAATTATGATATTTTGCCGGTAATTTTAAAATTTTATACTCAATCGCTGCATTGTAAATTTATCATTTTATAGATTGTCGCCTCTCGGGATTTGTTAGCAGATTTATTTATCGGTGCCGGAATAGGGCATAAATTTTTGCCGGGTAGAATTTCACGCTGCGCTATAAATTTTATGCGCCCCGAAATTTTGAAATTTCGTTTTGCACAAATACGGCAAGCTACAAAATTCCGCTACGCGAATAAAGCATACTATCACGTTACGGGCATCGATAATCTACTCGTTTATTCAGCCAAATTAGCCCATACCGCCGCAAATTTTATGTTTTAAAATTTCGCGCCGAATCTTTCGCGGCTAAAAAGCCCTAAGCACCGCCGTAACCTGTGCGCTTTTGCGCGGCGAGAAGTAGTGCACGAAGCTAGTGCAGGATCCATCAGGCACGCATATTTCGGTGCTTAGCTTATGCCTTACGTGGATGGAGTCGATACTCGGGATTGTTACCGATGCGCTTGCGATGCCGCTGTATTCGCCAACCTCTATCGGCGCCTCTAGCTCATCCTTTTCAAATACTACGCGCCCGCTCTTCTCCTGCTCGAGCTTGGTATTTTTCAGCACGATCTTCGGCGTATTTTCGCGGTTTATATAGTCAAATTTTATGTTTAGCTCATACGGAGCGCCCGTGGAGTTATCCTCCGAGAAATCAGGTAGCGGATCCCCTTGCCGATGCTCGAATCTCTTGCCGATAGTCGTAGCGCGCAAGTCCGTATCTATCATAAAATTTTGCAGCTCTACGCGGGCGCCACCAAAAGAACGAACTAACGTCATAGATTCGTAGTTGCGGCCGAAAAAATTATCTGCGATAACATAGCTACCCAAAAGCGAGCTTATGACCACCCAAAACAGAAATATAAATTTAAAAACCTTGCGTAAAACGAACTTTAACGTCTTCATCATTATCCTTTTAATCTAAAGCTTAAGCGGAATTCCGCCTGAAAATCCGTGGATTAAAATTCCGCGCGGGATTTCGCTTATGAAATTTTGCGCTTTTTCAGTCTGCGGCGGAATTTTAAGACAGAATTCCGTGGCTAAATTTTACTGCGAAATTATAAAACAAATTTCGCCCATGAAATTTTACCTAGAATCTCTCCTGTAAAATTCCATAACGAAATTCGAAGATGAAATTTTATGGGCGAAATTCCATAGCTAAAATTTTACGGCAAGTCTCAGAAATCAACTTCTGCGGCAAAATTCCACGCCTTAAAATTTTAAGAAAGTATGAAATTTTTTATCTGATCGCAGATCGCTTCTTCGGATTGTGCGGCATCGATTTGTAGGGTCTGAACGCCACACGCCTTGCATGCCTGCGCCATAAGATCTTGCACGCGCATTAGGTATTTAAGCCCGCGAGCCTCAATTATATCGCTACTAGCGCGCGTTTTAAGCCGCTTTTTGACGAGCTGTTCGTCCGCCGAAAATAGCACGATTTTATCTGCGAATTTGCCCCCGAGCGCAAATTTATTAAGCGCGATGAGTTCGCTAAGATCCGCGTTTTCGTCGTTTGCCAGCGCATAGGCAAGCCCCGAGATGAAGCCGCGATCGCTTAGCACGAGCCTGTCCGCGCCGCCCTTTATCACGCGCTCGTAGTGCTCGGCGCGGTCTGCGAGGAACAAAAGCAGCTCGGCGCGCTTTGAAATTTCGCCGCAGACCTCGCGCAGATTTACGCTGCCGCGCCGCCACTTAAAATCCTCGCCCAAAACGAGGCTTCGCACCGCCTCGCCGAGCTTCGTGCCGCCGGGCTCCTTAGTCATGATCGCTTGCGGAAAAGCCGCCGCTAGCCGCGCTACCTGCGTGCTTTTGCCCACGCCGTCGATACCTTCGAATACTACATACATTTTTCGCCTTTAAATTTGTGCGCTATTTTACAAGCTTATAGCTAAATAGCGGCTTTTTTAAACAGCGGGGCGCAAAATTTCGACTCCAAATCGGACTTTTGCGCGAGCTTGTGCGAGCCGCTTTTGATCTTTAGGCGTAAAATTTATCGGGCGCTTTATTGCTAGGCTCTTGCTTTTTGCGGCACGGCTCGCGGTTAAATTTAGCGCTCATACGGATGCGCCGTATAAACAGCGAGCGAGCAAATTTTGCGCTTACGGACATGTACCGAGCGGAGCAGGGCGCTAGTCGATAAATACGGCGCGCCGTATAGATGAAATGGCGCGTTATACAGAGCAGAATGTGTACTATGCGAAGCGGATGGCGTTATATGGAAAGGGCGGCGCTTTTGGCGGAATGGGGCGGCGGCGTCATTCGGAGCAGGGTATGTTTGTAGGCAGCGCGGGCGGGCAAAACGCTATGTGTGATGATAAAATCGCGACGATAAAATTTTAAATTTTGCCCTTATATGTGCTTACAAGCTCGGGATTTATCGCTTTGAAATTTTTCCGCAAATCGCTAAGATCATAATCGCTCGCTACGAGCGCAAAATCCTCGCTCACGTCGAGCCCGAGCTCGCCGATATCCGCCTTAAGCTGCTTCGCGCACTCCAAAATAAGCTTTTTGGCTTGCGAGTATCTGCCGTTTAGCCGCGTTTCTTGATTGAAAAGATCGAAAAGATTTGCCGTCTCGTCATCCTCGTCTATCTCGGCCTGAAACTCGTAATCGGCGACGTTCCAAACGATCCAGTTATCGTCATCGCCCTGCGCAAGCCACTGCGCGCGCTGTTCTTGCGAGCCGAATCCGATCTGAGGCGGCAGCGAGCCCGTGTCGTCGTAGGCTAAATTTATGCAGTAGAGCTTGCAGCCGGGCGCGTGCTTTTTGATCGTCTCTTTAATCGCGAGCAGCAGCCTTTGCGCGGCGAGATCATAGAGTTTTTTGTAGCTCATTTTTTTATCCGGTTTTCTGTAGTGCACATAGCCGTCCTCGACTATTAAGCTTAGCTCGCCTATAGTGTCAAATTCGTAGTTTATGACGCGGTCGAATTTGCCTCCGTATGGATCCGTGCCGCGCCACTGCTTTTGCGCGAGCTTGCCGCCTTCGTAAGCGAAATTCTCTATCCAGTAGCCTTCGCTTGCAAAAGCAGAGTAGATGGATTTTAGCACGCCATCCTCATAGACAAATCTTTTTACGTTCACACATTTTTTATCGTAATAATCAAATCGGTAGCTTAAAATTTCATCCTGCCGCCAAAAATAAAACTCTTCGTAGAAATATTTTTCGCTCACATACTGCCTCTTAAAAACGACGCGATCTTGCGCGTCAAAGCCGTATTCGTAGGCATTTGCGATGTTTTTGGGCGCTTCTTTTAAAACCCTACCTTTTGAGAAGCGGTTGAACTCAAAATAAAATGGCTCTAAATTAATATACTCGTCCGACGCCCAGCGTCTGCTTACGGCCTGCACTTCAGCCCTCTTTTTTAGGGCTTCGTAGTCATCTTTTGCGCTTTTAAAAAGCTCTCGCAATTTTTCTATCTCATCCATTTTTATCTCCCGTGCGGTTTGTAAATTTTAAATTTAATCGCACCTGTAGGCTAAATTTTAATCGCTTGCAAGCTCATTTTTTTAAAAATTTTAAAATTTCGCTTGGCACCAGGTGCGAAACGTCGCCGCCGTGGCTCAAAACGGAGCGGACAATCGAGCTTGAGATGAAGGCGTTTTTGAGCGTCGGCATCAAATACACGCTCTCAAATTCCTCCCATAGCGAGGCGTTTGCATAGCCGATCTGCAGCTCGTACTCAAAGTCGCTAACCGCGCGGAGTCCGCGGATCACGAAGCGCATGCCGCAAGATTTAGCAAAATCCACGAGTAGATTATCAAAGCTTTGCACGCTCACGCCACGAAGCCCGCGTGTCGCGGCTCGCGCCATCTCTAGTCTGGATTTTAGGCTGAAGTAGGGCTTTTTGCTCTCGTTTAGCGCCACTGCCACGATGACTTCATCAAAAAGCCCCAGTGCACGCTTGATGACGTCCAGATGTCCGTTCGTGATAGGATCGAAAGTGCCCGGATAGATACATTTTCTTGAGTTTTGCATTATTGCCACCTTTTAAATAGCTCGTTTTGCACGCCCAGCGCGTCGCACCACTTGCCGATTATGAAATTTTTTAAATTTTGCACGCCGCAGTAGCCTGCGATCACTGGCGGAGCGATGATGACGCCGAGCGCGGCTAGCTCGCTCATCTGACGCAGGCTAATCGCAGAAAGCGGCATCTCGCGCACGCCCAAAACCAGCCGTTTATGCTCTTTTAGCGCGACTGCGGCGGCGCGAGTGCTTAAACTGTCGCAAAGCCCGCCGTAAATCTTAGCCAAAGAGCCGATAGAGCAGGGCGCAAAGATTGTGGCGTCAATGCCGAACGAGCCCGAAGCGGGCGGCGCGCCCAGATCGGTGTCGGGATAAAATTTTACGTTCTTAAATTCCACGGATTTTAAAGCCTCGTCCGCATCTATGCCGCTTTCGGCGCTCAGGACGCGGCGCGCACCCTGAGTAAGTACGGCGTGGATTTTATGCGGCGAGCTGGCAAGAAATTTAAGCAGATCAAGCCCGATCTCGCAAAAACTCGCGCCGCTTACGCAAACTAAAATTTTCATTTCAAGGCTTTCATATCGAAATTTTGCGGTTTAAAAGCGAGCGAAACGGAAGGAATTTTAAAATTTGAAGTTGAAATGGAGCGGGAAACGAGAGTCGAACTCGCGACATCAACCATGGCAAGGTTGCGCTCTACCACTGAGCTATTCCCGCATGCGGTAAAAATAAAGCGCGATTGTAGCCTATAAATTTTCATTTGTCAATAATTTCTCGCTTAAATTTCATAAATTTTTACGATTTCTCCAGCGCGAACTTTGTCGCATTCGGGATCAGCCAAGAAAAAATGCGATGCCGCAGCCAGCGGTCTGATGCGCCCCGAAGGCGACGGCATGGGCGTAAAAACTCCGCCTTCATATGCGCCTACGGTTAAATTTACTCTGCCGCTTTTTAGCTTCAGATCGCTTGCGAGCTTGGCATAGATCGCCGCTTCTGCGCTAAAAGCCTCACTTGTACCGCTAAGCTTAAATAGTATCGGTAGTATGACTGCGCGCGTAAGCACGAAAGCAGCCATTGGATTGCCCGCCATTGCAAAGACGAATTTGCCGTCTTTTGCGAAGCACTTGCTGGGGCGGCCAGGCTTGATATCGATGTGATCGAAAACCTGCAAAAATCCAAGTTCGCTCATAGCGCTTTGCATAAAATCCGCCTCCCCAGCGCTTGCTCCACCGCTGGTAATTAGCACGTCAAATTTACGCGTAGCAGCATCTAGCGCCTCGCATACCGCGCTAAAATCATCCTTTAAAATCCCTAAATACTCATTTTCAAAGCCGTATTTTTGCAGCAATGCAGCAATACCACTAGAGTTGGCGTTATAAATTTCGCGCTCACTTGCGCTCTGCCACGGCTCTTTTAGTTCGTTTCCACTGGAAAATAGGGCGATTTTAGGACGCGCGTAAACGCTTACTTCGTAAATTCCTTGCGCGGCAAGAAGCATGATTTTAGCAGGGTTTAAAATTTCGCCACGGCGCAATAAAAGCTCGCCCGCGCGCACCTCCTCGCCTTTTTTACGAAAGCCGTCGTGGGCATGAACGGAAGCAGGGATTTTTAGAGTTCCACCTTGCACGTCTACATCCTCTAGCCTCGCGACAGAGTCCGCGCCCGCAGGCATTGGCGCGCCGGTCATTATCTTTTGCGCTTGCGTAGCCTTGATTTTGTAGAATTTCTCATCTCCTGCAAAAATCGTAGGCTCTACGATCTTTAGCTTTTCGTCTTTGAATTCCGCCGCGTAGGCATAGCCGTCAAGCGCCGAATTATCGAAGCAGGGCAGGTTTTTAATCGCAGAAATATCGCTAGAAAGAATGCGGCCTAGAGCGCTGGGAAGAGGCACCATTTCGCTCCGCCTGCTTGATGTGATTCTAGCCGTAGCCAAATCTATAGCCTCATTTATTCCTATCATTTTAAGTCCTTTTTATCATTTTTTTACATTTTAAATTCGCGCAGTTAAGACCTCACATAGTCTTAAATTCTATGTTTTGCCGGAGCTTGCAAAGCAAAATTTTATCCAAATGAGTGCGCAAAATTTCACGGGCTCAAACTTACCTTGTTTTAATGCGAGCGTTACTTAAAATTTCAAAACATATCACTCGTAAAATTCCGCTTTGCTGTAGAAATTCCATCCGCATGCGCTTAAAGAATTTCTCCAAGGCTCGTTCATTAAATTTTACCAAAGCTCACCACTTAAATTCTTAAGAGACTCATCCTTGAAATTCTACCAGCATTTCCTTCAAAATTCCGCCGCATTTAGCTTTAGCGATTTAAATGCATTGCTGCTATAGAATTTACGTGGCTCTTGCGCGGCACGTTATTTCGAAACGCGTTTTGCGTAAAATTCCACTTTGCTTGCTCGCACAAGATTTTTATTCCGAAGTCTTCATTCCTCGAGCCTCTGTATATCGGCACCAAGTGCGCTAAGCTTTTCCTCGAGCTTTTCGTATCCGCGATCTAGGTGGTAAATTCTATGTATTTTGCTCTCGCCGCTCGCCGCAAGGGCGGCTAAAACGAGAGCCGAGCTGGCGCGCAGATCGGTCGCCATAACGTCCGCGCCGTTTAGCTTGCCGCCGCTGATCGTCGCGATGTGTCCGTTTAAGCGGATATCTGCGCCCATTCTTGAGAGTTCGCTTACATGCATGAAGCGGTTTTCAAAAAGCCTCTCGTCGATGGTGCTGACGCCCGTGGCTACACACGCCAGCGCCATAAACTGCGCCTGCATATCGGTAGGAAAGCCCGGATATTCGCTCGTTATAATCTCTACGGGTTTGATCTTTGAAGCGGGCAGGATCGTGATCTCGTCGCCGCCGTTTGAAATTTCAAATTTAAAACCCATATCTTCAAATTTTGCAAGCACGGCGCCAAGATGAGCCGCGCAAGCGTGCGTGATCTTGATACGAGAGCCCGTGATCGCGCCTGCGCACAGATAGGTGCCTGCTTCGATGCGATCGGGAATGATAGAAATTTCGTTCAAGCTTAAAAGCTCGCCGCCGCTTCCTTTGATGAGGATTTCGTTCGTGCCGATGCCCTCTATGTCGATG
Source organism: uncultured Campylobacter sp. (assembly GCF_937959485.1). NCBI lineage: Bacteria > Pseudomonadati > Campylobacterota > Epsilonproteobacteria > Campylobacterales > Campylobacteraceae > Campylobacter > uncultured Campylobacter sp. The sequence goes on from NZ_CALGPY010000004.1 coordinate 98,976, forward strand.
CCTGCGCTTTTTAATGCGTTGCAAACGGCGATGACTTCGGGCTCTTTTGCCGCGTTTATGATATGAGTGGTGCCGCTTGCTAAGGCTGCTGCCATTACGATATTTTCGGTGCCGGTAACGGTAATTTTGTCAAAATTTATAGTCGCGCCCTTAAGCCCCTTTTTTGCGGTGCAAACGACGTAACCTTGCTCGATCTTAACCTCCGCGTCCATCTTTTCAAGCGCGCTAAGGTGCAGATCGATCGGTCTTGCGCCGATCGCGCAACCCCCCGGAAGGCTTACCTCGCAGTGTCTAAACCGCGCTAAAAGCGGCCCCAGCACCAAGATCGAAGCTCGCATTTTACGCACTATATCGTAGATCGCCTTGGTCGAATTTACCTCGCTCGTATCGATTTTGGCGGTATTGGCGTCAAGAAACTCGCACTTTGCGCCTAAATTTGAAAGCAGCTGAATTAGCGTGTGGATATCGGAAACTGCGGGTAAATTTTTAATTAAAACTTCGTTTTTTGAAAGGATAGATAGAGCTATGAGCGGCAGTGCGGCGTTTTTTGCGCCACTTATTTTGACGCTACCGCTTAGTTTTTTGCCCCCGTTAATTCGTAGATAATGCATAATTTCTCCGTGTAAAATTTCGGCGATTATACAGAATTTAGCTTTAAAGTTACCATTTTGTTACCACTGAGCGCTAAAATTACGCCCAAATTTAATTGTTACATAATTTTATAAGGATTTTTATATGAAACAACTAATTATTTGCGCTTTGGGTGCGTTTTTACTGATCGGTTGCTCCTCAAAAGCCCCGTCTGCCGGCAGCCAGCAAGCGTATGTCTTAAACGATCATGAAGAAGGAATAACTTCGGTGCCAGGAAGCGAGTTTAACCGCCCGCTAATCGCATCTGTGGACGATTACACTGGCACTCGCGCGGGAGGGGACTGCAGTGGATTTATCACCGTGCTAAATGATAAATACGATGATCTATTTTTTAACTCAAAAGATCTGCCGAAATACTTCACAAACGGACGCAAATCCCAAGCAATATATAATTATTACAGCCGTAAAAATTTACTCAGCAATACGCCACGAGTGGGGGATTTGGTGTTTTTTCAAAACACCTTACGTTCTAACAAAGGCAAGGTCAATAACGAGATCAGTCATATCGGTATCGTGCGTGAGATCTATGCTGATGGTCGCGTGAAATTCGTCCACAATACTCGCGGTAGAAATCAAGCGGACTTCGTAAATTTAAATAAGAAAAACGTCCATGTAGCGGGGCAAAAGATGGAAAATAGCTATATCGTCCGCTGCGGCAAAGACCGCATAAGCTGCCTAGCATCAAACCGCTTCGCAGGATACGGACGAGTGAATAACTAGAATTTTGAAAATTCTTTTCCGTATTTTTTGAAAAATTTCTTATAACGTTTGGAATTTATTAGATTTTATGGAATTTTGCTAGACCTTTTAAAAATTCGCGGCGGTTTGATTTATGCTCTAAAATTTCAAGTAAAATTTTGCAGATAATTTAGCTTGGGATTTTAGCTGTAACCTAGCTTTGTAGAATTTATTAAATTCCTAAAATTCCAATCAAATTTTAGAATTTTATGGTTTTTAAACTCCTGCAGCAAAAACTTACCAATAAAAACTCATTTTGATGCTGTTATGGCAAATCAAATTAGCATTTTTAACGCGTAATTATATATAACAAGCATTTAATAAAATATTACTCTAAAAATTTATTTTGAAATTAATTTAAACTCAAATTTTTATTATTCTTGGTGAAATTATACTTATAATTATACATAAAATTCTACGAAATAGCTTCATATAACTAAAATTTTATCGTCATTAAATTTGCAGCGTGCTTGTTTTTTAATTGATATCAGATAAACTTTATAAATTACGTAAAACTTTCAAAAAAGATTTATGGTCTAAATTTTATTAAGGAAATTTTAGTTTAAAGTTTTATATCTAAATTTTAAATTTTAACGCAGCTATTTTGATAAGGCGCTTGCAATTAAAACTATTCGCCGAAATTTTGATGCTAGCTTATTTATAATTTATCTCGAGCCTATAAAATTACACGACGCCTTTAATTTAATCAAAATTTCGCTACTATGCGTGAAAAATTTAAGGAGTTTCATGCAATCAGGCAAATTTACTCTCGCGATCATTGTGGCGAATGTCCTATTTTTCGTGATTTCATTCGCATTAGAATATTTTTTTGGCTTTAAGTCCTATCTATTTTTTGGGCTCAATCCGTATTTTTTCGAAGGGATGCCGTGGCAGCTACTAAGTTCATTTTTTATGCACGGCGGAGTGATGCATCTAGCGATGAATATGGCGGTTTTATATCAATTTGGTGGGATTTTAGAGCGGGCGTTCGGTGGGATAAAATTTACGCTACTTTACATCGCAGGCGGGCTGCTGAGCGGCGCTTTATGTCTGATTTATATCCGTTATGCCATGAGCATGGGAGAAATCGTCAATATCGTAGGCGCTAGTGGCGCTATTTGCGTGCTTTTAGGCGTGATTGCTTATTTTGATGAACGCAATGCGGGTGGGATTTTTATCGCGATTTTGATAATGAGCTTTGCGCCGATGCTAATGGGCGTAAATGTAGCATGGTATGCGCACATAGCGGGATTTGTGGTCGGTTATGGCTTTGGAATGATCCAGAAAAAATTTAGAATTTTGTAGAATTTAACGCTAAATTTTACATAAAATTTTGTGAAAGGATGCAGATGAAACGGATATACTTTATAAGACATGCCGAGGCGCAAAGCGGCAACGGAAGCGATTTTGAGCGGACATTAAGCCAAGTGGGCGAACTTTGCGCAATTAAACTCGGAGAAAAGCTGCGTAGTTTGGGACTTGCGCCTGATTTAATTATTACAAGCCCGGCTATACGAGCACTCCATACGGCGCAAATTATCGCTAATGCGTTGGATGCGACAAAAAGGGTAGCGTCATTGCGAGAGTTATACGACGCAAGCTTATGGGATTTGGCAAAGTTTGTTCGCAGCTTGGATGAGAAACGATTTTTTGGGTGCGGTGTGAATGTTGAAAAATACAATGTGGTTGGTCTGAGTAGCGAAAAACATCGCGACGCAAACGCTGAAAATTCTGCTTTTAAGAGCATTAAAATTCCCGCTAGCATTGGCGAAAATAATGCGCTATCTTGCAATGATGTGGAAATTTCTAGCACAGATGTTATGCAAAATTTTAACGCAGCTAGCGCAGAATGCGTATTTATCGTTGGACATAATCCGGCAATAGGCGGAATTTGCTCGCTTTTAGGCGAGAAGGAAGTCGATAAATTTCCTCCTTGCTCGATTTGTGGATTAGAATTTGATGTTCATAAATTCTCAGATATTACCGATCATAGCGGCAAAATGGTAATGCTACAGCGCCCTTAGTTACGCTTTTAACGCTTCATAATTACAATCGGGCGGCTCGTTCGCATTTATTTAAAGCTGCTTTTACCGAGCATTGTCATATACTCGTAAAATAAGACCATATGGTAAAATAGCAAATTGCTTTGAGATAACTTTAAATTTTTAAAAATTTCCAATGATGTGGCTCGCCTTGAAATCGTGGACTAAATGAGTCAGAAAACTAAATTTCATATTTTTAGATGATCGAGTGTTAGCACTTTCGCTTGAAATTCCATTTACTTTGAAAAATCTTAAGTTTAAATTTTTCGTACGGAAATTTCGTGCCAAAATTTTCTCAAAAATATAAATTTATTGAGAAGAATAAAATTTATTAAGTAAAATTTAATAGTAGCCGTGGTATCATTCCCTAAAAATTTTGATAGGGAATTGAAATGAGACAGTACGAAACTTACAGATGCGACAAATGCGGCGCGGAGGTCGAGGTGCAAAAAGTAGGCGGCGGCGGCGCGCTTAGCTGCTGCGGCGAGCCGATGAAATGCATCACCGAGGATCTGACGCAGGTAAATTTAATGAAGGCGTTCGCAGGCGAATCGCAAGCGCGCAACAAATACGATCTTTACGGCGATTTAGCCAAAGAGGCGGGCTTTCACGCCATTGCGCAACATTTTTACGAGGCTGCCGAAAATGAAAAATGGCACGCTAGAGCCGAGCTAAAGGCGCATCATGCAGCCGCAGGCATTCCGCTTGATAAGATGGATAAAAATCTGCTTGATGCTGCTGCCGGCGAGCGCTACGAGCACGAGAGCATGTATCCGAGCTTCGCTAAAATCGCGACCGAAGAGGGCAAAAAAGAGGTAGCGCGCCTTTTTAACGCTATCGGCAAGGTCGAGCAGGAGCACGAGCGCGAATACAACGAGCTTCAAAAGATCCTGCTAGAGGAGGGCTTTTTCGAAAGTTTTGACGAGGAAGTTTGGGTGTGCGAGGTCTGCGGCCACGTTCATCGCGGCAAGAAAGCCCCGGGCGCCTGTCCGCTTTGCAAGGCTCCGCGCGAGTATTTCAAAAAACAAAGGCTAGTTTAATTTGATGCTTGCGGCACGGCGTTTTTGCGATAACTTTTGAAGTCGTCGCAAATCTCGTTTATTGTCGCGAGCCGATCGCTTAAATCTTGGCTTAAATTTTGCGCGAGATTTCGTCTTTTTGCTCCTTTTTGCCGCGGGACTCCGTGGCTAGACGAAATCTCGGGCTAAATTTATTTAGCCTAAACTCCTTTTCTTATCCCCCTAAGAAATGAAATCCTGCTCGCAAGAGCGGGATTTCTGTCGTAAAATAAATCTAAAATAATCATGCCGATGATTTGATCTCTTTAAATTTTATTAGAAATTTATATATGATTCTTACGCTATTTACGAAACAAACTTCGCGTCAGTAAATTTTGCAGCAAACTTTGGTGGCAAATCTTTTGCATTTTTAAATTTTAAGGAGAATTCGGTGCGATGAGAATTTGAAGGCATATCAAACTATAAAATTTTGAGGGTTTAAATTTTAAATCAGAAATTCCATCCTTGCGGAATTTGCAGATAAATTTTATATCCGCTACCTCTTAATATATCGATTATCTTTTGCTTATAAAATCCTCGGATGAAATCCCGTATCGTCAAAATTTAAATGAAATTTTATACTAAATTTATCTGGAATTTTAGGCAAAATCGCATGAGAAAATCTAAAAAGTAAATTATTCTATATTCCAAAAGAGTAAAATTTTAGATTTTTTTGCGATCAAGCTCTAAGGCTCGCGCGTTAATTTTAAATTTTGCCGAGTTAATGAGTTAAATTCTAAAATGCGAAAGGCAGGATTTTTGGTCTTGTTATTCGAATATGAAAAACAAATTTTAAAATTTTTCAAAATAAAATTCCAAATTTTTTAGAAAATAAATTCCATAAAAAACGATTTCAAAGTCGCATCAAAACGAGATTTAAAAAATCTCGCTCAAGCAAGCCTCGCGCCATCTCAAATTTTAAAATTTCACTCCTCGAATTCCTCCGCGACCTTCGCCGCAAGGCGCAGTTTGTCGCTGTCGAAGTGGGTGTAGATGCGCGAAGTATTTAGGCTCGCGTGGCCGAGAGCTTCTTGGACGAGCACGAGGTCCTTTTGCTTTTTGTAAAGCATCGTCGCGAAGGTGTGGCGCAGCATGTGAGCGCCGTTTTTTTCCTTGCGGATGCCCGCGCTCATTAAAATTTTCTCCACGATGCCGCTGACGTAGGCCTGGGTAAGCGGCGCGCCGTTTTTGGTGACGAAAAGATAGCCCTCTTTGTTTGCAAAGTTCGTCTCCAGCGCGTTTAGATGCTCCTCGATCAGGTGGCGTTTAATCATCACGATGCGGTATTTATTGCCCTTGCCGCGGATTCGGATGATGAAAAGATCGCCCTCTGGCGCGATATCTTTGCGCTTGAGATTTATCGCCTCGCCCACGCGGATGCCGGTATAGACGATGATTTTTACGATCAGGCGGTTGCGATGCGCAAAGGAGCGAAACTCGCTTAGATTTATCGCGTCCAAAAACCGCTTCAACTCCTCCTCGCTCATAAACTCCGGAAGCTTCGTGCCGCGGCTGCCGCTAATGCCGCCCCAGTGCTTAAGCTCAATGCCGAAGTTGTGCGAGGTGCCGTCCTGCTCGTTTTGGCGGTCGATGAAGCCGAAAAAATTTATCAGCGCGATTCGGTAGTTTTTTTTGCTCGCATCGCTCAGCCCGCCCGTAATCGAGGCTAAAATTTCGCTCAAAAGTTCCTCGTCAATATTTTTCATGCTCTCAAGACCGTACTGCATGATCGCTTCGTAAAATTTTTTAAGCGGATTAAAATAGGTGTTGATGCCCGTAAGACCCGCGTTTCGTGCGTCTTTCGCGAGCCGCTCGAGTTCATTTATATTCGTGACCTCGTGATTTAGCGCCAGGCTTGCGCGGCGAAACAGCGCGTCGTTTTTCAGCTCCTTATTCGATAGCGCGCTTAGCTTGTAGCGCACGAATTTTACGAGCCAAAACAGCAGCGATTTTTCAAAGCTATCCTTGTAATCAAGCGGGAATTTCATTTAATCTCCTCGCTGTCGCCGAAGATCACAAAGGGCAGCATCAGCGTATTTTTGATGAGATTATACGGCGTTTTTAGCACGTCGGTCGCAACGCCGGTCGAGTAGGTAGGCTTTTTCATTGTGCCGCGAATCTCGATGATCGTGGAGATCGTATTGTTTTCGCCCAAGATGATATGATTTAGCAGCGGGATTTTTGAGATTATCGAGCTTGCGTCTTTAAGGTATTTAAGCTCCAGATCGATATTCAGCGCGCCGCTTTTCATATCCACTTCGCCGTTGCCCGCGATGTCGGCGCTACTGCCGGTAAAGTTCATTGCGTTTATGTAAATTTTATCGCCGCTACGGCGGAAGTAAATTTTGCCCTTCTGCACGCTAAAGCCGCGATCGTTGAAATCCGGCGTCTTAAACGTAAGCAGCGACGGCACGGAGTTTATAAAGCTAAGCAGCCTTTGATAGATGATGTAGTCCTTAAGATAGGTGTTTTGCACGTTGATCTCGCCGCGATAGTTGCGCGGATCGATGCCGCTTGCTTTCAGCGTAAATACCCCTCCGTCGAAGCTCTGCGAGCCCAGAAATTGATTAAGCGCCTCGCCGCTGATGTTTTGCGCAAAAATTTGAAGCAAACTCTTTTTAAAGATCAACTTCACGTCGCCGCGTTTAAAGCTTGCGTTTAAATTCATATTTTTGCCGTCCAGCACGCCGTTAAAGTGCGTAAATTTAAGCGTTTTATTTAGATCGGATAGCACGATGGAAGAGTTTTGCCCGCTGAAATTTATCGGCGAGCGCTCCTTTGTGCCGCTATTAAACTCGCTGGTTTGCACGCTCGTATTGATCGCGACGTCCACGTCTTTTAAAGAGACGAAGTTGCCGCCTTTGTTGATTTTAAGAGAAATTTTACCGCTTCCGCTAGAGCCGTCCAGATCGCCCCCGCGCACCCGAAGCGCGAAAGAGTCGTTTTTATAATGGCTTCCGTCCTTGTTCAGCAGACCGAAATCAAAGATGAGATTGTTGCTGCTGATATCTAAGTTTGTAAAATCGCTGGTTAAAATTTTAAGGTCTCCGCCGCTAATGCCAGCGTTTTTAAGCGTCTTGGAAAAGGGCAAAATTCCGCTAATATCGGGCGAGCTAATCTCGATCCGCTCGCCGAAGCTCATCTTCGCGCCTAAAAATTGCGAGCTCAGCACCGGCGCTTTGCCGCTAAAATCAAGGCTTATATTATCTCGCGCGTCACCAAATTTTAAAATTTCTTTGCCGTTCGGGGAGAGATTAAAGCTATGGATTGTGCCATTAAATTTAGCCTTGCGCGTGGCGATATCGATACTGCCGCTTGCAGTGGCGTTAAAAATTTCATTTTGCAGATTTGCGTCTTTGATATCTATTTTTTTCTCGGTGATGTGCACCCGCGCGGCTTTGGAGTGAAATTTCGCTTTAGAAATCATCAGATCGGCGTCTTTTAGCGTCACGTTCGCATCCACCTTGGCGCTTTCCTTTTCGACGTCTACGTCTATCAGCACGCGCGCATCGATCCCGCCGCCAAGCGGATATACGGGCTCGTCTATGCCGTAGCTTTGCAGGATCGCTATAAGGTCCTTGCCCAAACTCTCTTTAGTCCGCAGATCCAGATATACGATCGGCTTCTCTTCAAAGAGCCCGCCGATACGCACGCCGCTTCCTTCCAGGCTTTTGCCTTTAAATTTAGGCTCGTTCAGCGCAAAATTTAGATAATCGTTTTTGAGCGTGATGTTGGCGTCTTTTACCGTTACGGCTTCGATTTGCGGCTGAAATTTTATCGTAAGATCCTGCGCGTAGGCTGTAGCGCTAACGTTTTCGGCGATCGGGCGCGGATCTTTTAGATCGACTTTGGCGTGCAGATTTTCGATGTAGTAGTTCTGCGCGACCGCCTTGCCGTAGATCCACTCGTTCGCAAGAGGATTTAGCCCCGTAAGTGCGCCCAGCTCATTCATAAAATTTTTCAGGCTCAAGGCCGAGGCGCGGTTTATCTCGATATTTAGCTCCGAGCCGATATTGTGTACGTCAAGCTCGCCCGCGATCTCGTGCGAAGCGAAGGTGCCGTTAAAATCATACGTATCGGCTCTGAAATTTGCTCGTGCCGTGCCGTGCAGAGTGAGATTAAAATCATTTAGCTCAAGCTCGATCGGATCAAAGCTAAGTCCGTTTGCGCCAGGCGTGATCTTTGAGCTTAGCCTAAAAAACCGCGTATCTGCGTAAAAAACGTCGCTTTTGTATTTTAGTTTCAGGCTTTCACCTTTTATTTTCATATTGTCTACGTCGATCTCTTCAAAAAAGGAGTTGATGAGCGAGATTTTTTTGCTAAATTCTAAAATTTTCTCGCTTTGCGTGCGCAGATCGGTGGAATTTTGCTCTAAATTTTGTGGATTATTTTGCGTAATTTCAAGATTTTTGATACGCAGCACGAGACCTTTATTTAGCTTGAGATAAAACCCCTCGAGCTTTGCAAAGCCCACGTCCAGCTGTGAAATCGCAATACCGTGCTTTAGGCCTACCGCGCAGATTATAAAAAGTATGGTTATGCACAAAAAAAATCTAGCCAAAGTTCTAAACATCATCGCCTCATTAAAAAACTCCGCCCCAAAACCAAATCGGGCGTGCCGAAAAACTGCGCTTATAATATGAAATTTATTCAAAATTTTGGCTTATTTGCCTATAATTTCAGCTAAATTTTGAAAGGAACGCATGAAATTCTTTATAAAGCTCATCAAAGCGGCGTGCATTTGTATCGAGCTTGCGGCTATCGTCCTTTTGGCCGTGGGCTTTGATCTACACGAGCGCGTTGGCAACGCGGCAACCGTGCAGATAGGTCAGGGCAGCTCAACGAAAATTTTATCGCAACTCTCAAAGAGCTATCCAAAATTTAGCAAATTCGACGCGAGGCTGCTTTCTTTTTACGGCGGCGCAAAAACCGGCGAGCTGGAGCTTAGCGGCGAAAATTTGCCCAAATATCAGTTTTTATATGAGCTAAGCGTCGCAAAGCCCGTGATGAACGAAATTAAGCTGATCCCGGGCGAGACTACGATCGTGTTTTTAAAACAGCTTGCGAAAGATCGCGGGCTAAGCTTTAGCGAGCTTGAGCGCGAATACAACGCCACGGCGCCGTTTTACGAGGGCTTTTTGGTGCCTGAAACCTACAAAATTAGCAAAAACGAAAGCGAAAAAAATATCATCGACCACCTCGTCTCAACTGCGCAAAAATTCCACGAAGGATTGTCGCGCGAGCTTAGCGGCGACTATAACGCCACGGCGTGGAAGCAGGTGCTGATCAAGGCCTCGGTCATTCAAAAAGAGGCCGCAAACGCAGATGAAATGCCGCTCGTAGCCTCCGTCATCGACAATCGCTTAGCCAAAAATATGCGCCTTCAGATGGACGGCACGCTGAATTACGGCGAGTTTTCGCACGTGAAGATCACTCCGCAGCGCATCCGCACCGACACCAGCCACTACAACACCTATCTCAACGACGGACTTCCTAAAGAGCCCGTGTGCGTGGTCTCTCGCGATGCGATACGCGCCGTTTTCGTGCCCGCAAAGAGCGAGTATCTGTATTTTATGCGAAACAAAAAAACCGGGCTTCACGATTTTGCGCGCACGCAAGCCGAGCACGAGCGCAACGTAAAGGCGCAGAGGTAAAATTTAAGGTCGTTTTGGCATTAAATTTAAAAAACGAGATTTCGTCTTTAAATTTTAAAATTTAACCCCCCGCAGTTATAAAAATGCGGGCCGATATTTGGGAGATAACAATGAAAATAGCGATATTTGGCGCCGGAAACATCGGCGCAGCGGTAGCTAATGATCTTATCGTAAGCGATTCTTTGAGCCAAAAGATAGATAGCATCGCGCTTGTGGATGCGGTAGAGCGGATCGCGAGCGGCAAAGCACTCGATCTTGCCCATACGGCGGCGGTTTACGAGCGCGACCTGCGCATAAGCGGCAGCACGGAGCCCGGCGACATAGCGGACGCAGGCATCGTCGTGATCACGGCGGGGCGCGCAAGAAAGGCGGGGCAGAGCAGGGAGGAGCTGTTTGACAGCAACGCCGCCATCATCGCGCAATGCGCGCGAGATGCCGCAAAATACGCGCCTAGCTCCATCATCATCGTCGTTACTAATCCGCTTGATATGATGGTCTATGCGGCGCTGCAGGCTAGCGGGTTTGCAAAAGAGCGCGTCATCGGCATGGCGGGCGAGCTAGACGGCGCGCGGCTTAAATTTGAACTCGCGCGAGCGAGCGGCAACGAAATTTCATCGATGAGAAGTGCGATCGTGGGCCCGCATAGCGAAGAGATGATCGCGCTTAAAAACGAGCTGGGATTTGAAATTTCGGATGAAATTTTCGAGCGTGCGGTGCAAAATACCAAACGCGCCGGCGCGCAGATCGGCGAGCTACTGGGCACGTCGGCGTATTTGGCGCCCGCTGCGGGGATCGTAAAGATCATAAAATACATCCTTTTTGATACCTGCGGCACGCTCGCCTGCTGCGTCGCGGATAGATCGGGAGTGCCTTTGGGGCGCTTCGTAAGCGTCGGCAAAATGGGCGCGATAGAGAGAAATTTCGCCTACTCGGGCGAGTTTTACGCGCAGCTTGAACGGATGCGAGCAAGCGTAGCGGGGTTGAAGTTTTAGCGGGTATGGATGAATTCAGCGCGATGCGGAATTTACAAAGCGAAAATTTTAAAGCACAGGATTCTTGCGATAGGATTTTGCAGCATCAAATTTCACTTTGGCAAGAAATTTAAGCTCGCGGAATTTTGTAGCGTAAAATTTCATTCGCTGCGGAATTTTAAAATTTGCGCAATTTTGCCCGCTGTGAAATTTCATAGATTAAAATTTTACTTTGGCGCAGAATTTTGCGTGACGTAAAATTTTTAAACGCCACAAAATTTTAAAATTTAAACTCTGCAAAATTTAAAAACGAAAGGACTTTAATGCGATCAAAGCAGGCTTGCGCCGCAAAATTTCAAATTTTAAATCGCGAGGCGGGATTTAGTGCGGATTTTGATAAATTAAGGAGAAAATATGAGCGAAAATGAGAGCCAGCGCGCCGTTTGGACGGATGAGAGCCGCTGTAAGGCGTGCAATATCTGCGTAAGCGTCTGTCCTAGCGGCGCGATCGCGATGAGACAGGACGAGGGCGCCGTGCAGGGCATGATGATCGACGTGGTGGATGAGGGCGCCTGTATCGGCTGTAGGGAGTGCGAGTTGCACTGCCCTGATTTTGCGATTTTCGTCGCGCCCAAGGGCTTTAAATTCGCTCGTCTAAGCTCGCAGGCTAGAGAGATGGCTGAAAAAATCAAAAACAATAATTTTATGAAACCCAAGGACGCATAATGAGAGAGGTAATTTCCACAGGCAACGCCTTAATTGCGCGTGCGGCGATTGATTGTGGCTGTAATTTTTTCGGCGGCTATCCGATCACGCCGAGCAGCGAGATCGCGCACGAGATGAGTCGCTTGCTACCTAAGGTCGGAGGCAAATTTATCCAGATGGAGGATGAAATTTCGGGCATTTCGGTAGCTTTGGGCGCGTCGATGAGCGGTGCAAAGGCGATGACGGCAAGCTCTGGTCCTGGAATTTCGCTAAAATCAGAGCAGATTGGACTTGGCTTCATCGCTGAAATTCCGCTTTTAATCGTAAATGTTATGCGCGGAGGTCCTAGCACCGGACTTCCTACGCGAGTAGCACAGGGCGATATTTTGCAAGCTCGCAACCCCACTCACGGCGATTTTCAAAGCATCGCACTGTGTCCGGGCTCGCTAAAGGAGGCTTACACGCAGACTGTGCGCGCCTTCAATCTGGCCGAGCGGTTCATGACGCCGGTATTTTTGCTGCTTGATGAGACGCTTGGGCATATGCAGGCTAAGGCGGTGCTACCTGAAATTTCGGATCTAAAAATCGAGCGCAGGGCGGAATTTAAAGGTAGTCCGAAAGATTATGAGCCCTACGATGCCGCGCCCGATAAGCCTGCGGTGCTAAATCCCTTTTTTAGGGGATACCACTATCACATAACGGGGCTGCATCACGGCGCTAAGGGCTTTCCAACCGAAAATGAGCAGATCGTAGATCGCTCTATAAAAAGGCTTTTTAATAAAATTTCGGCGCATGAAGATGAGATCGTGCAATACGAGGAATTTATGCTGGATGACGCTGATGCTTGCATCATCGCCTACGGCAGCGTTAGCCTGGCAGCAAAAGACGCGATTTTAAAGCTACGAGGGCAAGGCGTGCGTGTGGGACTTTTTCGCCCGATCACGCTGTGGCCAAGCCCTGCGCGCAAACTAAGGGAGCTAGGGGAGAGATTTAATAAAATTTTGATCGCCGAGCTAAATTTAGGGCAGTATCTGCTAGAGGTGCAGCGCGCTTGCTTGAGGGATGATTTTAAGACGCTTCTTAAGGCAAACGGCAGACCGATCAGCCCTAGCGAGATTATCGAGAAAGTAAAGGAGCTTTAAATGGCGTTTGATTACGATAAATATCTAAGAACGGACAAGATGCCTACACTTTGGTGCTGGGGCTGCGGCGACGGAGTGATCTTAAAAGCGATCATCCGCGCGATTGACCGCATAGGCTGGAGCATGGACGATGTATGCGTGGTAAGCGGTATCGGCTGTAGCGGTAGGATGTCGAGTTACATAGACTGCAATACCGTCCATACGACGCACGGGCGTGCGATAGCTTATGCTACGGGTATCAAGCTCACAAATCCAGGCAAACACGTAATCGTAGTTACTGGCGATGGCGATGGGCTTGCGATAGGGGGCAATCACACGATCCATGGATGCCGCCGCAATATCGATCTAAATCATATCTTAGTAAATAATTTCATTTACGGGCTTACAAACTCGCAGACGAGTCCTACGACGCCGCGCGGGTTTTGGACGGTTACGGCGCAATACGGCAATGTCGATCCCAGCTTTGATGCGGCAAAACTTGCGATTGCTGCCGGAGCAACTTTTGTCGGACGCGAAAGCGTGACAAATCCTGAAAAAATCGAGCGACTTTTGGCTAAGGGCTTTGAGCACGATGGTTATAGTTTTTTTGATATTTTTAGCAACTGCCACGTAAATTTGGGTCGTAAAAATAAAATGAGCGAGGCGGTGCAAATGTTAAAGTGGCTTGATTCGCGCACGATTTCCAAGGCTAAATTTGACGCTCTTAGCAAGGATGAGCGAGCGGGGCTATTTCCGCTTGGGGTTTTACACGAAGATAATGAGCACACCGAATACACAAAGGCGTATCAAAAGGTGATAGACGCGGCACAAAGCGGCGAAGCGATAAATTTTGAAGGACTAAGATGAATCAATTAAGATTTGTGGGAGTGGGCGGTCAAGGTGTAATCTTAGCAGGTGAGATTCTAGCTGCGGCAAAGATCGCGCACGGCGGCTATGGAATCAAGGCATCTACGTATACCTCTCAGGTACGTGGCGGACCTACGAAAGTGGATATTATCTTAAGCGATGAAGAAACTCTATATCCTTACGCGAGCGAGGGCGAGATCGATTTCATGCTCGCAACGGCGCAGAGCAGCTACGATGCTTTCAAAAACGGCGTAAAAAAAGGCGGCGTGATCGTAATCGAGCCGAATTTAGTAGCGCCGAGCGATGAGGATAGGGCAAGCTTTAAAATTTATGAAATTCCAATCATCACCATCGCAAAATACGAAGTTGGAAATGTCATCACTCAAAGTGTCGTGGCTCTAGCGATCGCAGTAGAGCTTAGCCGCTGCATGGACGCAGGGCTCGTAAAAGAGCAAATGCTTCGCTCTGTGCCCGAAAAAACCCGTGCGCTAAATGAAAAGGCATATGATCTGGGGATGAAATACGCGAGAGAGGTTTTTGAGACGGAGTAAAATTTTATGGTGGCGAAACGATAGAAGTGGGCGGTACATTCTTAGCGGCTTTATTCTTGCTTTTTTGCGAAGTGCACCAGCCATAGGATGAAATTTTATCGCGTTGTTAAAATTTTTATTTTGGTACAAGTATACTTATCGCTTTTCTTATAGGATTACACTCGCTGTCATTTAAGCAAATTTCTAATTGTTCCTTTATCTTGCAAGAAAAATCCTTCTTGTCGCTGTTTTTTCCATAACAGACCTTATCAAAGTATCCGATAGCCCTATGTATATTTCCGCCGTAAAATATTTCATTCCCTGCTAGCAAAAAGCAATAATACATCATGTCTGCCTCACAAGCTTTCTTTAATGCTGAAACGGAATCTTTATATCTACCCATTGTAACCAAAAGCACCGCGCCGAGCGATCCGCAGCTTTCGTAATCTCCTTCGTCGCACTTCTTGGATAAAATTTCGACTAGCTTTGTGCATGCGCTATATTTTTCATCGCCGTTATCGCACTCTAAATTTAGCTCTTTTTCCTCCCAAGTTTTGAAAAAGCTCAAATCCATGGGTCTTGCCATACTAGAGCATATTGAAAATATTAAAGCTAGAATTATAAATTTAATTTTCTGCATTTTCTCTCCTATTTAAAATTTTGATATATAAAGCGGCTTTTTAAACAACATCATCTTACGCTTTTTAACAAAATTCTTGCTTTTTTTATAGGATTGCACTCGCTGTCATTTAGGCACTTTTCCAATTCCTCTTTTATCTTGCACGCTTCGTTTTTAAACAGGCTATTTGCTGCTTCACATGTCTTACCAAGATATTTAATTACCAAATTTACATCTCCGCCATAGTGTATTTCGGTCGCACTTAGCATATAGCAGTAGGTTACTACGCCGGCCTCACAAGCTTTTTTATAAGCGGAGGCGGAGTCTTCATATCTATTGGAGTCGAAAAGCGCTATGCCGAGCGATCCACAGCTTTCATAATCTCCGCCGTCGCACTTTTTGGATAAAATTTCGACTAGCCTCGTGCATGCGCTGTATTTTCCCTCGCCGTTATTGCAAGCAATCGCTAAGTCTTTTTCCTCTTGTGTTTCTAAATGATCTACGCTTACTTTTGCCGTAGCGGGGATCGCTGCAAATGCCGCTATAAGCGCAAGTGCCCAAATTTTAAGATAGAATTTTTTCATTGCCGCCCTCCGTTTTTAAGCGGCGATTATATATTAAAATATTTTAGCGGGCTCTTAAAATTTTGCAGAGTTAAAATTTCGATCGCTCGCAAATTTTAGCGGCACCATTTTCAAAAGCCGCGCCGCTTTAAAATTTAAAACATCGTTCTTAAATTTAAACATCGCGGTGAAATTTTAAAATTTCACCGCAAGCTTTAGGCGGCTTTAAATTTAACATACCGAGTTCTGTTAGCATCCCGAGTTTGGCTGCACCCGCGTTTCGCTGCCCGTGTGGATCAGCAGAGCCTTGCCGCGTCTAAATCTGCACGGCGGATCAGCTTGCACGGATGAGTACTCCTTGCCGTTTAGCTTGTAGATGATGTTGGAGCCTTGCACCGTTTTTTGGGAGTTTTGGATCGCATCTCCGGCGACTGCGCCCACTACCGCGCCGCCCACGAGCCCCACCGTCTCAGCTAAGCGCCTGCTGCTGCTATGTTTGCCGAGCTTATGCCCGATGACCGCACCCGTAGTTCCGCCCGCGACGCCACCTAAAATTTTACCCGTATTGCCCTCGGAGCGCTCTACATTGATTTTGGCGGGTAGGACATCGACGATCTCGATCCGATCGCTTTGCCTCATGCGGTTCGTTTCGCTCGCGTCATAAACATCTCCACCGTATCGATCCTGCGGGGTCGCGCAGCCGCAAAGCGCGATCGCGGCGATCAAACATAATGTAAAATTCTTCATGTTTTCTCCTTTGTAATGAGCTACGGGCGGCATTATACTATGGATTTTTATACGAGTGGTTAAGCGGCGGCGTTAAAATTTACCGGCTCGCTGCCGCTTAAAATTAGCTGGATACGAGGCATTGTGCCGTATCTAGGCGCCTTATAAAATTTTATTTCATTCAAAATTTATCTTATTTTGTTAGAATCATTCTTATTTTTAAGGAGAGAAAATGAAAAAACTATTAGTTTACGCCACCAAAGGCGGCGATACGAAGGTCGTGAGCGAATACATCGCTTCAAAGCTCGGCTTTGAGATCAAGGAGGCCAAAGAGCTAAATGAGGAGGATTTGGCAGGAGCGGGCGCGTTTATTTTTGCGGCTTCGACGCACGGCGACGGACAGATCCAGGCTAAATTTGACGACAAATTGGAGCTTTTGAATAAAACTGATTTTGACGGAAGGAAGGTCGCGCTCGTCGGCGTTGGCAACGTCGAGCGCCACGGCAACGATTTTTGCAGCGGTATGAGTGCGTTTTTGCCGGTGCTTAAAAAGGCCGATCTCATCGGCGCTTGGGGCGCAGAGGGATATAAATTTAAACATTCGCGCGCCTTCATAAACGGCAAATTCGTGGGTCTTACGATCGATTTTAAAGGCGATGACCACTGGCAGGCGAGGGCTGATAAATGGATCGCCGCGGTTAAAGGCGAGTTTTAAATATTTCAGCTTTTGCGCGACCGAGCGAGATTTGGGCTCATCGAGCCTAAAGCTCGTTAAATTTCCCCATTAAATTTTACGCTCTGCTTGAAAGCGAAGCCCTCTTAAATTTTACTCGCCACAGCGTTAGAATTTCCGCCGCATTCAAGCGCCGCCTGCTCATGCTACGTAAATTTTATCGCTAGCGGGAGCCGTAAATTCCAACTCTCCGCGCAGATAGCTATAGGTGCCGCGATAAAATTTAGTTCGCGGCAACTTGCGCACTATTCGTGTAATAAACGATAAATTCCGCCTGCGATGCTTGTATGCCGCTGGTGCGATAAAATTTCGCTTTCGCGACAAAATTCCGCCCGCAGTGCTAGTACGGTGCCCGTACGTTAAAATTCCGCGCTCCGCTTGAAAGCGGAGCCTCCTCATTAAAATTTTAAAATTTTTAGTTTAAAAAGTCACGATATTTTACAAGCCGTACCGCTTAAAATCGCGCAGATAGGCTAAAATTTTTATCCGCCCAAGCTTCAATTTCGCTCGCGCGGCGGTCAATTCAATACGGCAAATTTAATGAGATGGGTTTATAAAATCATCGCCCGAGCCTCAAATATCAGCGCCGCATTAGAAAAGTTATTTTATAATAACCGCATATCAAAATTTAAGGCGATCTATGAAAAGGCTTCTATTTTTCGTCGTTTTTGCGCTGGCCGCCCTCGCCGCGGCGATCTACTTCAATCTCGATAGGCGCGAAGAGGTCGCGCACAAGGCCTACGGCATCATCGACATCAGGCAGAGCTCGCTTAGCTTCGAGCGCAGCGGCCGCATTAGCGCGCTTTATCGCGACGAGGGCGATTTCGTGCAGGCTGGCGACGTCTTGGCGGCTCTGGATACGGCGGATCTGAGTTTTCAAAGACAGGTTCAGATCGCGAGGTGCGACGGGCTTAAATTTAGCTTGCAAAAGCTGCAAAGCGGCTTTCGTAGCGAGGAGATCGAGATGGCGGCGGCGAACGTAAGCGCGCTGCAAAACGCCCTACAGCTCGCTACTTTGACGAACGAGCGCCTCAAGAGCCTAGGCAAAAGCAACTCCGCGTCCAAGCAGCAGATCGACGAGGCGTTTTACTCGATGAAGCGCACGCAAGCCCAGCTGCAAAGCGCACAGGCCAATCTGCGCCAGCTTCAAAGCGGCTACCGCGGCGAGGATGTCGGCGCCGCCCGCGCAAATTTAGCAAGCTGCGAGGAAAATCTAAAATATCTGAATTACCAAATCGAGACGCAAAGCGTGCTAAAAGCGCCCTTTAGCGGGCAGATCAGAGCGCGCCTTAAGGAGCTTGGCGATATCAGCATGCCAAGCGTGGGCGTTTTTGAGCTTAGCGAAGTAAAAAATAAGCGCGCGAAATTTTATCTAAGCGAAAATCAGCTCCGCTTCCTGCGTGCCGGGCAGAGCGTGCGGATCATCGCTGCGGACGGCTCTAGCGCGAGCGCAAAGATCGCCTACGTGAGCCAAACCGCGATGTACACGCCCCGTACAGTGCAAACCGAGGAGCTGCGCGCCGATCTCGTATGGGAGGCACGCGCAGATTTCAGCGACGAGGACGGCAGCTTTCGCCTGGGACAGCCGATCAGCGTGGAATTTTGACGGGGGCAGCGCATAAGCATCGCTAGCAAGGGCGAAATTTAAAACGCGGTACGGGTAGCAGGAATACTACGGATGGAATTTTATCGCGGCACAACGCCCAAAGCTATCAGGCGCGGCGAGTTGGAATTTAAACGGCTTGCTCGGCGATAAAATTTTAGCGGCATAACGACGCGAAATTTATGAGCGATTTTGTCAGCGCCTGCGGGCGAAATTTAGATAACAAAGCTCGCTGCCCGGTAAAATTTTACGCAACGCCGCGCAAGCCGTGCATATGGCGTGAGTTTGATAAAATTTTAAAAGCGCGCTTCGAGGTAGAATTTTAACGGCGCCTGTTCGGCAGAGCAGGGCGATAAAATTTTGACACATCGTTTCGGCGCAGACGACTATAGAAATGCTGCGCGCTTAGAACGAAACTGTACAAAGGCGAAAGGCGGCGTAGAATTTATCGCGCGGGTTTTGCGCGAGCAGGCGCTTTGGGTAAAAGATCGGAATTCTGCAGCGTAGCGAGTAAAATTTTGCCGAAAGATTTGGCGCAAAACAGCGCGAGTTAAATTTTAAAATTTGCATCTCGGCGGAGAATAGGTAAAAGCCGGGCGGTAGAGCGGGAGCGGGCTTTGTTTCTAGCAGACCGTTTTGCGATAAACGAGCGATGGTTGAGTAATGACTGCGGACGGCAGTAAAATTTCGCTACGAAACAAGCGGCGCGATTAATGCCGATTGCAAACGGCGTAAAATTTTGCCCAAAAGGCGCGGTAGCTAAAGTCGGTACTATGTAAAGAAAACCGAAACTAGGTATAAAATTTCGCCAAAAGATATAGCGGCGGTAAATTTCACCTCAAAGGGCGGGCGGCGGTAAAATTTCACTGCAAGAGGCGCGGCGCAGATAGAGCTCGGCGCTCACGGGTCGCCAGGCGTTTGAAAACCCGTTTGCGTTTTGAAGCGAGTTTATCGCGGATACTCACGGGCTGCTTCACGTTTTGGAGACCGCCCCGCTCATGCGCATCGTTAGCGGCGCGGCTAGCCGATGCGATATGCACGCGCTCAAGACGGATCGGGCGGCGCGCGGAATATTCGGCGCGAGCCGTAAGCAACGCCGATCGTGCGGGTACTCGAATTCGAGCGGGCGATTGCAGGGCGCCCAGACGCGATAGGGCTTAGTTTCGCGCGCTTGCGGTAAGTTGCGTCGAATTTATGCGAGGTTTGGGCGAAATTGTTTGACGCGCGTCGGTTGTAAAACCAAGATGCCGCGGCTGTCACAAAACTAAGACGCCGTAGCGGCTGCGAAATCAAGACGTCTCGGCGGCTGCAGAAGCAAGGCGTCGCGATAAAGAACGCCTTTTCGGCGTGCATAGGTCTCGTTCGTCGCGCCAAGCGTCGGGGCGAGTAAATAAAATTTGGAGCTAGGCTTGGATCTACTAAATATCGTAAATTTAAAGAAATTTTACCTGCGAGAGGATCGCAGCAAAAACGTCGTTTTTGAAAATTTCGATCTGCGAATTGGCGCCTCGCCGCGGCTCATCAGCCTCACGGGCCCCGACGGCGCGGGCAAATCCACGCTTTTAAAGCTCATCTGCGGCATCATCGCGCCCGATTGCGGCGAGATAAAATTTGCCGGCTTCACCCCTAGCGGCGAAAATAAAGAATTCGTCCGCGCAAACGGCTATATGTCGCAGAGCTTGGGGCTTTACGAGGAGCTTAGCGTCTGGCAAAATTTAAACATCTTCGCGGGCCTAAAAGGGCTCGATCTAAAAGACGGCGAGGAGTATCTGCGCGGGCTTTTGCGCCGCGTGGGGCTTTTGAAATTTAAAGATTACGCCGTGGATTCGCTCTCCGGCGGAATGAAACAAAAGCTTGGCGTTGCGTGCGCTATCGCAGCTCGGCCGCGGCTTTTGGTGCTCGATGAGCCCACCGTCGGCGTCGATCCGCTCTCACGCAGCGAGCTGTGGGCGATCGTGCGCGAGTATCTGGATCAAAGCGGCGCGAAATGCATATTTTCGACGGCGTATTTCGACGAGGCGGCGGATGCCGATCTGACGCTGATCTTACTCGGCGGCAAGATCATAGCGCAGGAGCGCGCTGCAAAGATCACCGCGGCGCTGCGGGATCGCACCTTTCGCATATGCAGCGAGGATTATCAGAGCCTGGCGCGCCGCTTGATGTTTAAGACGCAAAGATTTTTAAAAAATTCCCCGCTCATCGACATCTGCCCCAGAGACGGCAGCGTCGATCTGCTAAGCGAAGAGCCGATAAGCCTGCGCGATCTGCAGGAGTTTTTAAACGCGAGCCTAAGCGGTAGCGACGAAAACAGCGGCGGCGAAAATACAGAGCGCGAAAATGTAGGCGACAAAGGCACGTATCCCGAAAACGGGCGCGGCGAAAATTTTAAAATTTCAAACGAAAGCGGAGACGTTAAATTTAACGAAAGCGGAGACGCTAAAGTTAAAGAAAACGGGGGCGCGAAATTTAAACTGAGCCCGCGCGAGGCGAGCCTAGAGGATGCGTATATTTTTCTAAACAAAGCAGAGATCGGCGCAGCAAATTTCGGCTACGAAAAAAGGAGCTTCGATGCGGCGCAAACCGTCATCAAAGTGCGCGACGTGAGTAAAAAATTCGGCTCATTCACCGCCGTGGAAAATACGAGTTTCGAGGTCAAAAAGGGCGAGATTTTCGGCCTTCTGGGCCCAAACGGCGCGGGCAAAACGACGACCTTTCGCATGATCTGCGCGCTTTTGGGGATGAGCGGGGGCGAGATCTCGGTCATGGGTGAGGATCTGCGCTACGCCAAATCATCGATTAGATCGCGCATCGGCTACGTCTCGCAGAAATTTTCGCTTTATAAAAAGCTAAGCTGCTATCAAAATTTAGAGTATTTCGGCCGCAGCTACGGCATCGGCGGCATGGCGCTGAAGCGGCGCATAGAGGAGCTTTTGAGCGAGTTTGGCTTGCAGCGGCTGCGAAACGAGACGTGGCAAAACCTGCCCTTTGGCGCGGGGCGCAACCTTTCGATGGCGTGCGCGCTCATCCACCGCCCCGAGATTTTGTTTCTCGACGAGGCCACCAGCGGCGCCGATCCACTCTCGCGCAGGCTCTTTTGGAACCGCATAAATGCGCTGGCGCGCACCGGCGTGAGCGTGGTCGTGACGACGCATTTTATGGAGGAGGCGGAGTATTGCGATCGGTTTTTGATCCAAGATCGCGGCAAAATCCTGGCGCTAGGTAGCCCCGACGAGGTCTGCGTACAGCACGGGCGGCGGCTTAGCGTGCAGCAAGCCTTCATAAACGAGGTGCAAAAATTTAGAAGCGAGGCGGGCGATGAGGGCTTTTGATCTAAATTTCGCGCGAGCGGCGAAGATTTTTGATCCGAATTTTATGCGGACCTGGCGAAAAGCTGCGCGCCTGCGCGATAAAATTTCAAGCGGCGAAAAGCTCTTGCGGGGCGATGAAATTTCAAACGACGGCGGAATTTTGAGCGACCGGGCTTTGGGCGTCGGTAAAATTCTAAGCGGCGGAATTTTAAACGGCGGCAAATTTTGGATCGATAATAAAATTTTGAAAGGTTGCGAAATTTTAAAGGGTGTAGGAATTTTAAACGATCGTAAAATTTTGCGCGGCGCCGAGGTTCTAAACCGAATGTCGCGCGGCGGGACAGGGCGCCGATTTAGTAGACGGGTACTGTGCGAGCTCTACACAGAAGCAAGCTCACTTTGTCTGCTCCATAAATTTCAAAGCACGAGCGGCTCGCAAGCGGATTATAAATTTAAAAGGGCGACCGCTCTGCAAACAGATCGCAAATTTAAAATAGCGGTCAGTCTGCGAGTGGCTTGTAAATTTAAAACCCCGATGCGAGAATTTCATCGCGGGTCCGCTGCCGTAGAGCTTTTGCGTCAAAAATCTCGCGGCGAGACCGTGCCGCGCAACCGCTTAAAATTTCAAAGCCCGCCGTATGCGATCAAGCGATTAAAATTTGTGGGCGCGATGAGCGAAATAGGCACGAGCAGTCCGTCTGCACTGCTAAAATTTCAAATCTCGGTTGCCGCGCTTTTGCAATTAAAATTTAGGGGCTCGCCAAATGCGTTCACGCGGTTAAAATTTCAAAATGCGGTCGCTGAATTTGCGCGATTAAAATTCGGGAGCTCGTCGCGAGCGGCGCAGTGTCGTAAAATCCGAGCACAGGGGCAGGGCGG
The DNA here is from genome assembly GCF_937959485.1 of uncultured Campylobacter sp. Classification (NCBI taxonomy): domain Bacteria; kingdom Pseudomonadati; phylum Campylobacterota; class Epsilonproteobacteria; order Campylobacterales; family Campylobacteraceae; genus Campylobacter; species uncultured Campylobacter sp. Next base: position 121,744 of record NZ_CALGPY010000004.1, read on the forward strand.
ATGAACTTTACCTTTTTAAAAATCCTCGTAAAAAAGGAGTTCGCGCAGATCGCAAAGGACCGATCGGCGCTTGTGATCGCGTTTTTGATGCCGTTAATTTTGGTCGTGATCTACGGATACGCGATGCGGATGGACATAAAGCCCGTCAAAGTGGGCTTCGTAAGCGATCTGGGCTCCAAAATCGAGCGGGATCTGCTCGGCGGATTTTTGGGCTCAAAATACCTGCAAACCCGCGTCTATACGGATTTAGAGAGCGCGAGGAGAGATTTTAAGGCGCACGAGATCGAGAGCATTTTGTATTTTGATCCGCGCTTTGCGGCGAAATTTCAAAGCACTTTGGGCGGACTCGGCGGCGCGGGCGGCGGCGTAAATTTAAACCTTTCTAGCGACGAAAGCTCCTCCGCGGGCGGCGCAAGCGGTATCCAAAATACGAGCGGCGCCGAAAATATCCGTCCGCTTGAGGACAGCGGCGCGGGCACCGGCAGGGAAAGCGGCATAAACGCCTCTGTGGGCGGCGCAAGCGGCGAGGGTTCATACGGCAACGGCGCAGGCGGTAACGCGTACTCTTTTGGCGACGGCAGTGGAGTAGATTCCGGCGGCAGTGCAGGCGACATAGACGTAAATCAAGGCAGCGTAAATTTAATCGGCGGCGTGGGCGATACGAATGCTGGTTTTATCGACGGCGCAGGCGATATTCAAAATACGGGCGGCGGCGTCAATGCGAGCCCCTCCGCTAACGGCGCGGATAGTGCAAGCGACGCTGCAAATAACGGCGGCGGAGTAAGTGGTACAGGCGGCAGCTCAAGTAGTGCAGGCGGCGCGAGCAACTCAGACAAAGACGGTGCCGAAATTTTTCTTATCCAAAACGCCACGCAGTCGCAGCTCGCGCTTCTTAGCTATGTTTACGTTGCAGGCGTAATCGAGCAGGTTTTGGCGCAAGATTACGGCTTTTTAAACGCAAATTTAAACGCCGCAGCAAAGCCCGTCAGCGTGAATTATCGCAGCTGGTTCAACGAAGCCAACGAATCGACGTGGTATCTCGTATCTGCCGAGTACGTGGGGATTTTGGGGCTCATCTGCCTATTTATGGTCGCGGTCGTGATCTCGCGCGAATGGGACCGCGGCACGATCGCCTCGCTTTACAACTCCAACGCAAGCGCGCTTGAGATCGTCACTGCCAAGGTCGGCGCGTATTATTTCCTAGCGCTTTTGGGCGGCGCGATGACGCTCGTTTACGGGCAGGTGCTTTTGGGCATCCCGATCCGCGGCAGCGTAGCGATGCTGCTGGCGACGCTTTGCGTCTTCGTGCTGGAGATGACCTGCCTAGGCATGCTGATATCGGCGATCTGCAAAAATCAATTCCTAGCGCAGGAATACGCCATCGTCATCGGCTACCTGCCCGTTACGCTACTTAGCGGCATGATATTTGATCTGCGCGGACTGCCCGCGGCGGTCAACTTCATCGGGCACCTGCTGCCGCCCACATACGCGGTCGAGTCCTTTCGCATCTGCTTCCTCTCGGGCGGACAGAGCGCGACGCTGTGGGTAAACCTCGCCATTCAGGCGCTCGGAGCGGTTTTGTTTTTCAGCTTGTGCGTGCTTAGCGTAAAAAGGGGCGCACGATGAAATTTTTAGAATTTCTAGGCGCGAGACGCTTTGGTTTGCGGGCGGCGGAGCGTAGATTTGAAATTTTAAAATTTCTTAGCGTGAGGCATTTTGGCTCGCATAAACAGGCAGCGGAGCTTTTAAATTTAACGCCCGCGCCGCCGCGCAATGGATCTGAAATTTTAAAATTTACGCTTGCTTTAACGCGTCTTGCGGATACAGCGCAAAATTTCATATCGCGGAATGGATTTAAAATTTTAAAGCTTGTTTGTGAGCCGCTGCGTGCTCCGCGTCGTACTTTGCCGAGCGCAGATAAAGCCGAAGCGGGGCGTGCGGCACGGCTTATTTCGCAGCATACGCACGACGCGACAGAAAAACGGCGCGCGGTTAAGTTTGATCATGTGAGCAGTTTGGATTCCGCGCAGCGCCGCATAGTGCGACTTCGTAGCGCAGCCGTACGGCACGGCTACAAAACGGCGCGCGCGGAAAATTTTAGTAAATTTAGCCTCACGAGCGCACTTTTAAATTTTAAATCGCGCTTTACGATGCAGCTTTGCAGCGCAGCTGCACGGCGTAACTACGAAGCGTGGAGTAGCGAAATTTACGCCGTTTGCTTGCATAAATACCCCGCTTTGATCCGAGCCACAAGCGGTAAAATTTCGCGCTATGAAGTAGGGCGAGCGACGAATACTTTGATTTCACAGGGAGTGAAAAGAATGAAATTTTGCGCCCAAAAGAGGCATGCGATGAAATTTTTAAAATTTCTAGGCACGAGACGCTTCGGCTTGCAAGCGGCGGTTGGGCGCGGGTTTGAAATTTTAAAATTTAGCGCCGCAGAGCGCTTAAAACGCCGCTTCGAGTCGCAAAAGCAAGCGGCAGAGCTTTTAAATTCTAGCTCCTTGTCGCCACGTAAATTTAAACTCACGCTTTTAAAATTTTCGCCCGAGCTGCCACGCAATAGATCTGAAATTTTAAAATTTACGCCCGCGCCACGCAAAATTAAATCGGCGCCCGCAGTGCGTTTAAATTTCGCTTTAAATTCCGCGCCGCACGCACGCGCTGCTAAATTTGAAAATGGCGCTAAATTTAAAGGTGCCGCTAAATTTGAAAGGAGCGCGCGATGAACGCTCTGCGAAAATCCCTGCTTCGAATTCGCGCGCTGATAAAAAAGGAATTTTTGGCGATGTTTCGCGACAAGGGCACGCGAATGGTGTTGATCGTGCCGGTGCTAGTGCAGGCGATCATATTCGGCTACGGCGCGAATTTCACCCCCGAGCAGGTGCGCTACGCGATTTTGGACGATGCCCGCGATGCGACGTCCACCGCGCTGGTGCAGAGCATCGCCGCTACGCCGATGTTTAAGACCGAACTTGGCTGCAAAGACCTAACCTGCCTGCGCCGCGCGGTAAGCGAGGGCGAGGCGATCATCGGGATCTATTTCGGCGGCGATTTTGCGAGCACGCATGAGCTTTTGATCATCGCAGATTCGCGCAATACGACCTTGGCAAACACCGTCATCGGCTTCGTGCAGGCCATAGCGGGGGAATACAACTCGCAGCATTTTGTTAATTTAATCAGCATAAATCCGCGCTATGTTTTTAACGAAAACACGATCACGCGCTACACGATCATGACGGGGATGATTTTGGGGCTTTCGATGATTCAGGTGCTGATGCTATCGGCGTTTAGCGTCTCCCGCGAGCGCGAGGAGGGCAGCTTTGATATGATGCTGATGACGCCTGCAAACCCGCTTGAGATGCTAATCGGCAAAGCAGTGCCGCCCGTGCTGATCGCGATCGCGCAGGGGCTCGCGCTGTTTTTGATCTGCGTATTTTACTTTGAAATTCCGTTTCGAGGGCGCTTTGCAGATCTTTTTGCGATCATTGCGATCTTTAGCGCTTGCAACGTAGGCATCGGCCTCGTGATCTCGACCGTCTGCAAAACCTCGCTGCAATCGGTCGTTAGCTCGTTTTTGTTCCTGCTGCCGTGCATTATGATAAGCGGGCTGATAACGCCTGCGGACGCGATGCCGCGGTGGTTTTACTACATCGCGCACCTCGATCCGATGTATTATGCCAACAACTGCATGTGGCGGATCTATCTGGAGGGCGCGAGCCTAGGCGAGCTGTGGCATCTCATCGTGCCGCTGCTGCTGATCGGGCTTGGCACGTTGAGCTTTGCGGCGTCGCTTTTTAGAAATAAGCTGGATTAGGGATTTAGATCGGAATTTTAGTTTAGAATTTTGGCTGGAATTTCGGCTTGGATTTTGCTTCGTCGTGAACTTCTGCTTAAAATTTTAAATTGATCGCGGAATTTCGGCTTGGAATTTTGCCCTAAATTTTGCGCGTTCGTAGCGGATAAAATTAAATCAAAATTCCGCGTTTCCGCTCGATGCGCCGCGCGTCGCGATAAAATTCCGCGCCTTAAATTTTAAAAATTTTGCGAAATTCTATCTTGCGAATAGAGTTAGAATTTAAATCCGGGGTTGCCCGGGCGTCTTGCGGCAGTCGTATCATCTGCGCTCACTGCTGAAGCAGGCATTTTTGCGGTATCTGCACTCGCCTTGGAAGCGGGCTTTTTCGTATCATCCGCGTCCGATTTCTTAAAAGTGGCGAGTTTGCTGTAAATGCTCAGTTTTTTGCCGTCCGCGCCTAGCTTGGCGCCGTCAAGCTCGCTAGAATTTTCCGCGCCGCATAACCTTGCGGGGTTGAATTTTATCCACGCTATGATTAGCAAAATCCCCGAAAACGCCGTTACCAGCGACGCTGCGATTAGATACGGCAGAGCGAGGATTACGCCTATTTTAGCTAGCGCGCCCAATACCGCTTCGCAGGGCCATGCCACGGACACCACTATGCCGTAGATTTTAAATAAATCCACGCCGCTAAGTGTGGCTAGGCGGCAGTTTAATACGCCCCAGATTATCACTGCCGCGCACGTCGAAAGGACGTAGAGCAGGGTGTAGAGTAGACCTAGCATCGCGCCCTCTTTTAGCGCTATTACCATGGCGCAGTAGCACAAAATAGCGACGATTGGGATGCTTTCTATTAGCCTATAGGTCTTAACGAAGCGCACGCCTAGCGCCTTTTCTAGGCAAACGAAGCAGTCGTAAAATATCGCTAGCGTCGCTAGTAGCGCTAAAACTCTAAAAATCGCGACCGCGTCCTCGTCTATGCTGCTTACGCCCACCGTGCCGCTTACGCCGATGCCTAGCAAAATCACGGCACCTAAAACTCCGCGGAATTTCGCTTTGCGAAGCAGACCTTGCTTTGAAATTTCTTTCATTTTTATCCTTTGAATTTTCTAAATTTACGCGCTATCTTGCGGCTTTGCTGCGTGCGGCGACGCTGTGCCGGATGGCGCGGCTTGGACGTTGCGGTTTAGACTTGCAAAAGCGCGCGATCGCTGCAAAACGAAAGCCGCTCCTACTTAGGCGAGCTTTTCTATCTTGCTCCAGGCTAGCAGGTGCACGATGCTAGTTATTATCAAGGCAGCAAACGGTAAAAATTCCTTCAATGACGCGATAATTAAAACCGCATCGGAATCGCCAATTTGCGGCTTGGAGGCAGCCAAACCGAAGGGCCCTGCGCCACATAGCCAATTTAGCGCGAAAAAGAAGATGCAGAGCCACACGTAGATCCGAAATATCATCACGCCGCTTATGCGCGCAAGCGAAAAATTTATGCGAAGCCACGCTACGATTATGTAGATTGCGGCTGCGGGCACCGCTAAATTCCATATAGTTTCTTCTATCATCTCTTTCATCGTTGCTTCTCTATAACAACCTGCTGGATAAAATAATAAAAGCGCCACGAAGCAGATGCAGAGAATTACGCAGTTGCGGTAAAGCGCCGCCGCTTTTATGCCGCTAAGCTTTGAAATTTTGCGGAGCGCTCTTAGCCTATAAATCACCGAGAAACAGATAAGAGCGATAAAAATTCCGCTGACTATCAAGAACATTCCGCCGGAAGCAAGACCTATTGCTTTAAAAACCGCGAGCGCCACCGCCAAAAGCAGATCAATGCCGGTGCTGATCATCCCATTTTTTCTTGCCTGAGATACGGTGTCTTGCACGTCGTATAACTCCTTTTAAAAATTTATTTCAATATGCAAAAAGCAGATGTAAAACGCTAATCAAACCGAAAAGAGCGAAATTTTATCATGACAAGAGGTTTGCTAAATTTTAAACCTCTGCGCTTATCTTTTCTATCTTGCTCCAGGCTAGCAGGTGCACGATGCTAGTTATCACAAGAGCGACAAACGGCAGGAACAGTTTAAGCATTACGACGGCAATAGCCAAAGCTGAAACCTGCTCGGTCCGTGGCTCGGAAATGGCTATAGCAAGAATCGCTGCGTTACATAGTATGTTTAGCACAAAAAGCCCCACACAGAGCCACACATAAGTCCGAAAGGTACTTACGCCGCTTACGCGTGCAAGCGAAAAATTTATGCGAAACCATGCGACGATTATGTAAATAACGCCTACGAAAAGCGCTAGTCCAAATATCGCCGCAAATGGACTATCACTCTGCCCGCCGTCTGCGTCAGGCTCCTTCGGATAAAGGTAATTAAGCACAAGCGCTAGCGCAAAAAAGCAGACGCAGATTATTATGCAGTTGCGGTAAAGCGTCGCTGCTTTTATGCCGCTAAGCGCTGAAATTTTTTGGAGTGCCTGCAATCTGAGAAATGCTGAAACACAAATAAAAGCGATCAAAATTCCGCTAGCGATATAATTTATTTCGTCACCCACAAACTTGGGCTCGTTATAAGAGATATATCCTACTACGATAAAAACCGCTGGTAGCGCCGCCAAAAACAGATCGATGCCGGTGCTGATCATCCCCTCTTTTCTTGCTTGAGATACAATGAATTGCATATATAAACCCTTTTTAAAAATTTGACCCGAAGTATATATAAACAAACATAAAACACGGATTAAATCGCAAAAATCGGAATTCTATCGCGACAAGATATTCGCGACAAGATATTTGCGAAATTTTAAACGTTTACGCTTATGTTTTCTATCTTGCTCCAGGCTAGCAGGTGCACGATGCTAGTTATTGTGAGGGTTATGGGGAATATCAAATGGTATAGTGCATTTAACGAAAAAAGGATGACGCAGAGCCACACATATGTCTCAAAGATCCCCACGCCGCTTACGCGCGCTAGAGCAAAATTTATGCAAAACCACGCTACTATTATGTAGATTGCGCCTGCAAACGCTATCAAAATGCACAATATCATTGCCAAATGCTTGTATGAGATCGATAAAGGAATCGATAAAAAGATGCTTGTTATGGCAATGACACAGATACAGACAATTACGCAGTTGCGGTAAAGCACCATCGCTTTTATGCCGCTAAGCGCCGAAATTTTGCGGAGCGCTCTTAGCCTGAAAAATACCGAAACACAAAAAATAGCAAAAATAATTCCGCCAGTGATATAGGTAGCCGTCTTGTTGGTGCTAAGCCCTAGCATATCGCCCGTAGCAATATCTAGCGCAACTAAAGTCGCAGGCACCGCCGCTAAAAACAGATCGATGCCGGTGCTAATCATTCCCTCTTTTCTTGCTTGAGATACGAGATTTTGCATAATAAGCCTTTTTAAAATTTATCCCGAAGTATACATAAATCGATGTAAAGCAGGAATTAAATAGCTAAATTTAAAATTTTAAAATTTCGTTGCGGTAAGCTTGCAGACTGCGGAATTTCGGAATTCCAGGAATTCTACCAGAGCGAGAATAAAATTCCGCCACGGGATTTTAAACGGAATTTTGGCTACGGGTTTGCAGGTAGAATTTCTCGGCGGAATTTCAAATTTCAAGCGATAGCATACTTTCATAGCAGGATTTAAAAATTAGCGCGATGTCGAATAGAATTCGCCGTGAAATTCTAGAGCAAAATTTTGCAAATTTGCAAGGCAGAATTCCGCCATGAAATCCCAGGCAGGAATTCTAAAACAAAACTTTATTACGAAATTTTAAAGCGAAATTCCGTTATGAAATTTAGATCCAAATTTTAAAGCGACATTTCAAGACAAAATCCCGCGATTTAAAATTTCTCGACGATTGATGAATTGCTTTGTCGCGCCGCTCGCACCTATCTCACCTGCGCGCTGAAAATTTGCGTGATGCTGGGGATTTGCTCGCCTGCAACGTCAAATTCCGCCGTTTTGATCTGTACGCCGTAGAGCGAGCTAAGCGCGGCTTCGGTTAAAATTTCGTTGCTTGCGCCGTAGTTGTAGCTAAGATCATTTCGCAAGATCAGTGTGCGATCGGCGACTGCGAGGGCGTGGTTAGGCTGGTGGGTGGTAAAAACTATGCTCGCATCGCTATTTGAGCGTAGATTTGCGATGAGGCTTAGCACGCGGTCTTGGTTTTTGATATCAAGCGCGCTGGCAGGCTCGTCCAAAAACAGCACGTCGCTGCCGCTAGCTAGGGCTCTAGCAAAGAGCACGAGCTGCCTCTGCCCGCCGCTAAGGGCGTTAAAGCTGCGCTTTTGCAGATGGGCGACGCCTAGCGTTTCCAGAGCATCAAGGCAGATTTGAATATCCTTTTTGCCCGGTTTTGAAAAGAGCGAGATCTCGCGTACCCGCCCCATCAGTACGATGTCAAGCACGCTGTAATCAAACGCGACGTTAAAGCTTTGAGGCAAGAAAGCAAATTTTGCCTTGCGTACGATCTCGCCTTCTTTAGGCTGCAAAATCCCCATCATACACGACATTAGCGTACTTTTGCCTTGCCCGTTTAAGCCCAAAATCGCTAATGTTTGAGAGCTGGCAAGCTCGAAGTTTAAGTTGCGAAAGCAGAATTTTTCCGCCTCGTAGTAAAAGCCAGCATTTTTTACCTCAATTAGATTTTGCATTTTTGGCACTCCTTTTTAGAAGTAGGGCAAAGATCGGGCTTCCGATGAGAGCGGATAGAATTCCTAAAGGAATTTCGGCGCTACTTAGCGAGCGAGATAGATCGTCGATTGCCAGCATAAAGATCGCTCCTGCAATGAAGCAGGCAGGCATTAACTTCACGTGGTCGCTGCCCGCGATGAGCCTGGTAGCGTGCGGCACTACAAGACCTACCCAGCCGATATTTCCGCTGACGCTAACTTGTACGGCGATCAGAGCAGTGCAAAGCGCTAGGATCGTGCAGCGCAGAAACTTAACATCCACGCCTAGCACGCGCAAATCATCATCATTTAGGCTGAGTAGATTAAACCGCCATCTCAGCGCGATTAAGACTGCAGAAGCGGGCAGGGCGATCGCGCACATCAAAATTACTTTATCATATCCTGCGCTTACGAAGCTTCCTAACAGCCAAAAAACGATATTAGGCAGCACTTCCTCATCGTCTGCTAGATACTGCACCAAGCTCGTAAGTGCGGCAAATACGCCGTTAATGACTATACCTGCTAAAATGAGTGAGAAAATATCAGCGCGTGCTACGAATTTTGCCAAAAGATAGAGTAAAAATAGCGCCGCAAGTCCGAAGCAAAATGCAAACCCCGCAAGCCATAAGCCGCTCAATCCTATCAAAATACAAAGCGCGCCGCCGAATGCCGCTGCGGTGCTAACGCCTACGATGTGCGGGCCAACGAGCGGGTTTTTAAATACCGCCTGTAAGCTCAAACCCGCGATAGCAAGCGCTCCACCGCAAAGGCTGGAGAGTAGAATGCGCGGAATTCTAACATCCATCATCACACTTTTGGCGGCTTCATCGCCGCCTCCGCTAAAGAGAATTTTAAAAATTTCTTCTAACGGTATATGAAACTGCCCACTAGCGAGCGAGATTAACGCCAGCACTACCCAAAAAAGAAGCAGGATTACGTTTAGCATTATTTTTGATATTTGACGCGGTAAAATTTCTCGTAGAATTCCTCTACTTTTTTATCAAAGTTTGCGTCCTTAAAATTTTGCGGATAAAGTTTCATCGCAAGCCATTCCTCACCAAGCGCCATTGCTTCGGCAGTCGGATGACCCCAGGCTTTAACGAATTCGGGCATTAGATAAATTCTATCCTCTTTCACGGCGCTAAGACCTTTTAGCGCAGGGTTTGCTTTAAGCTCAGCAGGTACTTGAGGATAGCGGTTTTGCACTAAGATAATCTGCGGATTCCATGCTAAAATTTGCTCCGGCGAAACCTGCTTGTAGCCCTTTATATCCGCAGCGGCGACGTTCGTCGCGCCCGCTCTTGCTAACATTACGCCAGTATATTTGCCGCTACCGTAGGTCGTAAGATCGGGATTTGCCATATAAACTCTAGGTCTTTTATCTACGATAAAATTGCTAAATTTGGCATTTAAATCAGCTTGCGATTTTTTAACGAAATCTATCAGCTCAGCGGCATCTTTTTCGTGATTGCTTAGTTCGCCTAGAATTTTAACCCCCTCGTAAAAGCCTTCATCGTAAGCAGCGAAGCTATCGCGCTCATCTTTAAAGGTCGGATTTAGTTTAGCTTTTTCCTCTTGTGCAGAGCTAAAAAATGAAATGCCTACGACCGGGATTTTCAACTCCTCCATTTTAGCGATATATTCTTTAGGAAAGTAGTTTACCACTACGACCGCATCGGGCTTTAGACTAAGCAGAGCTTCGTAATTGACATCTTTGATATCGCCCGGATTAGGTAGATTTTTAAAATTCGGCGCCAAACGATTATACTCTTTGCCTAGGCGTTGCTCCCAGCTTTTTAGGATGCCTACGACCTTATCTTGGGCGTTGATTTCGTTTAAGACATTGAGCGCTTCGTGGTGTAGCACGACGATACGATTTACTTGATCCGGGATCGTGACCTTGCGACCGAGCTGATCGGTAATCGTGCGATCTGCAAAAGCCAGGCTAGCGCAAAGCGCTGCACCAAGAAGGATTGAGTGAAGTTTAAGCATTTTTTCTCCTTGAAAATTCCGCAAAATATGCGGGGTTAGAATAGCGGAATTATAGCCGATCGGCATAAAATCCAGATAAATTTTTATATAAATTTCATTTTGTCGCGGGGGATTACAGATGCTTTAGTAGGGCAGAATTTTGTGATTTTACGCAGAATTTTGCTAGTAAAAATTTTTGCCCTTCTCCTCTAGGCTAACCGGATACTGCCCGATGCCCAGCGATACCGCAAACAGCAGGACCCAGAGCAGCAGCAGGGCGGAAAATTTCATTTATAGCTCGTGCGGTAGAATTTTTGATAAAATTCCTCTACTTTTTTGTCAAACTCCGCCTCGTCAAAGTGCGTTGGATAGAGCTTCATCGCTAGCCACCACTCGCCAAGCGCCATGGCTTCGGCAGTCGGATAGCCCCACGCTTTGGCGTATTCGGGCATCATGTAAATTTTATCCTCTTTAACGGCGCTTAAATTTGCAAGCTGAGGGTTGGATTTAAGCTCGGTGGGCACCTGAGGGTAGCGATCCTGCACGAAGATCATCTGCGGCGCCCACGCTAAAACTTGCTCTGCAGATACTTGCTTGTAGCCCTTGATACTCTCTGCTGCGACGTTTTGCGCGCCGGCTCGCATAAACATTATGCCCGTGTATTTGCCGCTACCGTAGGTCGTGAGATCGGGATTTGCCATGTAAATTTTAGGCCTTTTATCCACGATAAAGTCGCTAAATTTAGCCTTTAGCTGCTCTTGCGAGGTTTTGACGAAGCTTATGAGCTCGGCGGCCTCTTTCTCGCGGTTTGCGACCTTGCCAAGAAGCTCGATCCCGTCGTAAAAGCCCTCGGTGTAGGCGGCCTCGTCGTCTTTGAAGGTCGGATTTAGCTTGCCCTTATCAGCGGCATCACTGCGCTGAAAGCTAACGGCGACGACTGGGATTTTGAGCTCCGTCATTTTGTCGATGTATTCTTGCGGGATGTAGTTCGTGACGATCACGACGTCGGGCTTTAGCTTAAGCACCGCCTCGTAGTTGATGACCTTTAGATCGCCCGGTGTGGGCATATCTTTTAGGCTCGGCGCTAGGCGGATGTAGTTTTTGCCGAGCGATTTCTCCCACGACTCCTGCACGCCGACGACCTTATCCAGCGTGTTTAGCTCATTTAGCGCATTTAGGCTTTGGTGCTGAAGCACGACTATGCGTTTAACTTCGTCTGGTAACGTAACGTCTCGGCCTAGCTGATCGGTTACGACGCGATCGGCAAAAAGCGAACTCGCGCACAGCGCAAGAGCTAGCGCAAAAGAGTGAGGCTTACTCATGTTTTTTCCTTTAATTTAGATTATATACTTCTTAATACGCCCGATTCTACGTGCTTTTCAGGCAGTTGCGTTTAGAAAATATACTTTGAAATATTATAGATTTTTAATGATAAATTTTAGGTAAAAGATGAAATTTTAAAGTAGGGCGAATTTGAAAATTTACATCGGCATATGAATTTCGCATAGAATTTGCGGTGCGATATGGAATTTGTAAAATTTCAAGCGCTCGCACGTAATTTTAGATTGGATTTTATGATCTATTTTGCGGTGTCGTCCATAAATTCTTATTCCAAAGCTCCGCGCCTGAAATTCCTTTAATCCTAATCCAGGCGATAAATTCTAAAATTTCAGATAAAATGATTACCGTAAGTGCGGCATAGCGGGCAGGCGCGCTGCTATACCACGACTTATCGACATCGAGCATTTTAAGAAGTTTAAGAAGCGCTTCCCATGTTAAAGTTATCACGGCGCAAAGATAGAAAATTTTGCTTCCGCTTGCCTTGCCGAGCAAGTATAGCGTGGCGACCCGCTTCCAAAGAACGATGAGTGTCAGCATAATATTTGCGGTGCTCCAAAGAGCTATGATTTGAGATTTTCCGATCTCGGATATATGCTCCAAGCCTACATAAAGCGCACCCATTGCGCAATAAAAGGCTCCTTCGAAGGAGCTGCCGTTTTGCTGCAGAGCGTAATCCCAGATATCAAGACCGATATAATTTAGCGAATAGCATAGCATCGCGCCCAGCAAGGCGGCATATATCACGTAGGCAAAAAACATAGCGCGATACGCGTTAAAGACTTTGCTAGCGGAGATATCTGAGATCATTTTGGTCGCGGAGAGCCTAAAGCTCATCGAAGTAAAAATCACGGCGACGATTGCGGTCGCGGCGGCGAAAAATCCTCTCATCGTAATATCGTGCAAAAGCTCACAACAAGCCCAAATGATCAGGTAGCAGCAGATCGATAAAACGCTAGAGGCTATGCCGCGGAATTTTATGGCGCTTAAAGTACCGCGCTTCATTTTTTACCTTTGGATTTTTAAAATTTATGGCGGATTATACTTGCGGGGTTTGAAATTTAGATAAATTTAAAAACCCCGCGTTACTGAATTTTAAAATTTCGCGTCGATTTTAGAATTTTGCGACATTTAGACGGCAGTTTTAAAGGACGCGGAGTGCAGAGATTAAATACAGCGCGCATAAAAAAGGTGTGGCGCGATCAAATAAATTCCTGCTTGTTGATAGCTCAAAAAGCCGCGCAGAGGGGAGGGCGCGTGCGGAATTTGACAGAATTTGATCCGTTTTTGTCATAAAGGCTATAGCTCTCAAAGGGCAAATTTAACAATCTGCGGACCGACGCAAAACAGAGCATAATAAAAATTGTAGTGCGAAGTAGTTTTAAAATTTCAATTCAACAAGCAAATTTATTAATTGTTAATCAACACATCACATAGAAAACTCGCATTGCCAAATCGATAAGCTTTATATATTATGCGACAAACAATGATGAAAAATACTACGATCCCAATAATCTTAGATATTTTATATTGAAAACTATAATTTTCAAGTAAAAATCTAATACGAAATTAACGTATAATTATATGAATAATTTCATGTATTTTTAACGCATTTGGTGTTTTTATTAGTGATTTTTTATTAGAAGAATTTTTACATTTCATAATTTTGTGATTTCAAATGAAATCAACAGGATAATGGATAGTATTTATTGCAAGAATGAAATAGGGATAAAATATCTAAATTGGGCGGAAATGAAATTTTGCTTATAGCAAGGAGTTAAAATTAAAATATAGGAAGTTTTCGCCTAAAACGCCCTCTTTTATTCAATAACCAGGCGCATTAGATACATATCTTCGCCGTCGATTACGCTGATTTCGGAGCTTTTGCAGCGCGGGCAAGAGAAGTCGTTTTGCGTCAAATCTCCGCTAAAACCGCAGTTTTTGCATTTTACGACGATCTCTTGGGTATGGATGACGAGATCAGCATTTTCGCAGACGGTGCCTGCGCGAAAGACTTCATAGCAGTTTTGCAAATAATGCGCTTCCACGCCGCTTAGCCGCCCTATTTTTACGTGCAGTTCCCTTATCTGCGGACTTTTTAAACCAAATGTATCGTAAGATGCCTCCGGATTTGCATCCAAATTTTTATAAAAATCACCGTTTTTTCCGTTCGAGTCCGTATCCGCAACACCCGTATTTTCGGTATTCTCGGTGTCCATGTGAGTATTCGCGGAATTCGTATTTTCATTGGCAGTATCGGCGATGTCGCAGCTATTTTTATCGCCCTGCTCGGCCGCGCCTTTTTTCTTCGCTTTTTCGGCGTTTAGCGCCTTTTCACATAACGCCACAAGATCTGCTACGATCGATAGTTCATGCATTTTTTCCTCTAAATTTTACGGTCGCGCCGTATTTATACGAAATTGTATTGTAAATTTAAAAATACGCTTGAAATTTAGGCTTAAATTTGCCAAATTTGCACGCAAATTTAACAAATCCGCGGCAGCAGCTCGCCTTTTGGAAGCTCCAGAAATCGCTGCGAGCCGTAGGCGTTTTGCAAAATCACTCGCCCTTTTGCCGCATGCGGAGTTTGAAATTGCCCCGCCCTATTTTCTGATACCGCGCCCGCGTCGCTCGCGCCCGTAGATTCATCCCGCGTGCCAAGTTTAGGCGTCAAAGCGCCCTTAAATTCGCCTTTGTCGTGTCCTACTTCGCGTACCTCGCCGATGATTGCGGCGTTCGCGTCAAATTCGCGCAGTATCTCAAGCGCCCTATCCGCCTCGGCGTCATCTTCTACGATCGCTACGAACGTGCCTTCGTTTGCAAGCTCATACGGCTCGAAGCCTAGCAGTTCGCACACACCCACTACTTCGTCGCTGATTTTGATATCTTCTTCGCGAACCAAAAATTCAAGCCCGCTGGAGCTTGCAAATTCGTTCAAAACTGCGCTGAGCCCGCCGCGCGTCGCATCTCGCATCGCCTGGATCTTCACGCCTTGCAAGATCAGCTTTTCGACCGCGCTACAAAGCGGTTTGCAGTCGCTTTGTAGCTCGCTACTTAGCGCGATCTCGTCGCGCGCTGCGAGTATCACCGCCCCGTGCCGCCCGATGTCGCCGCTAAGTAAGATTTTTGCGCCCGCTTTGATGTTTTGCACGCGCGCAGGTCGTAAAACACGGCCGATGCCGCTAGTGTTGATGAAAATTTTATCGCATTTGCCGCGCGGCACGACCTTTGTGTCGCCGCAAACGATACGAACGCCGCAGCTTCGCGCAGTGCTTGCCATCGAGTCCAGGATGCGTCGCAGCTCGCTCAGGCTAAGCCCCTCCTCGATGATGAGCGCGCAGCTTAAAAACAGCGGCTTCGCGCCCACCATCGCAAGGTCGTTGACAGTACCGCAAACGGCGATCTTACCGATATCGCCGCCGTTAAAAAACAGAGGCGTGACGACGAAACTATCGGTGCTGAAAGCTAGCTCACCGTCGAAACTAGCCGCCGAATTCAGAGCAGAGCTCGGCGTCACGCGGTCAAAATCCGCCCCGGCGTCTAAATTTAGTATAGCGCTATCGTTGTTGGCGCGTAAAATTTCATTATCAAACGCCGTAAAGATCGTCTCGTTGATGAGCTTATTCATCTCCTCGCCGCCGCCGCCGTGGCTTAAAAGTATAGTTTCGTTCAAATTTCTCCCTTTCGCTCGATTTTAAATTTATAAGCCCGTATTCCGCAGCCGAACAAGCCGTGCCGCTACGGCGCCGCGCAAAATTTTAAAGCAAATTTAGTGCAACGTTTTTCTTCGATTAAAATTTTAAAGTACGACTTATTTTTAAAATTTACGCTCTGCGATACCGCGCGCAAAATTTAGCCCGCGTTTTTGACGTCGCCGTATTTATAGTACGCCGCGCATGCGCCTTCGCTTGAGACCATGCACGATCCTATCGGGTTTTGAGGCGTGCAGTGCTTGCCGAAAACCTTGCAATCATAGGGACTTTTTTTGCCGCGCAAAATTTCGCCGCAGATACAGGCCTTGCTCTCGGGAGCGCTCTGTACGCTGCAATCAAACTGTACCCTGGCATCCAGTGCCGCGTACTGGGGGCGCAACTTCATGCCGCTTTTTGGAATTTCGCCGAGCCCTCGCCACGGAAAATCGCAAATTTCAAAATATTTATCTATCAAATTTTGCGCTTTTTGGTTGCCGCCCTCTTTTACGACGCGCTCGTATTCATTGAAAACCTCGTAAGTACCGGCGTTTTGCTGTTCGACCAAATTTAACACGCCCGCCATTATGTCAAGCGGCTCAAATCCGCTTACGGCGATCGGTTTTTTGTAATCCCGCGCGATGCTCTCGTAGGCCTTCGCGCCGGTGATCACGCTTACGTGGCTAGGTCCTAAAAACGCATCGATCTGCACATCCGCGTCGTCTAAGATTGCTCGCACGGGCGCTGGCACTGTTACGTGGTTGATGTGAAAAAAGAGATTTTTTAGCCCCAAGCCTAGCGCTTTATCGATCAGCACGGCGCTCATCGGCGTCGTCGTCTCAAAGCCGATCGCAAAAAATATCACCGTTTTTTGCGGATTTTCCTGCGCGATCTTTATGCAATCAAGCGGGCTATAAAGCGCTCTGATGTCGCGCCCCTCGCTGCGCAGCTTCTGTAAGCTCGTGCGAGAGCCGGGCACGCGCAGCATGTCTGCTAGAGTGCAAAAAATACTCTGCGGCATCGCGGCGAGCTTGATCGCCTCGTCGATGCGACTGCGCGGCATCACGCACACCGGACAGCCGGGGCCGTGGATAAATTTGATATTTTCGCCGACCAGACTCGGAAGGCCGAATTTCATGATCGAGTGCGTGTGCCCGCCGCAAATCTCCATAATGTTTAACGGCTTTTTGCTTTTGGAAATTATCAGCTTGCTAAGCGCTAAAATCAGCTCCTTATCCCTAAAATCCTTGATTAGATCCATTATTTACCTTAAATTTTACGGGTTTGCAAGCCGTTTTAATTCTCTGCGCCGGCTCTCGGCTCCATGCTTTCATACACAGAGCCCTCTTCCGCCCTCATCTGCTTTGCGATCTGCTCGTAAATTTCGATACTCTCCTTCGCTCGCTGCGTATCGATCTTCTCCATCGCAAAGCCTACGTGGATCAGCACGTACTCCCCGACCGCCGCGGGCTCAGGGAGCAGATCCAAGCTCACGCCGCGGCGCACGCCCAAAGTCTCTACGGTGGCGAAATTATTTTCGTCGATCGAGATGATTTTTGAAGGGATTGAAAGGCACATTAACGAAATTCCTTCTTGTATTGTAGGAATTTCAGCCATTTCTCCACGCCCTCGCCGCTTTTGCTATCAAGCGCGATGACGTCGGCTTTCGGATTGAGTTTGTGCACTTCGCGCGCCACCTCCTCCATATCGAAGTCAAAATGCGGTAGCAGCGCGGTTTTAGTGATTACGACGCAGTCTGCGCGGCGAAATATCACCGGGTATTTTGCGATCTTATCGCTGCCCTCGGGCACGCTTAGAAGCACCACGTTCAGGTGCGCGCCCACGTCAAATGCCGCCGGGCAGACGAGATTTCCGACGTTTTCTATGAAAACCAGATCTAAATTTTTAGTATCGATATGATGAAGCCCCTCGTGAACCATAAAGGCGTCCAGATGGCAGGTCTCGCCGGTGCTGATCTGATGGGCCTGCGCGCCAGCTTTTATGATGCGATCGGCGTCGCGGTTAGTCTCCAAATCGCCCTCAATGACGCCGATTTTAAATTTGCCGCTTTTGATAGTGGCCTCAAGTAGCGTCGTCTTGCCGCTACCGGGGCTGCTCATCAAATTTAAGCATAAAATTTTATCCTCGTCAAAATGAGCTCTGTTGTGAGCGGCCTCCTCGTCGTTGGCGCTTAAAATTTTACTCATCACCTCGATCGTCTTGGCGTCATTAATAGCGGCATTTGCGTGGATGTGATCGTGCGCGTCGTGCTCGTGATCGATCCCCGCTTCGTGCATATGAGCGTGGGAGTGGACGGTGCCGTCCGCGTGGGTATGGACATGCTCGTGTGTCATATCTGCGTGCGAATGGGCGCCCGCTTCGTGAGTGTGGCCTATGGAACAGCCGCAATCTTTACACATTTTTTCTCCTTGGATAATAAATTTTGCGCGTAAAATACCACGTTTTTGCTTTAAACGGCGTAAATTTGATAAATTTTATATCGAAGTGCGAAATTTTATGAAATTTAATGAGGATTGAAATTTACGCGCTCCGTTTTCGTCTAAATTTCGTGCGCTGTTTGCGAAGACTCGACGCAAAATTTAAAGCTAGCGAGCAAAGACGCTGTTTTAAATTTAATCGCCTGCTTGTAGACTACAAAGCCGCACGGCGTAAATTTAGGTATTGCGCGGCTTTGCAGCGACTCAAAACAATACAAAGTTGCCGCAAGATTAAATGCGGAATTTAGGGCTTGCGAGCGGATTTTACCGGCGCTCTACAATCTCGCGCGTGCTCTCCGGCGTGCCAAATATCAATGCGGCGACCATTTTAATATCGATTTTGCGCTAGCTCGGCTTTGAAAATGCGGCACGAAAGCGGCGCCTATAAAATTTAGTCGCGAGCTGCTGCGCCGGTTTCGTGCCTGTTTGTAAATTTAAACCCGCGGCAAGAATGCTTTTTGATTAAAATTTCTAAAATTTTGCGCTTTCGTTTGCCGCGTAAATTTAAACAAATTTTATTTGTCGCGCCGCGCAGCCGCGCCGCCCGAATTCGCTACTCGATCGAGAATCGCGATGCACAACTCGCAAAAGTCGTGCCGCAGCTGCGTTTAAATTTAAAGGCGCATAAATTTAGCACGACGCGCTGTTTTTTAAAAACGTGCAAAAGCCCTACGCTTCGGTGATGACCGCCTTTACGAGCTTGGAAAATTTCACCCCTTTTAGCGCGCCGATTTTGGCGCTAAGCCGCTCGATCTTTGAAATTTTATCCCGCATCGTGATTTCCTCGAAGCAGTGGCGCTCGTCGATGTGGAAGTGGCTGGTGCTGACGATGGTGACGTTTGCGTGGTGCTCGATCTCTACGAGCTGCTCGATCAGATCGCTTTGGTGATGATCGTAAGCGATGCAAAGCACGCCCACGCAGTCATCCTCGCCATCTCCGTGAAGTACGCCCTCGACCATCTTTTCGCGTATGAGATCGCGGATAAACTCGCTGCGGCTTAGGTATTGCTTGGCGCGCACCATCTCGTCGAGATCCTCAAAAAGCTTCGTCGGCAGCGAAATGCTAAATCTTACGGCGCTCTCTTTTTCCTCTTTTTTCATAGCTCCCCATATTTCGCGTATTTTGAACGTAATTTTACCGAAATTTCGCTCAAATAGTAAGAATTTTGCGCTAATTTGGCTTATTCTTTAAAATTTAAAGCTCCAAGGCATCTGCGTATTTTGAAATTTTGCTCGCGATTTCGCGTTGCATTTTAGTGCTAGCGCGATGAAATTTACCGGTGCTACGTTATTAAAATTCTATTGCTATGCGCTCAAATTTTAAGAATCAGGCGCTAAATAGCGTCTTAGCTTGGGATTTATGCAGTATCTCGCTGCGCGCTGCGATGGAATTTTGCATCGGTTGCCATAGTGGTGCGCCGTGACGCTATGGCAGGAAACGGCGCGCCATTAAATTTTAAAATTTTAACGTTTCGGCTATGACATATGAAGACGGCAAGGCGCAAATTTGTTCGCTGATTTTGCGATTTTAGAAAGCTAGCCGCGGTGGATTTTATCGCCCGTAGCGTTAGAATTTGCGCAAAGAGCAGGCAGGGCGTAAAGCCATTAAATTTAGCGGCGAATGAGACTAATAAATTTTACAAAGAGCGAGCTTAACGGCTATAATTGCGTTTTTTGTGGACGAGCTTAGCGCGAAATTTCGCTTAGATACGCCGCGAGCTGCCCGTATGCGATGCCGCTGTCGTTGCAAGGAACGGCGCGGTTTAGATGAAATTTGATGCCCCGCGCGCGCAGCTTTGCGCATGTAAGATTTAGAAGCGTCGCGTTTTGAAAGACCCCGCCGCTTAGCGCGACCTCGAGCCCAAAGCTCTCTGCAAACTCCGCGATGAAGTTTGCCAAGCCGTTGATGAATTTCGTCGCAGCCAAGCGCGGCTCATCGCTCAAAGCCTGCAAAAACGCCTCTTCGTAATCGATCACGTAGCATTCGCCCTCAAGGCTCGGCGCGCAAGCTCCGTTTTGCAGGATTTGATCCGCATCAGCGGCGTTTTTGCTTTCAAAATTTATTAAATTCAGGGTAGACGCTTGCTTTATAGAATTTACGGCGACGTTTGTATTCTTTTCACCGCCGCCAGCGATGTTTCGAGCCGCCCACTCAAGCTCATTTTTGCTCGCCATATCGCCCTCAAGCTTTTTAAAACCGCCTTGCAACGCGCAGCTATCTTTCACGCCGCTATGATTTTGCACATTCAAACCGCCCTGCTCCGCTTCGCTTGCCAAATCATTGGCGCTTCGTTGCTGCAAAGCGGATTGCGGCGCGTTCTGGATAAAATTTTCGCCCTCCTTTCGCAGCGTAAATTCGTAACTCTGCTCGCAGCCATCGATATATAGGTTCTCAAGTCGCATGCCCGCCTCGCCGTCGAAGCTGACGGCTCGTAGATCGCAAATGACCGCAGCAAACGCGTCAAACAGCCGCCCTAGCGAGCTTGAGCGGACGGCACGTGGCGAGATTTTTTCTAAATTTGCTACTTCGCTCGCATTAAATTTTGCCAAAAACTCGCGCGCAACGTCCTTTGCATTAAATTTAAATATGAGCGCGAGCACAAGCTTGTAGATGTTTTTTATCGCATTCTCACCGCCGATAAGCGCGATCTCGTCAAATTTTGCGACGCGATTAAAGCCGAACTCGTTAAAAATCATCACCTCGCCTCCCCAGATCGTGCCGTCCGTGCCATAGCCGGTACCGTCGAAGCAGAAGCCGAGGTATTTTTTGCCGCTAAAAAGCAGCTCATTTTGCGCCAGATTCGACACCAGATGCGCGAAATGGTGCTGGTAGCGGATCATGGGGTATCCGCGCTGCTCAAAAAATCGCGTGTGTGAAAACTGCGGGTGCAAATCCGCGATGACGGCGTCGAACTTCAGCTCGTAGGCGTGCACGAACATATCCAAAAGCGCGAAAAATCGCTCATTCGTGGCGACGTTTTTAAGATCGCCGATGTAGGGCGAGATGAAAATTTGCCCGTCTTTGTAGATCGCAAACTCATTTTTAAGCTCCGCTCCGAGCGCCAGGAAAGTGCCTTTTAGCCGGAATTTGCTAGGGAAAATTTTTGGATTTATTCCGCGAGATGTTCGCAAAAACAGCGCGCGATTTAGAGCGTCCGCTTCGGCGACAGAATTTGCGTCATCTTGGTTTTTTTGAGGCACCGAATTTGCGGAGTCGCGGCTGTTTTTTGAAGTGAAATCTGCGACGTCGCAACTTGTATCCGTATCGGAAGGTCTTTGCGAGTTCTCGAAATTTCGCCTATCTGCGAAATTTTCCTTAAAATTTTGCGAAGTAGTAAGAGTTTGGATAGACACGGAATTCGTCGCAGAATTCTGTGCTAAGGTTGAATTTTTTACGGAATTTTCGGTCTTGGCGCAAGTCGGAAGCGACTCGGAAATTTTGCTCGAATTGTAAGCCGTTTTTGAACCGGGCGCCGAAGCTCGCGCTTCAAACTGCGGTAAAAAGGCGATACTATCGTCGCTCGGCGTTAAAATTTCGCGGTCGTTATCCAGATAAAACGAAATTACGCCGCCCAGCTTCGCGCGCAACTCCTCGCCGCTAAAAATAATGGGCTCGCCGCTAATGTTGGCGCTTGTGGCGACGATCGGGCGATCAAAGTATTCAAAAAGCAGCAGATGCACGCCAGTGTTGGCTAGGAAAATGCCGATTTTATTAAGGTTTGGTGCCACGCTTGGAGCGATAAAAATCATGCCTGCCCTAAAAATCGCCGAAAAGCTCGCAGGTAAACTCACGAAATCGCCCATGTTATCGGAATATGCGCCGTGCGCGTCCGCTACACACGCCTGCGCAGAGCATGAGTCTTGCGAATTTATCGTCTGTTGCGGACTTGGCTCGCATGCCACGCGCTGCAAGTCTACTCCATCCTCAACATGTAGCAAGCTCTGAATATTTGCTAAATTTTGCGAAATAGACTCGTCCGTCGCAAGCCGAGAATCAAGCTCATTCGCCGCGCATTGCGAGTCTTGGCTATCCACTGCGGACTGTAAATTTAACTCATTAGTCGTATATCGCAGCTCTAGCCCGCCTTCTGCTTGCAGCGAGCTCAAATTTTTAGCCGCGCACTGCAAATCAGACCCATCGTATGCGTACTCTAGCTTGTTTGCCGCACACTGCGAGTCGTTTGCCGTTAGCGTATCGCAGGCGAAATTACGGCGCGCCGTTTTGATAAAAATTTGCGCACTATGTAACCCGCCCTGCTCCGCGAAAACTTCAGCATTTTGCGTGATAAAATTTTGCGCTACGGAATTTCGTAAATTTTGTAGCTCAGAGTCCTGCTCTTGCGCCGATTTTTCTTGGTCGCTCGCAAATTTCGGCGATATATGATTTTTGCCTTGCGCCTTTAAATTTTGCGTGCCGAAATCCGCTGCCGTGCGCCAAGAAAACTCGCGCTTTTTTAAAATCACGATCGGCTTGACGTTACAGTCTATCAGTGCCTCTTCCTCTGCGCTTAAGCTCGCCGTGCGCCCTGCCTGCGCTGCGTCGCGACACATGATCGCAAAGGGCTTGTTCGGACGCTTTTTGAGCGTTCGTAGCATGCGTACCGCGCGCTCGTTCGTCGCATCGCAGACGATGTGAAAGCCGCCCATCCCTTTGATCGCGCCGATCTGTCCGCGCCGCAAAAGCTCCGCCGTGCGCGCTATCGCCTCCTCGCCGCTTGATAAAATTTCACCGCTCACGCCGCATAAAAACAGCTGCGGACCGCAGTGCGGGCAGGAGATCGGCTCGGCGTGATAGCGGCGCGTGAGTGGGTCCGTGTATTCGCCGCGGCAGAACTCGCACATCTCAAACGCCCTCATCGTGGTATTTGCGCGGTCATACGGCAGCGCGGCGATGATGCTAAGGCGCGGGCCGCAATCCGTGCAGTTGATAAATGGGTAGTGAAAGCGCGGATTTTGCGGGTCGTAAAACTCTTTTTTGCACTGATCGCAGATCGCAAAATCGGGCAAAATCGGATTAAATTTACGCCCCTCTTTGGATTGTGTGATCTTAAAATCAGTAAAATTCTGCGTAAAATCTTGTGTATTTAGATCGGTGCGGATAATTTTATCGATACGACAAAGCGGCGGCGCTTCGCTGCAAAGGCGCTGCTTGAAAATTTTTAAAATTTCTTCTTCGCGCAGATCTTGCTCGACGCTTTGCGGATCGTGTTTAAAGCCCCGTAAATCACCCTTCGCGCCTTGTAAGTCGCGCTTAGTATTTTGCGAGCCTTGCGGCAATTCATTCTGCGACGTACCGCGCTGCTGCGACAAATTTTGCACGACGAAATTTTGATCCGACAAAGCGGGCAAAATGGAGCCCTGCTCGTTTAGATCGGTCTCGAATAAGTTTGGTAAAAATTTCTCGCTCTCTGCAGCTTGCAAATTGCTCGTCAAATCATGCGGCAAGCTCGTCAAATCTGAATCAGGCAGGCTTGCTAAATCATTCAATAAATCGCGCGGCAAGCCGGTCAAATCACTTGGCGAGTTCGGTGCGTTCTGCTGTGAAAAGGAGCTCTCATTTAAATTTGAACTTGCAAAATTTTGTGATGAGTTGGCGGCCTTGTTAGAATCCGACTCGGCAGAATTTAAAGACCGAGCAGCTGATGACGATACTTTCTGCGCTTGAATTTCGTTAGAATTTGGCTCATCTAAATTTAAAGGGGCGGAATTTTTATCAATAGAGCCTTTTTGTGGCTCGGAAAGATCTGCGCAAACGATGATTTTAACGCCCTCGCCGTCATTATAAACTTCGCCTTTTAGCCCCAAATCCACGGCTAGCTTGTAGACGAACGGGCGAAACCCGACCCCCTGCACTGCTCCGAAAACCTCAAATTTAGCCGCTTTCATGCACGTGCTTTCATAAATTGTGCGCTGCAGTAGCTGTTTTGCAAGCAATTTGCGCTCGCAGCAGGCGGACAAAACGTACCGGGCGCCTCAAAATATGCTCTAAATTTAATAAAATTTGTTCCTTCACGCCCGCGCCCTTTGCCGTTTTTTTGAAATTTCGCGCGATCTCGTTTGCGCTAAGCTTACCAGCATGACGCAGCTATCGGCGCCGCAATGTCCGCGCAACTCGCTGTTTTGCGGATAAGACTTAGGAGCTTTGCCAAAAATTCGCATATACGCCCGATCTAGCGAGCTTCAAGCGCGAAGCTATCGCTAAAGCTCGCGTCAAAATTTTTGCAAAGCTTAAGCATCAAATCCGCAAATTTGCGCCCGCTAAACATCGCGCCACCGAAAATCAAAACGTCAAAATCCTCTTTGCGCTCATCCGCCAGATCGCTTAAAAAATAGCCCAAACTATCGAAAAATCCGAACGCAAACAGCTTTTCATTGGCGCCTGCGAGCGCATAGCTCATCGCCGAGCGCAAAATTTTATCCGCTTGCACGTAGCCGCTCTCATCGGTACAAAAATCGAGTCGCACCCCTTTGCCGCCCGCAAAATCCTCCGCAGCCGCCATCAAAAATGCCGTATCGCGCCCCCAGATAAGCTGTGCGGCGACGTTAAAGATGCTGTGAAATCCTGCGTTTGCGCTTTTTAAAATTTCATCGATTTTTACGGCGTTTACGTTAAATTTGGCGCTGAAATTTTCAAACAGCTTTGCGCCCGTTTCGTCCGCGCAAATTTGAGCCTTAAGCTCGTCAAAACTGCGCGGCAGATCAAATTTAAGCAGAATTTTTTTAGAGCTTTCGCCATAAATTGCGATCTCGTCGTCCGCGCCCACGCCCAAAAAACAGCGCAAAACGCGTTTTTTGGAGTCGTTGAAAATCCCTTTTTCGCGGCACGTAAGCGCAAAAAGAGCGGAGTTTTTGTCGTTTGAGTTTTTAAGATAGGAGCTTGCGCTGCCGCTTAAAAAATCCTCGTTTTGCACGATCAAAAAGCCGTTTTGCAGCGGCGCGACTTTAAAAATTTTATCTTTTTGCGCCGCGCTTTCGCATTTTGCGCTTAAAAAATAGATCCCGTCGCTTGCCAAAGCGCGCCCCAGCGCAAACACGAATATGTCGCCCGCAAGCTTTACGTCAAAAAATTTAGGCGCGCCCTCGTGATTTTTTCTAAAGATCGCATTGGTTTTTAGGCTTATGAGCGGCTTTTCAAAGGCTGCGAGCGCGATTTTGCTCTTTTCGTCGCTCACAAAAATCCCATCCAGCGCCCCCACTCCTGCAGCTATCAGAAAATCGGCGCTAAAATCCACGTCCGCCTTGAGCGTGAAAGTTGCGCTGCCGCGCTTAATCTGCACCTGCTGAGCATGAAATAAGTTTATGCGGCAAAACTCCAGTAAGCCGGCGAAATTCTCCCTGCATACCGCTTCAAATTTTCCCTCATGAAGCACACTAGCACCGCTTATTATTCCAAATTTGTTTTGAGACGGCTCGGCGCGAGCGAGGTATTCTTTCATCACTCGCGGAGTAAAGTTATTAAATTTAGCCTGACTGGCCGCGTTTGAAATTTCATCCTCTAAAAATTTGCTTAAATCGCCCGAGGACGTATCTTCAAACGTGCCGTTAAATTTCAGCTCTTTCGCTTCGGCGCTGCCCTCGTCCACCACGCGCACGGAGGATTTTGCCAAAAATATGGAGTTTGGAATCAGCGGCATCGCCTCGTCGCTAAATTTTAAAATTTCATCCTCGCCGCCGCGCACGAAAAGGCTTATTAAGCTCGCCTCTTTTTTCAGACAAAACTCAAGTGCGCTTTTGCGAGCATAAAACAGCAAGAAGTGCGCTATCAGCGCGTTTTCATTAAGGTAGTTAAACTCATATGCTACTATCATCTCGCCCCTTTTTTGCAAATCGATCCGCGATATCTTGGGCGCTAAGATCGGCGATTTTTTCATGCGCAAAACCAAGATCCGATAGGTACTTAAGCGCCGTTTTTTCCATGATTTTTGAGGATTCCAATATCGCGGAGCTTAGCTTAAAGCTTGCTTCTTCGATGCGCTGCGGCACGACCGCTAGAATTTTAACGTGAGGTAGATCGCCGCAAAGATCCATCATCTGTAGGGTTTGAAGCATTTCGACCTCGTGTGCCGAGCCGCTCCAGCTGATCTGCTTGGGCATCGCGTCGTAGTCGAAAAAATATACCTCGCCGCCCTTTGCACCATCCGCGTCTATGCAATCGACGAGCAAAATTTCATCAAATTCCGCCATCGTAGGCATCAAAAAGCTAGCCAGCGTCCCGCCGTCGATAAAGCGGATCTGATCCGCGCTATTGCTCGGCGCGGCGGAATTTTCGGCAATAAGATCCGCATTGATAGAGCTTTGCGCTGCAGAATTTATTACGAAATTTTGCGAAGTAAAATTTGAAGCGGAATTCTGCTTTGCGGAATGTTCTGAAGTAGAATTTCGGTCTAAATTTGCTGTCGCGAAATTTTGCTTAAAGATAGAATTCTCATCCGCGAAATTTTGCAAGGAGTCTCGTTCTATGGAATTTTGCGAGGTAGGATTTTGTATCGCAGAGACTTGGGCGGAATTTTGCATAAAATTCTGCGCCGCAAAATTCTCGCCCGCCTTAGAATTTCGTGCGGCAGCTTTAGGATAAAATTTATAGTTCTGCGCGAGCGCGCGGACGAAGTGCACGCCTATGCCCTCGTCCGCGTAGATAACGTTGCCGATACCCAGTACCAGCACTCTCAAGCGTGCTCTTCCTTTTTAAATTTATAGCCGCTTACGATCGCATCCATCGCGCCGTCCCTGCCCTTGACGGCGTTAAAGACCGCCATATAGACGTGGATCGGCACGAAGATTATGATGATATTCATGCAAAGATGATGTATCATTCGCACTTCGCTTAGACCGCCCATCGCCGCTTCCAGCGGGCGCAAGAGCCCATATAGCGCGCCGCCGAGCCCCTCGTGATAGACGTGCACGTATAAGATCATACCCGTTAGGCAGATTACGAACAGCACTAGATAAAAGCCCAGATAGGAGATGAACTGTAGCGGGTTGTAAACGCCGCGAAGATGCGGGTGCTCGCCCAAAAAGATATAGTATTTGATCTGAGCTATCCAGACGCGCGGGCTAAAAAAATCCTTGATGCTTAAAAGCTCTTTTCTACTCTTTTTATCGAAGAAGAAAAGATAGGTTTTAAAGATCGCTGCGCCAATCATCGCAAAGCCGAAGATCAGATGCACGAATCTAAATTTAGCCTGCATGAAAAGCACCGGCTCGGGGCTTACCTCGGGCGCGGTAAAAACAAAAGCGATATAATATCCGGTGATCACCAAAATCGTAATGCAAAGCGCACGCAGCCAGTGCGTGAGCCTAAGACCGATTGAGAACTCGTATTCCGCAAATCTTTTTTTCATCGTTTATCCTTTGCTGGGATCTACCCTATAGCAGCCGAGCTCCGCCCCTTTAGCGTCCATTACGTGCACGGCGCAGGCGATACAAGGATCGAATGAATGGATACGGCGGATGATCTCTAGCGGTTTAGAAAGATCGGCAAGCTTAAGTCCGATCAAGCAGGATTCGTAAGCGCCCATAGCGCCGTCTTTATCCTTCGGCGTGGCGTTCCAAGTAGACGGCACGACCGCCTGCCAGTTTTTGATGACGCCTTTTTCGATCCTGCACCAGTGGCTAAGTGCGCCGCGCGGCACGTGACCGATATAGCGACCTTTGTACTCTTTTGAGTTATCGATTACATATTTTGCGCAGGTTTCGGTATCGCCGCTTTTGATGTTTGCGATCAAATTTTCTAGCGCAATCAGTCCGTTGTCGGCTACGACTTTAGCCTCAATCATACGGCACGCCGTTCGTCCAAGCGTCGAAAATACCGCCTCAAGCGGCAAGCCGGCGTCTTTTAGGAATTGATCCACGACTTTTACTACGCGCTCGTTTTTCTTAGCGTAATTTACCACGATATTTGCAAGCGGTCCTACCTGAAGCGGTTTGCCGTCGTATCGCGGAGCCTTGATCCAGGTGTATTTGCCCTGGGTGTCGAGCACCTTCGTATGCGCTTCTTTGCCGTGCGCGTCGATGCTCTGTTCGTCCTTAAGGCCCGTATAATTCGGCTCCTGCTCGCCGTCGTAAGGATGAAGCGCCGCATCATTTTTATACCACGCATGCGTTGCCTCCTCGGTGATCTTGTTCTCATCCAGCTCCAAAACCTTACTAATATCGCCGTCAAGGATCATGCCACTTTGAAATAGCCATTCGTTTTTTGAAAGCTGAAATTCTTGGTGAGTCCATAAATTTGCCACGCCGATATCGTTTAGCACGCTAGGCTCATTGCCGTAAGCCTTCGCAGCCATTACGAGATCAGGATAGTAGGCGCGATTTACGAAGTCCGCGACCTCTTTAAATTTAGACATATATTCGCCCAGTCTTGCAGGGCTTAGGATGTCCATTACGCAGGTGACGCCGCCTACGGTGAGGCTTTGCGGATGAGGCTGTTTCGCACCGAATATCGCCATCATCTGAGCCGCCGTGCGCTGAATGCGCAAACACTCAAGATAGTGCGAAAGAGCGATTAAATTTTGCTCCGGGCTAAGCTTATATGTTGGGTGGCCGAAGTAGGCGTTGGCAAAAGGCCCTAAAGCGCCCTTTTTAACGAAAGCGCCCACGCGATCTTGTACCTCTTTTAGTTTATCGGCACCGCACGCATAAGGGGTATCGCAGTATTTAAACGCCTCCTCGCTCGCCTTTTTAGAATCGGCGCTAAGAGCGCTTACGACATCCACGAAATCAAGCCCGTGGAGTTGATAAAAATGCACCGGGTGATCGTGTAAAAATAGCGCGTTAGCCATCAGCGTGCGCGTCAGCAAGGCATTTAGCGGCGGAGTGATGCCGAGGGCATTTTCTACCGCGACGATGCCCGCTTTGTAGTGCGAGAAGGTGCAGACGCCGCAAATTCTTTGCATAAAAAATCCCGCGTCGCGCGGATCTCTGTTTTTTACTATAGTCTCAAGCCCGCGCCATAAAGTGGAGCTACTATAAGCCTCGCGGACGACGTTTTCATCATCCACTACGACCTCTATTCTTAAATGTCCCTCAATTCTGGTTATCGGATCTATTACGATTCTTTGCGACATGATTATTCCCCTTTATCTTTCTTAAATGACGCAATCGCCGCGTGTGCCGCTACCGCAACACCCGTGATCGCTAAAATTCCGACACCTATCTTATCAGCGGTAGCATCAGCGCCGAGCCCGCCGAAAACACTTTCATAAAGGCGATCCGCCAAAGGCTCCTCAAAAGGTCCCATATGATCCCAAAAATCAGGCTCCGAGCAGCCTATGCAGCCGTGACCCGCCTGTACCGGCCAGCTAGTGTGGGAGTTGAAACGCTCGCGCGAGCAGTTGTTAAACGTATAAGGACCCTTGCAGCCTACTTTATAAAGGCAGTATCCGTCCTTCGCGCCCGCATCGCCGAAGCTTTCTACAAACTCGCCCGCGTCGAAATGTCCGCGGCGCTCGCACAGATCATGTATTCGCAGCCCGTAAGCCCATTTAGGCCTGTTATAAACGTCCAAGCTCGGAAGCGTGCCGAAAAGGATAAAATTTAGCACGTTGCCGACGATATTTTTTTCGCTAGGCGGACAGCCCGGGACGTTGATGACGGGTTTGTTTATGATTTTGTCCAAACCTACGGCGCCGGTCGGATTCGGAGCCGCGGCTTGGATGCCGCCGAAGCTCGAACAGGTGCCGATCGCAAATATTGCCGCAGCGCCTTCGGCCGCGTGTTTGCAGTGCTGAGCTCCGCTTTTGCCCTCAGGACCCACGGTTAGGAAAAATTCATTCTCGCCGCTTGGAATTCCGCCTTCGACCATTAAGATATAGCGCCCCTTGTATTTTTCGATCGCGCCCTCTAAATTTTCCTCAGCTTGCCAGCCTGCGGCAGCCATTATCGTCTCATGGTATTCGAGGCTGATGTAGTCGAATATGAGGCTGTCGATGCTAGGCGTCTCGGTGCGTAGCAAGCTCTCGCTACAGCCCGTGCACTCCGCCATATGAAGCCAGATCACTGGCAAGCGATCCGCAAGTTCTGCAGCTCGCGCCACGCTCGGTGCAAATGCGGCCGGAAGCCCAAGCATCGCGGTCATCGCCCCGCTCCATTTCATAAAATCGCGACGCGAAAAACCTTTGCTCTTAAGCCTTTCTTGTATGCTTTCCTCCGCTTTTATTTGCGGCAAACGCTCAACGGCATCAAGTCTAGCCGAAATTTGAGCTAAATCAACCATAATGTCCTCCTGAAATTTAGGATATTTTTAAATGGCATTCTATCGAAATTTAGAATTCATGCACCTTAAATTTCGTTAGATTTAATTAAAATTTTATATTTATTCATCGTCTAGCAGGTTTTAAATTTAAAAATAAAAGACAGATAGAAATTTAGCGCGGCGGACGAAACGTTAAATTACGGCGGAGAAAGCATTAAATTTTATGAAGCATTAAAATTTACGAAGCAGTGAAATTTTATCTAAGAATTTTATAACGGCGAAAAGTATTTTAGGATAAAGCAGGCGTAGGTTGGATGATTTTGTGCGATACTAGCAGGCGCACTGTTTGTGCGCCGCGGCGAAGTATTTTTGCAAAATCATCCGTTAAATCTTTAGAAAATTTCCAAAGATCAGCTTACCAGTCTCGTTGCATCTTGGATATTGATATTTAGTCCAAGCTGCTCGTTGCTTAGCCCAAGAGCAAGGCCTACCAGCTGAGATAGGTGGATGATCGGCTTTCTTGCCTTTGAGTTCATCGCTTCTTGGTATCGCTCCTGATAGATATCTAGCTGCATCTGACATAGCGGACAAGGGGTAACTACGACGTCCGCTCCATGCTCGGCAGCGTCATTTACGATCTCGCTTGACATTTTAGATACCGATTTTACCGCAGGATAGCTAGCGTGAAAGCCGCAGCAATCAAGGCGTTTTTCAAAAGGCACTATCTGAGCGCCAAGTGCGCTAACTACCGCTTCAAAGCTTTTTGGATTGGTCGAGCTTTCTTTCTTAAGCTCGCGCTCCGGTCTTAATGAGTGGCAGCCGTAAAATAGCGCTACTTTTAAATTTGTTAGCGGTCTTACGACTTTAGCTTTTAACGTGTCTAAGCTTTGATATAGCACCCAAAGCAGGCTCGTTATCTCGGTACTTCCCTGATACTGCATACCGCCCTCTTTTAAAAAGGTATTGATATAGCTTTTAGCACCCTTATCCAAGGTTAGCTTTGCTTTAGTTAGAGTTAGCATACAGGTGGAGCAGGTAGTTAGCAGAGGCATATTCATACCCTCGGCTAGCGCGATATTTCTGGCATTGGCTACTAGGCTCGCCATAGGATCGACGCATTGAGCTTGGCTAGCCCCGCAGCAGCTCCAGCCTTTTATCTCATGAAGTTTAATACCCAGCACCGGAGCGATCGCTTCAAGTGAAATTTTAGATTCCTTTGCGGCTTGACTTAAAACGCAACCCGGGAAAAATGCAAATTCGTTATTCATCCTCTCCTCCTTATTCTATCTCGCCGCTAGCCTGAGCCTTGCGTGCGGCCTCTATCATCTTAACGAGCTGCGCATGACCCTCGATCTCCTCTTCGCCGAAAGCATGAAGCGGATTCATCTTGCCCGCAGCCATTAAATTTGCCGCTACGTCCATCTTGCCCATATTTGCAAATACGCCTTCGCTTCTTAAGGCAAGCTTGATCTCGTTTAATCTTCCGCTTCCCTCTACGATGTCTAGTAGGAACGCCTCGGCATGTCCCGGACCGCTTCCTACGGTTAAGCCTTTTTTCATCGCTAGAGCGCGAAGTGCGGTGATATCGCTTTGAGCGCTTATGCCTTTAGGGCAGCGATCGGCACACTCTTGGCAGTGCACGCATAGCCATAATCCGTTTAGTACCGCAGGCTTTAGATGAGGCATAGCGTCCCTGCTTCTTGAATCAAACGCGGCGCGGTTAGCATGCGTGAAAACAAAAGGTTGCATATAATCGCTTGCATCGGCTCCAAGCTTATTGCATTCGCTAGCGCAGCAGCCGCAAAGTATACAATCCCACTGCTTTTTGACGCGCTCCATCTGCTCGGGGCTTTGCTTACAGCCCTTATCGGCGCTAAATTCTTTCTTAGGCGTAATGGTCGGTTTGATCTTTCTTAAATTCTCGATACTAGGCTCCCAGTCCACCACCAGATCCGAAATCACTCGGAAATTATTTAGCGGCGAGATCGTAAAGCTATCAGGATTTTCATACTCCGCAAGCAAAGCCTCCATCTTGGTATCGCAGGCGAGATATGAGTGTCCGTTTACCCTCACGGCACAGGCTCCGCATATCGCCATACGACACGCTGCGGTAAAATTTAAAGTGATGTCTAAATTTTGCTTAATAAATTGCAAAACTCCAAGCAGGGTCTTTCCTTTGATCTGCTCCAAACTAAGCTCATAGGCTTGCTGATAATTTTTGCTTCCGTCGAAGCGGTCTATGATAAATTTCATTGAGGTTTCCTTCCGTCAAGAGAGAATTCCGTAACGACGACCTCTTTGTAGCCCAAGTTTAGCTCGCCCGCGTCGTTCATCGTCACGATACTGTGCTTTAAGAAATTTTTATCGTCGCGCTTCGGATAGTCTTCGCGAGTGTGAGCGCCGCGGCTTTCAAGCCTCTTTTGCGCAGCCAAACACGCACAGCGCGCAAGCAGGATTAAATTTCCAAGCTCGACGTAGTCGGTAAATGCGGTATTCATAACCGGATTTACATCCGCGACGCGTAGCTCGTCGTAGCGCGCTCTGATACTCTCTAAATTTTGCGAAAGCAGATCGAGCTTCTCGCCGGTTCTAAAGATGCCCATATTATCCCAAAGCTGCGCGCCTAGCTCTTCGCGCAACTCATACATCTCGTTTGCCTTGCCCGAGCCGTTTGCGATCTGCTTAAATTTAGCCTGCCATTTTTGCGCGAGCTCGCTCGCTCTTTTACCCGAGCCGAATCCCTCCTGCTTCGCGGCATAATCCGCTGCGCCGAGTCCTGCGAGCTTACCCGTTACGACGGCGTCGGTTAAAGAATTTCCGCCCAAGCGGTTTGCGCCGTGAATCGAGATACAAGACGCCTCGCCCGCAGTGTAAAGCCCCGAAATTTTAGTGCTCATATCGTCAAATTTAGACACTTCAATGCCGCCCATCGAGTAGTGAGCGGTAGGACGAATCGGAATCGGCTGTTCGATTAGATCAATACCCTCAAACAAAATGGCGGTGTGTCTGATCTTAGGAAGGGCTTTTAAAATTTTATCTTTTCCGAGATGTCTTACGTCAAGTAGCACGTATGCGCCTAGCCCCTCGCCGTATCCCCTGCCCTCGCGGATCTCGGTTTCGATCGCGCGAGCTACGACATCGCGCGGCGCAAGCTCCATCTTTTCGTGGTAATTTTTCATAAAGCGCTCGCCTTTGTTATTGAGCAGATATCCGCCCTCGCCGCGCGCAGCTTCGGTAATGAGCGCGCCGCCGCTTTTGATACCGGTCGGATGAAACTGCACCATCTCCGGATCGCTAAATCCAAGACCTGCGCGAAGCGCCGCCGCGATGCCGTCGCCGGTAGCGATATAAGGCACCGAGGTGCGGTTGTAAAACATCCTCGTATATCCGCCCGTAGCGATTACCAAGGCTTTGCAAAGCACCGGATAAAAATCGCCGGTTTGGATATTTCGAAGCACGACGCCCTCGCATTCACCCTCAGGCGCGCTGATCTCAAGCAGCTCGTGATCGATTAAAAATTTCACGCCGTTGCTGACCGCATCGTCAAAACAGGCGTGCATCAAGATATGACCCGTCTTATCCGCGGAGTAGTTGCATCGTTTTTTAGACGCGCCGCCCATAAATCGCTGTGCTACGCCGCCCGGGACGCCGCTTTCTTTGCCATCCACGCCGCCGCTAGCGTTTCTGGAAAACAGCGTGCCGATGTAATCCATCTCGGCAATCGTAGGACCCGCAAGCTCACAAAATTTAATCGCGGCGTCCTGATCTACGAGATATGCGCCGCCCTTTACGGTGTCGTAGGCGTGGAGTTTATACGAATCGCCGCCACTGAAACTCGTAACGCCGTTGATACCGCCTTCCGCCATACAGGTGGCGTTGCGCGAAGGCATCATCTTCGTAGCTACGACTACGCTGAGATTTGGATTACTCTTTCTTACCGCTACGGCTGCACGCAGACCCGCGCCTCCCGAGCCGATAACGAGTACATCCACACTAGGAAGGCCGCCTTCGTTGCCGCCGTCTGTGCTTTTACTCTTGTCGGTATCCACACAGCCGCTAAGGCTAAGCGCGCCGACGCTGATACAGGCCGATTTCAAAAAATCGCGTCTGTTGAAATTTGATTCGCTCATTTTCCTCTCCATTTGAGAAATTCTTAGCTTAAGTTTAAAGTTCTAAACTAAAAACGTAATTTTAGTTTCATTTTTAACATAAGTCAAATATTATTTAGTGTATCATTTCATAAGAATTAAATTATCAATTGGAGAGGCTAAATGAATTTGCATCGCATGGAGCTAGTATTAAAAGTAGCAGAATTCCGTAGCTTTACTAAGGCTGCCGAGGCACTTAAAATCCCGCAGCCGTCGCTATCACAGAGCATTTTATCACTGGAACGTGAGCTTGGAGCGCAGCTTTTTAACCGCACGAGCAATCCCATTTCGCTTACGCGCGCGGGAAAAATTTACGCTAGTAAAGCAAAAGTCATTTTTGACGCCATAAACGACCTAAAAAGCGATATCTCTGAAATAAGCGGCGTAAAAAATGATAAAATTCGCATCGGCTTTTCGCAAAACGGCTATAATCTGCTACCGTCGCTACTGCCGATGTTTTGCAAGAAATTTAAGGATTCGGATCTGCAAATTACGCAATTTTCTTCTGCGCTTAGCATTCGTGAAATGCTACTTCGGGGCGATCTTGATGTCGGTATGCTGATACTGCCCATCGATATGAGCGGGCTTGATGGGGTTAAAATTCTAACGCAAAAAACCTATGTCGCTCTAAGCTCCACCCATCCGCTCTCGCTTGAGTTTAAAAACGAATCTGTTCCCAAAATTAACATTTCGCGCTTAAAAGAGGAAAGATTCATCCTGCCTAATCAAAGCCTAAGAAGCGCCGAGCAGATAGATGCGTTCTTTACCGCCGCAGGCTTTGCGCCGAAAGTGCTATGCCGTACGGAGACCTTTGATATCGCCAATGCTATCGTCGCAAGCGGCGCAGGAGCGTGCTTTAGCATACCGCAGATGATAAAAGAAGATAAGGCAAGCAGGATAAAGCTCTTTGACGTAGGCGCGCGCGAGCTCGATAATACGCTGATAATCGCCTATAAAAAAGGCAAACGTCTAAACCATCTAGCGCAGGCATTTATCAAAACTGCACGTAAAATTTCTAATGAAATTTAAAATTCATAGCTCGCAACGATAAATGAGAGATTGAGTTTTTGCAGCACTTTGCCTCTACATTAGCTTTTGCATAAAAATTTTTAGAGTAGATTTCGTTCAAGTTTAGGTAAAATTTCAAACTAAGCTTAAATTAGAATTTTGCCAATAGAATTTTTTATTGCTGAAATTTCACTCACAATTTACGACGGAATTTAGCGCGAAATTCTAATTTTTGACTTCGCTTAAAATATCCAAATCTTTGTTATACACCTTGGTATCTACTTCAAAAATTCCAAGCAGCGTGTGAAAAAGATTATCGTGCGAAAAAGCGTCATCCTTATGCGATTTAAGTACGCTCAGATCGTATCTTTCGCGCATTTTTCCCTCACCTAGCCAAACAATAGCGCCGATATGCTTTTGCGCCTCGGGAGCAAAAAGATAGGGCATACCGTGCAGATAAACGCCGCCCTCGCCGAGGCTCTCGCCGTGATCGCTCATATAGATCATCGCCGTTTCGTACGTCTTAGAATATGGTTTTAAAAATTCTACAACCTTGCTTAAAAAATAATCCGTGTATAAAATCGCGTTATCGTAGGCATTTGAAATTTCTTGCTGCGAGCAGTTCTCAAGCTCGTTATCGCGGCAAACGGGGCTAAATTTTTCAAATTCTTTCTTATAGCGCTTAAAATACGCAGGCCCGTGATTGCCCATCTGATGCAGCACGATTAATACATCTTTGCCCGCGTTTTCGGCGATAAATTTATCAAGCCCTGCAAGCATCCCCTCGTCCCTGCACTCTACGTCGCAGATCGGATTATTTTGCGGAATTTTAAAATCCTGATATTTCACGCGCAGCGCCACACCTTTGGAATCGGAATTGTTATCGCGCCACAAAATCGCCATGTCATCAGCGCGGTTTAGTATGTCTAATACGTTTTGCTCCTCCGTAGCCTTTTCGACGCTAAATTCCTCGCGATTTAGCAACGAAAACATGCACGGCACGCTTTGCGCCGTCGAAGTGCCGCAAGAATGGGTATTACTTAGGCTTACGACGCCCTGCTCTTTGGCTAGTAGCGGATTAGTATCTCGCTCGTAGCCGTTTAGCGAAAATCTATCCGCTCTCGCCGCTTCGCCCACGACTACGACGACGAGCTTTTTTGAGCTTGTAGAATTTTCATCGATATGCGCGTCCGTAGCGATTTGCATCAGAGGCTGCGAGCCTTGATTTTTAGATTTTGCGGCAAATTTAACGCCGCTGTAGATCCAATATCCGGGATTTGCGTAGCTGCGTAAAATTTTATGCTCTCTGAAAAACGACGCGTAGTATTTGCTAAATCCAAAAAGCAACGCCGCGATGATTATTATGCAAATGCCCGCTGTTTTGAGTTTGGCTAAAATTTCAAATTTAAGCGGACGGTATCTAACGCGCAAGTGAGCGATCAGCACGCAGGGCAAGACGCCCAGCACCAGCACGTAAATCGCTAGTCTCGGGCTAAAAAGATCCGCCGACTCGGCAAAGTTCGTCTGGGCTGCGTTACGGATCATCTCCGAATCGATTACGACGTTATAGCTATCCATGAAATACGCCGTAAACGACGAAATAAAAAAGCATATCATCAAAATCGGCTTGGTTGTATAACGCGAGCTAAAAATCGTAAAAAATAGTGTCAAAAAAGCGATCAAAGCCGCCATGTCACAGACAAGATAGATAAAATTTAGCCCCGAGATTCCGTAGGCATTTATGATATTTTTAAAAAACGAGAAGTTAAAAAACGCCACAAAAGCAAGCGAGCTTAGAAAAATAAGCTTCTGCTGCGACGGATTTTTAAAAAAGCTAGGCACGAAGCGTTCCTTGAGATAAAATTTCAAGTTGAAATTTTACGGCGTTTTGGTAAATACTCGGAAATTCCGCGCTTCGTATCTCACAAATCGCAGCAAAATTTTTGTGAAATTTTAAAATTCCGCGCGTATTCATCTTAGCTTCATCTTGGAATTTTAAAATTGCGCCATCCAAAATAAAATTTGGAAATAAAATTAAAAGGATTAAAGATGAAAAATCTTAATTTAGGCGCACTCGCCGCTACATTCGCCCTTGCGGGTGCATTAAACGCAGGAAGTTTTAGCGAAAAAGACGCTAAAGTTTCATTCGATCAAGCGATAGGGATCGCGCAACAAAACTTTGGTGACACAACTATAAAAAGCGTAGAAATCGACGATGAGCACGGAAGGCTCATCTATGAGATCGAGTCGTATAAAGAAGGTAGCGAAAGCGAGATCAAAATCGACGCTCAAAGCGGCGAAATTTTAAAGACTCAAACGCAAAAGAAGCTAAAGCCTAGTAAAATTGATTATTCGCAGGTCAAAATCAGTGCCGCAGACGCTCGCGCCAAAGCACTTAGCGCAAACGCCGGCTGGGATTTTCGCGAGGTTGATTTAAAAAGTAACGGCGGTAAGCCTGCATACGAAGTCAAACTGCGCCAAGGCATGAGCAAAAAAGAGGTGCTAATCGACGCCGCTACGGGCGAGCAGATCTTGCAGCGTCAAAAATAAGCAAAGGCGTGAGATGAAAAATCAAAGCTTAAAGAGCGGAGTGGACAACTCCGCCAAAACTAGCGAGGCTTTGGACGCTAGGGATTTTAGCATAAACGAAAACGCTGACTATGGCGCCCAAAATGTAGACGCGGCTAAAAATTTAGATGAAAATGCGCAGGATTTTTCGGCAAATTTAGCGAGCGAAACAAGCGAGCGGAAACCCACGTCCTGCGAGCAAAATTCTAAAGATTTTTCTAGCGTGGAATGTCGCGAAAACCGAAAGAATTCTTGGGAAGCGAAAGATTATAAGGACGAGCGGAATTCTTCGCAGACGCATGACTTATCAAGTGCGCAAAATTTCGCTAGTGAGCAAAATTTCGCCGATACGCAAAATTTTTCTGATACAAGTAATTTCGCAAGCGCGCGAGATTCTGCCAGTGCAGCAAGCTGCGCGGAGGTTTGTAATTCTTTCAAGCCGGTGCTTTGTAGCCGCTGCAAACGCGAAATCGCTAAGCAAAATTTCAAGCTTGGCTGCGTAGGATTTGGGCTTTTTGCGTTAAATATCACAGCAGGTGCGCTAAATTTTTTAGGGCGATTAGGAAGCGTAGCGGATAAAAAGGCAAGCGAGATTAGAGCTAGGCAAAAGGCGCCTGCAAATTAGTGCAACTCCCTAACGCTACTGAAATTTAACGGTGCTTAAAAGCGAGCGGGTTTACACATCCAAGGCGCCGCAAAATTTATGCGTTTTTGGCTAAAATGGCGGATTAGAATTAGCAAAATTTTAAAGGAACGCTTTGAAAATTTTACTTGTCGAGGATGAAAAAGATCTAAATCAAATCATCGCAAAATGTCTGAAAAAGGACGGCTACTACAGCGTAGATTGCGCCTTTTGCGGTAAGGAAGCGCTAGAGTTTTTGGATGTCGCAAAATATGACGCTATCGTGCTTGATGCGATGATGCCCGTGATGGACGGCTTTGAGTTTTTGAAGGCGGCGCGGGCGCGCGGACTGGGAACGCCGGTTTTATTTTTAACTGCGCGGGACGCCAAAGAAGATATCATCGCAGGGCTTGATCTGGGCGCAGACGATTATATGGTTAAGCCCTTTGATTTTCGTGAGCTTTTGGCGCGACTTCGCGCAATTATTAGGCGCAAAAACGCTACTGCGGATAACGAAATTATCATAAGGCAAGTGCGCCTAAATCTAAGCAAAAAATCGGTCGTCTGCGCGGGCGAGGTAGTGGAGCTAACGGGTAAGGAATATAGAATTTTAGAGCTTTTGATGCTAAATCGCGGTGCGATTTTAAGCCGCGAACAAATCGGCGAGAGCATTTGGGATTTTAGCGGCGAAGCAAGCTCAAATGTTATCGATGTTTTAATCAAAAATATCCGCAAAAAGCTAGGCGAGCACGGCGATATAATAGAAACGAAGCGAGGGCTTGGCTATGTCGTGGCAAAATAGCAAGATTTGGATTAAAATTTCGGCGATTACGAAGCAGATTTTTGCCGCTATGGCGCTTTTTATATTAAAATTCGTGCGAAATTTTAAACAGAATTTTACGCATAATTTTGCGTGTTTAAAGAAAAGCCGCAAGAAAAATCCCACGCAAAATATCGAGTTAAACCGGGCTCTAAATTCTACTCAAAGCCAGGCGTCAAATTTTAAACGGAATTCCACACAAAATCTGGCAGCAAATTCCACGCCAAATTTTTCTGCTACAAGCGCAACGCCTGATCTAGCGCAAAATTCTAATAGCGTCCTCGCGCAAAGTCAAGGACAAAATTTCTCGGCTAAAATCGCGATAAGAAATTTTACTCAAGCCTTATCTAGAATATTTGCAACCGCTAAGGAGAATTTTAGCTCACGCGCGCTACCTATCAGCCTACGCGTGACGCTTTATTACAGCGTATTTATTTTGGCGCTTGCAGGCGCTATTATCGGCATTTGCGGCTATATTTTAGACGAAGTATCAGGAAGCTCCGTCAGCCAAAAAAAGCTTGCCCATCTAGTGCAAAAAGCCGCGCGCGAGGGAAAATTTAAAAGCTTTGATGACGGTGTATTTTTCTACGAACATGACGGACAAAGCGGCGTGATCGCGGGGTTTGTGCCTAAAGGCTTCGATCCTGCGTTGCCGCTCTCGCGTCAAGGCGCGCGCGAGGTGGAGCTTGATGACGACGAGTTTTTCTATTACGACGCGCAGATCAAAGGGCGCAGTGCATGGATACGCGGCGTCATCGCAGTTAGCGAGTTTGAGCTTGCGATGAAGCGCGTGATGCTGATCGCTCTTATCCTATCGCCGCTATTTGTGGTGCTCGTCATCTACGGCGGCTACGCGATCATAAAAAGAGCGTTTAAGCCCGTGCGCACTATGTCGCGTACAGCTAGCGAGATCGGAGCTAGCGGCGATTTTACGCGACGAATAGAACTACCGCGAGGCAAGGATGAGCTAAGCACGCTCGCAGCTACGTTTAATGAAATGCTAGCATCACTGCAAAGCGCGTTTGAGCGCGAGCGGCAGCTAAGCGCCGACCTTTCGCATGAGCTGCGTACGCCCGCTGCCGTCATACTGGCTCAAAGCGACTACGCCATTGCCTACGAGCAAGACGCGAGTGAGGCAAAGGAGAGTTTCGCGGTCATCAACAATCAAGCGCGTAAAATTTCGGCGCTAATAGAGCAGATTTTAGAGCTTGCCCGATTGCAGCGCGGCGTGTGTTTGGCACCCGTAAGCTTAAGTAAAATCGCAAGCGAGTGCGCGCAAGACTTTCAACTTTTGTGCGCACAAAAAGGGCTAAGCTTTAGCTCACAGATAGCCGAGGGCGTGCACGTAAACGGTGATGAGTTGCTTTTGATCAGGCTGATTAACAATCTTTTAAGCAATGCTTTAAAATTTACGCGCAGCAGCGTCGTTTTAGAGCTTTGCGTCAGTGCAGACGCGTGCGAACTTAGCATAAGCGACGACGGAGAGGGCATCGAGCCTGCCTTGCAAAATAAAATTTGGGACAAGCTCTATCAAATCGAGCGTTCCAGAAATCGCGAGCAAAATAACGGCGCAGGGCTCGGGCTAGCCATCGCCTCACAAATCGCAAAGATCCATGGCACGCAGATTTTACTACGTAGCGAAGTAGGACGCGGAAGCAAATTTAGCGTAAAGTTTAAGAAGGTTTAGGCGGTTTTGTGGGCTTGGTGGCGTAAAGAAATGCTGGGCGGCGAAATTCTTAAAAATTTTATCGCCTATTGTTGCTTAAAATTTAACGACTATAGCCGTATATAGGGGTGATGGTGTAATTTTAAAATTAGGCCGGCGTCGCCAATAATATCGGATGATTTTTGTGATAGTCGTGCGCTTTTAAATTTAAATGGGCCAAATTAAATGGGCCAAATTTTAAAATTTAGTTTTACCGCGAAATTCCGCGGCAAATTAATAAGGCAAGGCGCAGCATTTTGCTCTTGGGCGAAGTGATAAGGCAAGCGCTTTAGAGCTTAAGTAGGCCGGCGCGGGTAATTTAAGAATTTTGAGATATGCGGCAAAATAAGCCTTCGCTGAAATTTCACGGCGCAGTATTACAGGATAAACCTTTGCTAAAATTCTAAGACGCCACATTAGGCTCTAGAGGATTTGAATTTAGGAGTATCTAACGACCAAGTAAAATTGAAATACGGAGCAAAAAAGACGGACTGAGATTTAAGGCCGCCTACATAAGCGAAATTTTGTCTTTTTGCCCACCTCTCTCTTGCAGCTTACGGCGATATAATCAAAGCCGTTTGCCTTACCTCTTGCTACGCAAGGCAGCCCCGCCGTTTATTAGTATGACCCTACCACGCTCGTCTGTCCCGTATCCGTAGTGGGTGCTGTAGCCAAATTTTACGAGGATCTTGCACGGCGGCAGATTAAATTTCACTATATAGCGACGGGCTACTTTTTCTGCATCGAGCTTGTCGCGAAACGTCGCGCTTTAGCCGTGCGCAGTGCTATCAAAAAGTAAAATTTCCTCGCCCGTTTTTACGCATTTGATTGATTGTTAGCTTGCGAGGTATGAGCTCGCCCTCACAAGTCCGCAGGGATGGACTTTTCTAAATTTTTCGCCCTGCCTAGGATCGTAATCGCTCTGCGCTCGCATATATTTACGCACCTGTAGCAAAGCGTGCACTCATCGCCGAATTGCGCCTTTTTGCAAGCGAGCTTTATGTTTCGCATCGGGCAGGGTTTGACGCAAGCCCCGCAGCCGCTGCATCGCGATGGATCGAGGCTCGGCTTGCGCTTAGCAAAGGGGCTTTTGTCCCAAATTTTCATCCAAAGCCGCTGTCCTAAAAACCCTGCGATACGACAAAGCGCACCTAGCCCCTCTTGCGGCGGACGGCCTGCGATAAGCGCCTTCGCAACGCGTCTGACTTTAGCGTCCGCCTCTTTGATTATGCGCTCGTTTTTCGCTTGCGAGTAGCTAAAAATCGCCACATCGAGGATGAACGCGGGCATTTTGATATGAGCGCCGCCCGTTATGTTTGCGCCGAATTGTTTTAAAACTCTAGCCGCGCACCCTGCCCCGTCGCCGCTGA
Organism: uncultured Campylobacter sp.; assembly: GCF_937959485.1. Classification (NCBI taxonomy): domain Bacteria; kingdom Pseudomonadati; phylum Campylobacterota; class Epsilonproteobacteria; order Campylobacterales; family Campylobacteraceae; genus Campylobacter; species uncultured Campylobacter sp. The sequence goes on from NZ_CALGPY010000004.1 coordinate 164,160, forward strand.
AAATCTCCATCGTAGCGAGGATGAATACGTTTTTGCCGCTAAAGCTCGCGCCGTTTTGGTAGAGGAAGTCGCGCACGATACGCGGTAGGTCGCTAAAATAGACGGGATATGCCAAAATGACGTCATTGTGGTGCTTTAAAAGCTCATTGCAAGCCTTGCTCTCGATCGAGACGCAAACGCCGCCAAGATGAGCGATGAGCCTATCCACGTAGTGTTTCGTGTTGCCCGTGGCGCTAAAATAGATCGCTATCATGCCCACCCCCCAAGCGTACTTTATGTGACGAATTTTAGCGAAATTTAGCGTCGTTGATTGTTAAATAGATGAAATTTTACGCAAAATGCGCATGAAATTTTAAAATTTGATCGTGCACTCATGCCGCTACGGCGTCATAAAAGCGGCGTTTAAATTTAGCTTTTACCTAGTGTGCGCGATACGCACAAAACAGGGCTTACGCAGCGCAGACTCGGGCGACGCCGCAGAGTTTTGGCGCTACAAAATTTAAAACTTCCGCGTTATGAAATTTTAAAATTTTATGATTTGAAATTTTACCGTCGCGCCGCCGCGGGCGGCGAACGCACTCTCGTCCTTAGGCGTTACGACTTGGGCAACAAAGCCTTTTATGCTGTACGCATTTTACTGCTTCACGTACCTAGCCTTGTAAACCGCGACAGACCCTGCCGCCGCTCTACGTAGGATTTACGGATTGTGCTGTGTCCTACTTCGCGTGAGTCCTTCGTACATCAAGCGTTTCGGCGCAAAGCATGTATGGCTACTTCGTGCCGAAATTTCGCAGGCGCTAAATTTAAGCCCCGATTGTTTCGCCCGCGATCATTCCGAAAACCATACAATCAAGGATTGCGTAGGTTCCGAGCCTGCTCGCACCGTGCACGCCGCCGGTTACCTCGCCCGCAGCCCAAAGCCCCGGGATCGGCTCGTGAGTAAGGCTAGAGATGACCTGGGCTTTGGTGTTGATCTCAAGTCCGCCCATCGTATGGTGCACCTTCGGCATCGTGCGACTTGCGTAAAACGGCGGCTTGGAAACGTCGATGCCGTCCAGCTTATCGACTACTTTGCCGAATTCCGGATCTTTGCCCGCTTTGACGTAAGAGTTATAATCCGCGACGGTCTTTAAAAACGGCTCCAGCGGCAGATTGTAAGCCTTCGCAAGCTCCTCTAGCGTGTCAAATTTTTTCACGACGCCCGCTTCTAGAGGCCTTGAAGTATAAACCGGGTTACGCGCGGCGACGGCTTGGGAGTCGCAGACGTTTACTGGATAGTTATCGTTTTTCTCACTCTCGCCGATAACCTTAAAGCAAGCGTCTGCCTTGATCTTGCGCCCTGCGTGCTCGTCCATAAAGCGCTTTCCCGTCTTTGGACCGACGGTAAGACCGTAGGTGTTGCAGCAGTGGTTGGTGAAATTTACCGCAGCGCCGAAGCCCTTCTCATCTGGCGAGCAATATGGAAGGAACTGAATCCACGACGTAAGAAGGGTAAATGCGCCGATTCTGTTTGCCGCAAGCATCGCTCCTGCCGAGCTTCCCGGATGGTTGGTGCTATCTATGCTAGGCACTACGCGCGGATCTTGGATCTGGCGGTACCATAGATCGCGTCCGTATCCACCCGAAGCTAGCAAAACGCCGTCTTTGGCTTTATAGCTCTTTTTCTCGCCGCTTTTATTTTCTAAATCGTCGCTAAAGAGTTTCGGATCAAATTTATACTCTTCGCGAGCTTCTACGCCCACGACGCGGCCGCTGTCATCCACGATGAAATCGTCAAATTTCGTGCGAGTTTTGATCGTGACATTAGGATCGTTTTGAAGTTTGCCCATCATCGGCTGGATGTAGCCCGAACCTGAGCCGTTGGTCGATTGCAAGCTTCTTGCGACGCTGTGGCCGCTCTCAAAGATCAGCTTGTCGCTAAATTCCGCCCCGCAGCCCACCAAAAGATCCACCGCATCGTTGCTGCGATCAAACATCACGCCTAAAAGATCGGTGTGGTTAAGCCCGAGCCCGTCTTTTACGGCATCGGCTATAAAAAGCTCCTTGCTGTCTTTGATGCCCTGCGCTACTTGAAATTTATTCATCGGAGCCGCCATATTTCCGCCGTTGATGACGGAATTTCCGCCCGCACGACCCATCTTTTCAAGCACTAGCACCTTTTTGCCGCGCCCGCTAGCTTTAATCGCCGCGGCAAGCCCTGCAAAACCGGTGCCGATGATGACGATGTCGTATTCCTCGTCAAATTTGATGTCCTTGGCGTTTTGTGCCGCGTACGCGCTACTAGATCCCAGCGCAAGCGCCCCCGCACCCACTGCGCTAATCTTTAAAAAACTACGTCTTGATACATCATGCTTTTGCATTACAACTCCTTTAATTGAAAGTGTATATTTAAAAGAAATGATAACTCGAATTTAAATGTAAGTCAAATAGAATAACGTTATAAATAGATAGTAAAAAGCTATGAAATATGGGCGTTGATATAAAATTTTGAAATTCGGCGGGCGAGCGGGATTGAAATTTTAAAATTTTATCAGACGCTCGTTTCAAAATGCTTGTGAACGCAAAAGCGCACTCGGCGCGAAAATCGCAATTAATGCAAAATCCGCGCCGAGCTTTAAAGCCGCTACGCCTTAGCGAGCGACCTTAAATTTAAGCGTTTGCAGATCGTAGTTATTTACCTGCTCGTATTGCATATCCTCGATAGAGATCGCAGGAAGCGCGCACGAACCTGCCATAATCACGTTTATCGGAGTGTAGATGACGCCGCTGCTATTCTCTCCGTCTCGTGGATCGTAGTAAAAATAGCCGCTTTTTGGGAAGCGAAGCACTCGGTCATACAGATACTCCGTGTGTTCTAATGCCACGCTGTCTTGCATGCCCTCGACTCTAGCCTGCGCAGCCGAACCTAGGCGCTCATTGACTGCTTCAAAGCAGCTAGGCATCGCCTCATCGATTACGAAATTATAAAGATAATAATTCGCTCGCCAGCTGATCTTAGAGTAAATTTTCTGCCCTACTTTAAGCTTGTTTAGATCGACTATGTTGCCGCGAGCATCTATAAATTCACGATAAATTTCAATCCTCTTGCTATCCATAGAATGAGCGTTTAGACTCTGTATGCTCAAAGCTTCATGCTTTAAAGGCGCGCTTTCATATCCAAAGCCAAGAGCGGTAAAAAATAGCTCGCCATTGCCGCTCATCGGCGTAAATTCCATCGCGCCGTCCTTAACCGCGAGTTTGGTATCCAGCGGCGAATTGAAATTTTTCGCCTCGCCGTCGTATTTTAATGCAAAATGGGCTTCTTTTTTCGAATCCTTAAAATACGCATCAAATCCGCGTATTACGCTTGCTCGCTCCTGCGTGTTGTTTATATTTTTTAGATCGCGAATGATCGCATCGACCGTGCGAGCCGTGCTATCATCTTTGATGCCAACTTTGCCGAATGCATAGAGCTTAAAGGCAGCATCTCTTACATCGCTAGCAAATGTTAAACCTGCTCCGTTATCAGCGTAATCGTAATTCGCCTCATCTATTTTTTCGAGCATAAATTCAAACTCAGTCGTCATATTGTGCTTTTTAAGTATCGCAGCCAAGGCGATACTAGCCATCGGCGAGTCTTTATAAAGATCGTTGTCGTAAATGAAATTTATCTCATCATCATCGAGCTTGCCGTATTGATCTAGCACGAAATCCGCGTATATGCGGAGCGTATCCTGATCTTTGTAGCTTGATTTTAGCGCGCTAAAAATTAGCGATCTTTGCTTATTGCTAAGGAATTTATAGCGCGCGTCAAGCTCTAGCAAAACGTCGCTTGCGTAAATTGAAGCGTAGTAGTTAGTAACGCCGTGAGCGTTCCAGTATCCAAAATCGCCGTTAGGTTTGAGGCGAGATAGAATTCTACTCGCATACTCATTTACGCGGTTGGTTAAGGTTTTATTGGAGTCTTTGCGTGCGACATAATCAACCGCTATCATTCTTGAAGCAAGCTGTTCGGTGCAGCCGTAAGGATAGAGATATAGCTCGTCCGCTAGGCTAAAAGCATTAGGCGTAGCGCTAACGTGAGTATAAATTTCTTTATAGCTCGGATCGATTTTTAGAGTTACCGGCTTATCGCCATAGCTTACGTGAAATAGCTTCGAGCGCGGGAACTGGCTGATTACGTCAAATTCCACATCGCTACTAAATTTCTGCCCGTTTGCGTCAAGATCAAATTTAATGTTCGCATCCGCAATATCAAGCGCGCTCGCGGTGAAGTTCGTATGCTTGACCTCAAGCGGTTTGAGCGTGAAATTTGCCTCGCCGCCACTTATAGCGACCGAAGGAGATGAGCTGACCTTCAAGACCGTCTTTTGCTCCTTATCGGTGGTGTTGATGAGCGTCAGCGGCACGGAAATCTCATCGCCGCGTACCATGTAGGTTAGATCGGCGGGCTTTATGATCACGTCGTCTCGGACCTTGGCTTCGACGTTTGCCGAGCCGATCGTAGCCGCCTCTCCGATAGCCATGGCGCTTAGTCGGATCGTGGAGTTAAAATTTTTCGGCATCGCAAGCTCAAATTTCGCCTCGCCGTTTGCATCCGCTTTTGCGATCAGCATTTTGATAAATTTTTTCTGCTTTTTGTTTTCGACCGGGCTTAAATTCCGTTTAGCTTTCGCCATCACGCCGTCGCCGCCGAAGCTTAGCTCTTTAGCAGTAGTTTGATACACGCTAAGATCGTCGTAAATGTCGAAGTACCGCAGCGCAAAATACGCGCTAACGTCAAACGCCTTAAATGCATCAAGCTCCTCTTGTGAGACGATATCTAAAATTCCAAGATCGACTGCATAGAGTATGACCTTGGAATTTGGCTCGCTTTTTACGCTGATCTGCGCGTTTTGCCCGTTTTTGTAGCTTTTCTCGGCTAGGATTTGCACGTTAGCCTTGTGTGAGCTCGCATCTAGCGCCACCGGCACGTTTACATAGGCTCTAAGCGGCATCGCAGCGGGTGTCGCGGCGCGCGCGATTACAGCGTTGATGTGTCCGCCGACGAAATTCTCCGGCACGCTAAGCTCAAATTCCGCGCTACCGCCTTTTATGGATAGAATTTTATAGTCGTAAACCTGCTCGCCCACGAGCGAGATATTTAGCACGCCGCTTTCTACCGGAGAATTGATGACGCCTTTAATTTTATCTCCGGCTTTAACCTTGTCGCTTGCGAGTTTGATTTTAGCGCTTTGCACATCTTTAGCGTTTACCCGTCCATAATATCCCCAGCCGCTTACATCCACGCGCACGCCAGCACTTGCGCCGCTTGAGTAATCGTTTGCGACGATTAGATAATTGCCACCGTTTTGGAATTTGTACTCAAACTCGCGCGCATCGGTGCTAACGGCGCTTACGAGATTAAAGCTTTCTTGCTCGACGTATCTGTTGCCGTCATAAACGTAAGTAAAATCGTCTCGGTAAATTTCAACGTCGATCTTGCCTTTGACGTCGGTTTTAGTTTTGGAATCTAGTAGCGCAAAGCCGAATTTTACGCTATCGCCGCTTGATATGAAATCTTTGTTCGCGCGAATTCCTACGATACGATCATAAGGCAGATAGCTCAGGCTGCGATATGCGCTTACGTTTTTGCCCTCCTCGGTTACGCTGAAATTTAGTAGAATATTTATGGCGTTAGAGACATTTAAATCAGCTGCTGCCGGCGAGAGTGCAAGCTCTTTTTTGCCGGCGGAGCTTAGCGTAAATTCTGCCCTGCGAAGCTGCGTAGCGCCATTTTTCTTTAAGCGATCGTTTAGAAACGAAAAGCCCTCGTAGCCTTTAATTTTTAGCTCTTTTTCATAGGCGTTTGCTTCCAGCGAGCCTTTCAAATCTCCAGCCGGCGCGCCTGCAAGATAGTTTGAGCTTAGCTTTAGTGTGATGATCTCATCCGCGCCATATTCGTCTTTGGCAGTGAGAATTTCATTTTTGATGCGGTTTGGGACGAAATTTTCTACGCTGAAGCTTTTAGAAGCGATGATTTTGTCCTCATAGATGAGATCCAGGCGGTAAGTGCCGCTTTTCTCGCCCATCAGCTCGTCTATTTTAACGCTGCCGAACTCATCGGTGTTTTGCGCGCGCGTGATGACCACAGTGCCGCTAGGATCGTAAATTTTAAATTTAATCGGCGTATTTTTTAAAGAGCTAAAATCGCGATTTTTCATCACGATCGTGCCTAAAAGCCGCTCGTTCGGACTTATCAGCTCGCTTGCAAGATAAACGAACGGACGCTTTGCAGTAATCGTTTTCTCGACGCTTGCTACGGCGTTATTAAATAGCACGAACGCATGTTCATCGCCTTTACTAATCTCGATAGAGCGCGGATTTTTGGCTAGAATTTCCATATTTTCTAATCTTAAAATTCCATCTCCGTCCGTTTTATCCTCTACGATTAGCTCGTTTTTATCGCTGTAAATTTTAACCTTCGCTCTGCTTAGCTCCTCGCCATTACTAAGCCTAGAAGTATAAACGAGCGCACCGCGCTCAAGCAGCACCACTTGAGCCGTAATGTCGCTAAGATAGGCTACGCGCGAAACCTCTTGCATCTTTTCGCCCACTTTATAAAACGCCGTGATTTTATAAATTCCATCCTCGTAGCCTTTAAAATCCATCGCGATTTTATGCTCCGCAACGGCGTTTTTAGCGCCTCCTATATCAAAGCTCTTAACCGCGATCTCGCTAGCTAACCCACCTACACTATCTTCGTTGCTTTCAAAGTTTAAAAAATACCTAAAATTTTGCTCAGGGACTTTGGCAATCGAAATTTTAACCTCATTTACGTTTGAGCTTTTAAATGCCAACGAAGCGGATTTTGGGATAAAATTTTTCTCGTCGCTAAAGGCTACGAAAGGCAGCCTGTCGCCCATTTTTACGCTTTGTTTTATCTCGTCACGCAAGATATATGAGCTATCTCCGAAGCCCTTTAGCAGCCTAATCTCGTAGCTTTTATTCGGCATAAACTCGTCGCTTACTATATCTGCATAGTAGTAGCATGAAGGATCGTCGCTTTCGCCGCCCTCTTCATTTTCGTCGTAATAATAATATCGCGGCTGAGTGAGGCTAAATTTACTCACGCCTGCGATTCTTACGTATTTAGCGGACAGCTCGTCCATATAGTTAGGAAAACACACTCTAGCCGCGAGTGAGCCGTCTTTTAGAGCCGCAGGGCGGATCTGCACGCCGCTTAAATTTGAAGCGTTAATGCTGTCGTTAAAAGGCTCCTCGTCCGTGCGCAGCTCCACCGGATTTTGCAGCTTTGCGCCCGCTTTTGAGGTGAGGGATTCTATTTGCAATACGACGTTTTGCGCCTTAGGATCGAAGCTGAATAAAAAATTCCGATCATCGTGCGAGCTAAGCTCATAGGATATATCGTTTTGGGCTAAATTCTGCGCGCGGTAAATTCTAGTCGCTTGCTGTAGCGCGTCCTTGCTAACCGCATCGTTAAATTTAATTGCCACTAACCCCGGACGCAGAAGCGCGATATGCTCGGTGCTAAAAGGCTCTGTCTCGAACTCAAAGCGCACCCCGCGCACCTCGCACGAATAATTAACCCCGGCGCTAAGCATCGGCTTTGGATAAAGCCTGATTGAGCTCTCGCTCACGCTTTCGTAGGTGCCCGTGATTTTGGGAGTGCATTTTAAGATCTGCTTTTGCGTGACGCTAAATCCACTGCCGTCCACCCCGCTAATCTCGTAAGCCCCGCTAGCGTATTTGATCTCTACGCCTGCGGCAAAGCTAGCCAAAGCGCAAAATAGCGCTGCGTTTAGTAGTTTTGTCTTCATAAAATTCCTTTGCAAAAATTTTACGAAATTATATACAAATTAACCTTTTATTTTCTTTCATTTACTCTAAAATTTGCTTTAGCGAAATTTGCATTTTCGTCCAAGCAGCCAAGCTCGAAATCCCCTGCTCCAAGACTTAGCGTAAAAGCCTCACCGTTAGTGCGCGCAAAATATTCTCCCGTTTTAACTTTAGAATTTGCAGGCGCTAGGCTTTGCGTGGTGAAATCGCGTGCCACAAAATTTTGCTGCGAGGAATTTCGATCCGTAAAATTTTTCGCTGTGAAATCTTGAGCCTCCGAATTCTGCTCTGTAGAATTTTGCAAGATAGAATTTTGCGACGCCAAATTCCGTGTGGCTGGATTTTTAGCTATAAAATTCCACTCTACAGAATTTTGCTTCGTAAGATTTTGTGATTTTAAATTCTGTGGCGCTGAATTTTGTAGCATAGAATTTTGTGCTGCAAAATTTTGCTTTAAATTATCTTGCTGCGCCGCGCTAGAATGCTTGGAATCCAAATCCGCGGAATTCTCCCCCGTAAACGCAGTGGAATTTAGCGCTATAAACTCCCGCGAACCGCCGCTTAGCCTGATATATACCCGCTCGCCGAAAACCGCCGTGCACTGCACTTTAAGCCGCAAAAAGCCGTCCGCGCCGGTCTCGTAGGTTTTGGCGTTGATATCGTTTAGCACGGGCCTTACAGCGGCAAATTTAGCCGCGCACCTTCCTGTGCGCACCTTTTGCGGATCGACTAGGCCGTGTTTTAGCAGATAAAAAAGCTCGCTCGTGCCGTAAATTTCGCACTCCTCGTTGGGCTCAACTCCATCGATCGTAAGATCATCGGCGCTTTGAGCGCACTCCTTTTCGCGGTACGCGTCGGTGCACACTCGCCGAAAGCTCACGCCCGCGGGACGCGCAAACTCCGCCTCGCCCAGCATGCCCGATTTATCGAGGAAAGCAAACATATTAAACGCCACTTTTGCCGCACTCACGCCGCCGCTAAGATCCCTAGTCTTGGAGCCGTCGAAATTTCCCAGCCAGACGCCGAGGGTAAATTTAGGCGTGAGCGCGACCGTATAGAGATCGCGCGCATCGGCGCTCGTACCCGTTTTAAACATCAACGGCGGCGCGTTTAGGGTGTTTTGCCACACCGAGCCGAGATAGGAGCGCGGAGCGTTTCTTAACATCTGCGTTACGATGTAGGCGCTCTGCGGGGTTAAAATTTTAGCATCGTCGCCGATCTTTGCGCCCGCTATTTCGAGCTTCCGCAGCTTACCGCCGTTTGCAAACGCGCTGTAAAGGCGGCTAAGATCCATTAGACTCATCGAAATACTGCCAAGCGCGATACCTGCGCCGTAATAATCCTTGCTAAACTCCGCCAGATGCACGTTTGATAGCATCTCATACAGCCCGTCGTCACCAAGCATCAAATTTAGCTTCACCGCGGGGATATTTAGGCTAAGACTTAGCGCGTCCGTAGCACTAACCGCGCCCAAAAACCCCTGATTGTAGTTGCGAGGAACGTAGCCTGCGAAGGTTATCGGCGCGTCGATCAGCTTCTTTGAAGGGGTGATAAGCCCGCGCTCAAGGGCTTTGGCGTAGATGAAGGGCTTGAGCGTCGAGCCTACGTTTTTTTGCGAGCGCACGCCGTCGTTTTGCCCCTCATTAGCGCTAAAATCGTGGCTGCCGACGTAAGCGATCACCCTCATGCTTTCGTTGTCGATCAGCACCGCAGCGCCGTTTCTAACGCCCTTATCGCGTAGAGAGAGGATCCCGCTTTTCAAAAAACCCTCAAGCGCGATCTGGGTTTTAAGATCCAAACTCGAATAAATTTTACCCTCGTTTAGACGCGCAAGCTCCTGCGCTAGCGCAGTTTGCTTCATTGACTGCGCGCTCGCTTCGAAGCCTGCGGAATTTCCCCACGCCTTGGCGTTTAGATCGGAATTTATTTGCGCCTTAGTGTCCGAAGCGAAATTTGCCCGCGATTTGGCGCCTGAAACGGAATTTGTCTGTATTTTGGCGCCCGGAGTAGAATCTGTCTGAGCATTAGCGTTCGACGAAGCGAAATCCGTCTGCGCACTAGCGTCTGAAATGGAATTTGCCTGCGCACTAAAATTTGCGCTCGACCGCTCGCTAGAGCTTGTATCTGCGCTAAAATTTTGCGGCAAATGCGCGGTATCTTGCCGATTATTTAAATTTAGATTTTGCGAATTTCGCGGGTCTTGGTACGGATGTGCAGCATCGGTGACATTCTGCCGCTTGTTTAAATTCATATCCGCATTCGGATTTTGCGGCAAATACTCGGTTTGCCCTTCCGTATCTGCGCTAAAATTCTGCGGCGAATACGCAGTGGCTCGTTGCTCGTTTAAATTTAGACTTTGAGTATTTTGCGACGGATGGGCGGCATCAATGAAATCTCGCCGTTTATACAAATTTGCGCCCTCTCGTTCATTTGGTTTTACGCTTTTTGATTCATTCGATTTTGCGCCCGCCTGTGATTCTACGCCTTCGCGCTCGTTTAAATTTAAGCTCGTTCCGCCTAAATTTAAACTTTTCGGCGCATTAGTTTTAAAATCCGCCTCTTTGGGATTCATTTCTTTCAAATCCACCCCCGCCTGCGTGTTTGCGACGCTTGATAAATTCGTCCCAACCTTCGCCGCAGTCGTAAAATTTGTTTCGACACTAGCCGCATCCGAAAAATTTGACTCTGCCCCCGCCGCGGTTCGGCGTGTAGACGAGTTTACTTGCCCTGTCGTCGCGCCGGGCGTGCCGCCCTGCTCTAAATTTTGAGTGAAATTTACGTCATCTTTGGCGGTAAAATTCTGCATTTTATAATTGTTAAACGCTAACAGCGCGTAATGCGGCGCGTAATTGGGCGCTGCGTAGCGTCTGGGCGAAAACGGCTCTGCGAGGGCTCGCTCATACTCGCTTTGCGAGATCACGCCGCCCTCTCGCAACTGCGAAATTAGGCGGTTTTTAAGCGCGTTGATGTTTGATCTGCGGTCTAGGCGGTTTTTGTTCGGGTTTTTTGGGATCACGCTAAGAAGCGCGATTTGAGCGTTGCTAAGCTCGCGCAGGTCCTTTTTGAAGTAAAAATACGCCGCGGTTTTGACCCCCTCGATATTGCCGCCGTATGGGGCGAGGTTGAAATACATTCCTAAAATTTCATCCTTGCTGAAGTGCCACTCAAGCTGAAAGGCATTGAAAATTTCGATGATTTTGTTCTTGTAGCTGCGCTGTTTGGGGCGCATCATACGCGCGACCTGCATCGTGATCGTGGAGGCTCCGACGCGCTCGACGTTGCCCTCGCTTTTTTTAGTAAAATTTTGTGTAAAATTATACGTAGCCGCGCGCAAAATCGAGGCTGGATTGACGCCGAAATGGTAGTAAAAATAGCGATCTTCAAAGTAGATCGCGCTTTGTTTCAGCCGCGACGGTATTTCGTCTGCGGCTGCGTAGAAGCGCCAAATTTGATCGTCGCTGATCTGCATATTTAAAATTTCGCCGTTTCGGTCATATAAAATTCTACTCTTCTGCTTATTTAGCATATCCAAATTTAGCGGATAAAGCGCGTCTAGGATCAAAAACAGAGCGAATGCAAATGCGCAAAATAGCGCGATTTTTAACATAAATTTTAAAAATTTCATCGCGCAATTATATCAAAGAATTTTAATGATTTTAGGCTATAATGGCGCCTTTTTACAAAGGAATAATCTTGGACGCTCTAGCTAAGCTAAATACCGAACAATACGCCGCCGCAACCGCTCCTGCGGGGCACAATTTAGTAATCGCAAGCGCGGGCACGGGCAAAACCAGCACCATCGTCGCGCGCATCGCTCATCTGCTAAATCTCGGCACGAGCCCTAGAAAAATTTTGCTTCTTACTTTTACGAACAAGGCTGCGAGCGAGATGATAGCGAGGCTGCAGCGGCATTTTGATAAAAAAATCACCTCCGCAATCGTCGCGGGCACCTTCCACGCCGTATCCTACGCCCTACTTCGCGAGCTGGACAAAGGCGTGATCCTAAAGCAGCCCGCCGAGCTCAAGACGCTGCTAAAAAGCCTCGTAGAAAAGCGCAAATTTTATCACGTAAGCGACGCGCGCCCCTACGGCGGGGCGTATCTATACGACGTGTACTCTCTGTATCAAAACAAGGAGATGAGCGCGGATTTTGCGACGTGGTTTAGCAAAAACTACGAGGATCAGGCGGAATTTGCCGAAATTTACGCAGATATTTTGCGCGAGTTCGAGGAGGAAAAAACGAAATTTAATTACGCCGATTTCAACGACGTCTTGCTAAAGATGCGCCGTGAGCTGCAAAAGGGCGCGCCGCTGCGATTTGATGAAATTTTAGTGGACGAGTATCAAGACACGAACTCGCTGCAAGGAAGCCTCATCGATGCCTTTGCGACGAAAAGCCTTTTTTGCGTCGGCGATTTCGATCAGAGCATCTACGCCTTCAACGGCGCGAACATCGACATCATCGGAAGCTTCGGCAAGCGCTTTGCGGACGCTAAAATTTACGCGCTGAACATCAACTACCGCTCAAGCTCGGCGATTTTGGCGCTTGCAAACCGCGTCATCGCGAACAATCCGCGCCTTTACGAAAAGAAGCTGATCGTGGGCCGCGAGGGAAAATTTAGCGCGCCTAGGCTGCATGTTTACGACGATACGGCGGCGCAATACGCTCACGTAGCCGCACAGATCGCGCAAAACGGAGTGCCGCGCGAAAAGATCGCCGTCATCTTTCGCAACAACTCCAGCGCCGACGGCGTCGAGGTTGCGCTTAAGGAGCTCGGCATCGGTGCGAAGCGAAAAGGCGGCGTGAGCTTTTTTGAAAGCCGCGAAATCAAGGCCTTTACGGACATCTTTGCGATGATAATAAACCCAAAAGATATGATGGCCTTTATGAGTACGTGCGAATACGCAAGAGGCGTCGGCAGCGCGCTAAGCAAGGAGCTTTTCGATGCGCTGATCGCGCTTGGGCACGGAAGCATTCACGCAGGGCTTTTACGCCCCGACGAGAGCGTTAAAATTTTTGAAAAAAAGAGAAAAAACTATCAGCTCGGGCTTTTTGACGATGTCGATATAATCGGCTCGGTATCGCGCTTTGAGGCTTTGGAATTTGACGAGTTTTTTCGCTCGCATCCGGTGCTAAAACATAATAAAATCACCGAAGGCGGTGCAGTGTTTTTACACGAAATTTATAAAATTTTCAAAAAAAGCGGCTCCGTTGCAAGGTCTGCCACGCTGATCTCGCAGATCAAAAACTCGCGCCTTTTCGCGCTCGTGGCGGATTTCATCGCGACGAAACGCGCGACGCTGAAAAACGGCAAGATAGACGAGGATCGCAAGAAGGACGAGACCGCTCGCATTTACGATAAATGCGGAATTTTAGAGCAGATCGCGGGCAAATACGCGGATCCGCAGAGCTTTTATAACTTCATAACTCTGGGCGCAAAGGAGATGAGCGAGGGCAAGGGGGTAAATCTGCTCAGCGTGCACGCAAGCAAGGGGCTTGAGTTTTGCAGCGTCTATCTCATCGATCTGGCGCAAAACCGCTTCCCAAACCTCAAGCTAATGGCGATGGGCGGCAGCCTGGAGGAGGAGCGGCGGCTCTTTTACGTAGCGGTCACCAGAGCGCGCGACGAGCTGGTGCTAAGCTACGCGAAATTTGATAAGATCAGAAAAATTAATTATGAGCCGAGCTGCTTTTTAAGGGAAGCGGGGCTGGTAAAATAAGGCAGAATTTTGCTCGCTAAATTTTAAATTTCATTTTAGCGCGGGCGGATCGTTTGGGTAAGAATTTTACTTCTTGCATACGCCTGACACGCCGCCCTGCTTCTTTATCGGATTGCTTGGTAAGAATTTTGCGGCGCGATTTTTGTAAATTTTACGATTTATAAATTTTCGCGGCACGGACGTTGTGCGATATTTTGCGGCTCGCTAAATTTCGCAGGCGGTAGCGGGGTTTGAAGCTGCGATTGAGAGGCGTGGTTGCCTGGGGCTTTTTTGCGAGCTGTGCGCGGGCTATGTGGCAGTGCGATCAGGGGCGGTCTAAAAATAGCGATATTTGCGGTGCGGGCGGTTGCAAAATTTTACGCCGCAAATGCGAGCCAAATTTTAAAATTTAGCTCCCGCTCTGCCGTAGAGTTTTGATGCGGTAAATTCTCCGTGAAATCTCGCACGGCTAGAATTTTGCAGAAGAATTCGACGGCAATAAAATTCCGCCCCCTATTTTGCTTTTTTCTTACTTTTAAATTTACGTGTTTTATACATCGCAGAACTCAAATTTTATTTAATAAATTTAAAAACGCCGCAAATTCTACGACGAGTTAAAATTTTAAAGCGCTTCAAATTTACAGCGCTGCGAAATTTAAAATTTCACTACGTATTGCGCGCGCTGTAAAAAATACGCGCCCCACTAAATTTATTGTAGCACGAAATCCCGAGCGGCGGCAACCCGCATATTTGATAAATAGATTTCGCATCGCGTAAAATTCCATTGCCGGTAAAGTTTGCTGCCGATCAATTTATCGCCGCATAAAATACTGTCGCGCAAATTTAGCGCAGCACAAAGTCCTTCGCCGCGCAAATCTCACAGCGTATTAAATACCCTATCTCCCGCGTCTCCGAGGCCCGGCACGATATATTTTTGCTCGTTTAGTCTCTCGTCGATCGCCGCGGTAAAAACCTCGACCTGCGGGTAGATCTCGCTAAATTTATGAAGCCCCTCGGGCGCTGCGATGATGGAGATAAATTTGATCTTTTTGACGCCGTTTTTCAGCAGAAATTTCACTGCGTCGATCGCCGTGCCGCCGGTCGCAAACATCGGATCGATGATGATTGCGGTGCGTTCTGCGGCGTCTGCGGGCAGTTTGGCGTAAAAAAACTCTGCCTGCGCGGTCTTTTCATCGCGTTGAAAGCCTAAAAATCCCACGCTAGCATCCGGTATGAGCTTGAAAACGCTATCCAGCATCCCCAGCGCGGCGCGCAAAATCGGGCAGATCATGATCTTTGTGGCGAGCTTATACGCGCTAGTTTGCGCCACGGGCGTATGCACGCTCACCTCGCGCAGCGCCAGATCGCGCGTCGCCTCAAACATCATCAGGTAGCTGATCTCATCGACGAGCATACGGAACTGAAACGGATCGGTCTCTCGATCGCGCAGGATCGTGAGCTTATGCTCGATCAGTGGGTGCTTGATCAGCCTCACGTTAGGCAGCTCGCACGCGGTTTGGTACGTACATTTTTGGCTTTGGCTCATTTTCTCTCCTTAAATTTATTGAATTTTGCGCCCTTTGGGCATTTTAATCGTATGTTTTAGCGCGAGCGCTCGCGTCATTTCGCTGGAATTTCGCCGATAACGGCAACGCGATTTTAAATTTAGCTCATTTTAGCTCACAATGCGCGCGTTATATTTAAATTTAGCTCGGCGGCTCGCTTTAAATTTAGCGCTTTTAAAAACGCAGCCCTTTAAATTTTGCCCGCCCGCGCCGTCTCTAATTTAGCCGTTCTTTAAATACGGCACGCCTTTTAAGGCACCTAGCGTTTTAATACGGCGGGCGTTTGCGGCGTAAATTTTATCTGCGAAATTATCGTCTGAGGCGGCTTTAAATTTACTTAATGCTCTCGCTCGTGAGCTAAATTTTAAAATTCCCCGCTGTCTTGCGCGCCGACAAAATTTTAATTTCATACACGCTGATCGCCCCGCAAACGAGCTAAAATAAATCGAGCATATCCTTAAATTTAGCCCGCCGCAAGCGGTTAAATTTGCCGTACCGAAGCGATCAAATTTAACAGCCCTACTCCTTTACTACGCGCAGGAACGAATACACATCCTGAACTCCCGGCGCGTGCGTCGCATACCAGATCGCGTGCTTTTCGTGCTCGATATCGCTCACCACGCCGCTAAATACCACGTCGCAGCCTACGATCGCCACGCGCACCGTAGTGCCCGAAACGTCGGTGTCGGAAAAGAGATTTTTCTTTAAATTTGTAAAAATTTCAAACGAATTGCACGGATATTCGGGCTTTTTGACGCGCAGATAGGTATGCACGCGCCGCACGCCTTCGGTTTGCCGAGCCAAAGCAAGCAGCGGCTCGCGCATCGCCTCACTCTCAAGCAGCCCAATGAGATAGACCTCGCCGTAGAAGCACTCGACCTCCAAATCCCAGCTGCTAAGGCCTTTGGTAAATAGAATTTTGCTTTGAATTTTAGTCTGGATGAGCTTGTCGCTAGCGACCTCGCTTACGCTGCGGCGGTCGCGCGCTACGGAGTAGATGTCGTATACGCTAAGCGCGTTGCCAGCGGGCGTCAGCGGAGCCGCGCACGAGCTAAATAGCGCCGCGCAAGAGAGCAAAAACACCGCTAAAATCGCTAGAAACAAAACCCTCAAACCATCTCCAATCTCGTTTAATTTCTAATTATCTCAAGCCAGCTACCGGCGCTGTTTTTAAATTTAGCCCTGCAGGCGCCATTTTGCCGCAACTTGAAATTCTGCTCCGTGAGATTTCACCAAAGCCGCACGCCGTAAAATTTTACAATATAAATTTTAAAATTTACGTTGTAATTCGCACAGCTTGCGGAATTCTGCGTTTTCGCCATAGCGAAATTTCACGCGCAGTATTCGTCGTCATAAAATTCTACGTGCTAAATTTTTCATCGTAAAATTTGCCGCGCGAAATTCTACGGAGTAAATTTCTCGCGGCGGAATTCGCTTCTGTAAAATTTTATATTTCAAAACCCGCGCCCAAAATTCCGCCCAGTCGTGGCTAATTCGTCGTAAGTCCGCCGTCTATCGCAAATATTGCGCCGCTGACCCATTTCGCCGCATCCGACGCCAAAAACACCGCCGCATCGCCGATGTCCTGCGCGCTGCCGATTTTGCCGAGCGGATAGATATTTTGCACCATCTGCTCGAACGCCTCGCGCCCCTGCGGGCTAAGCGCACTTAAATTTCGCTCAAACTGCGGCGTCAGCACGCTTCCGGGCGCTATGGCGTTGACGCGAATGCCGAGTTTGCCGACCTCGAAGGCAAGCGATTTGGTGAAAGAATTTAGCGCGCCTTTGGTGATCGAATACGCCGTCGTGGTGCGCCCTACGAGCATTCGGTTCGCAAAATACGACGAAATATTGATCACGCAGCCCTTGCTAGCCGCAAGCGCGCCCAAAAGCCCCTGAGTAAGCAGATATGGCGCTTTGACGTTTAGGTTTAGATGAGCGTCCAGCAGCGCTTCGTCGGTCGCCTCAAACGGTACGAATTTTCCCAACCCGGCGTTATTTACTAGGATATCTATCTTAGGAGATTGCGCTAAAATGCGCTCGCAAAGGCCTTTTATCGTTTTGCTTTGCGCCAAATCCGCCTCTATCGCGTAAGCTTTCACGCCGTAACCGCCCAAGGCCTCCTGTGCGATTTTTAATTTCTCCACGCTTCTGCCGAGTAGGATCAAATTAGCACCCTCTTCGGCGAAACACTTTGCGATGCCAAGCCCTATGCCGTCACTTCCGCCCGTAATTACGGCGGTTTTTCCCTCTAATCGTTTCATACTTTTCCTTTCAATGTGTAAATTTATGCTCTAAAAATTTGAGCGAGACTTACGGATCTTGCAAACTTCGAAATTTTGCAGGCTTTAAAATTTCGCTCACTTTAAAATTTTGCGGCGAAGCGAAGTTCCGTCGATAAAATTTTACTAACTTTAAAATTCCATCGATAAAATTTCACGACAAAATTTCATCGTAAAGCTCGCGACGGAATTTCATCGGGAATTCCATCCGTAAATTCCACCCAAACTGCGCTGCTTGGCTTACAGCACCTGTTTTACACTACTAGCCGTGATTTCAAGTAGCCTCGTAGCAAACGGAAATTTCGCCTTCGTTTCTTCAAACTCCGCACCGCTATCAATAAAGCGCGCCGTACCCTTCACCACAAAGCCGCGCCCCGCGCCGAACCTGCCTGCTAGCTCCTTCGTTGCGATGCTAAGCTCGACGTTTGGATTTGCATCCACGTTACTTTGCGTCTTTTTCATACCCGCGGCTGGGATGAGGATGCGATCACCTTTAATGACTAGATATCTGTTCCACGTATTGCTGATGTGAGCCTCGCCGTGCGCGCAGGTAGCGATACCCACGGCGCATTCATAATTTAAAATTTCTAAAAATTCCTTGCTAAACATTTTTTCTCCTTAAATTTACGTTTTAAAGCTCGCGATTTTGGCTGACAAGCCCCGCGCGCAACTGAAATTCTAACTGCCTCCGTTACTTTCTGCCGCGGCTAAATTTTATACTTCAAAAGCGCATCTTTTTCGGCTTTGCTTACGCGGAAGCTATCGCGGATCTTCGATATCGCCTTGTTTTGGATAAATTTAGCCGCCCGTTTGCTCGCCAAAAACGCAAGCGTGATCTCACGCTGCTTGATAAACATCTCAGCTATCGCCCACGCCGTGCCCATCTGCACGTAGTACCGCTCGTCGCTTTCGGCGGCGCAAATTTCAAAAAATTCCTCGGGCGTGAGCGCGCCCATATTTCGCATAAAATAAACGTAGAAAAATCGCCTCTCAAACTCGTCCGCACCGTTTTTAGCCTGCTTTAGTAGCGCGTCCGCAAGAGAGGCGTTCCTGAATTTCGGAGCGAACATATCGCAAACCGCCCAATTAGGCATCGTTTTGATAAAACTGCTCGCAAGCGCAAATTTCGCCTCATCTTGCTTTAAAAGCATTATAAAAAAGCCTTTTAGCACGAACTCTTCGTGAAAGACGGGCTCGTAATTTTGCAGCTCGCGCCACGCCTCGTCCGTGCCGCCCAAAGCGGCGAAGCTTTTGCGAGCAAGTGCGCGCAGTGCGGGAGTGCGCACGCCCAAAATCTGCGGCGCGGGTATTAGGCGCTGCGAAAATTTCGCTAGCTTCTCCTCGCTTAGCGCCCGCAGCTGCCCTAGCATATTTTCTCGTAAATCCATAGCTTTCCTTTAAATTTAATCGTAAATTTAATCGCGCACAAGATTGCGATTTTATAATGGTGCGCCGAAATTTAGCCGCACCAGATTGTTTATTTAAACAGATCGCGCCGCGCCCACAAACTAATCGCTCGATAGATCGCGTTTAAATCGCTCGCCGCACCCGCTCAAAGTCTTTTTTCTAAAAAACGCACCCTGCTAAATCGCGCTGTATACCTCAGGGTAGAGCAAGCCGTATCGCCAAAGCCGCTTAAATGAAGCTCGGCGCGTCGTTTGAAAACAAAATTAGATCGCCGCTGTGCGTATTTTCGCTCAAAACCCGCTGCAAATCGCGCTTGTCTTTCAAGACGATAGTCTTTGTGGGATCGATCTTTCTTTGCAGAACCTCGGAATTTAACTCGCCCGTAATGATCGCGAGATCGAAAATTTCATCGATCTTGGCGGCGAGCGTCTCGTTGTCCTCGCGCGTGCTCTCGACGATGCCCGGCGTGATGATGATCTTGCGCCCGCCGTAGCTTCGCATCAGCTCGTAGCTTTGCAGCATGCCGCTTAGATTGCCGTTGAAACTATCGTCGATGATGATCTTGCCGCCCGCATCGAGACGCGCGAGGCGGTGCTCGACGGCGTCGACGTGCGCGACGCGGCTTTTGATCCTATCTGCGCTAAGACCCAAAAATCGCGCGATCTTTATGCACACGGCGAGATTTGCAGCGTTAAATTTACCCAAAATCGGCGCGAAAAACTCGTGTCTCTTTCCATGTTCGCTCCGCCCGTTTGGAGTCTCTTGCACGCCCCGCTCTTTGCTGCCGCAAATTTTATCGTCGCTAGCGGCACGGGCGGCTTGTTCGTAAAATTCTTGCTCGCTCCGCTCGGCGCAGGACATGGAATTTGCATCGTCAAAATCGGCGCCGTAATTTTTAGAATTTTTATCTTTTTCCGCGTATGCCGCACTGCCTGCATCTAGGTTTAAACCGCCCTGCCCTTCGCCTTTTGCGGCGGGTATTTCTACGTGCGGCACGTAATTCTCGCCGCTCGCGAGGGGCTCATCCTCGCTCAAGCTAAGGCTAAATTTTATTCCGTCCAGATCCGCGCCGCAAATTTCTAGCCCCTCGTCGTAGATCGTGACGCGCTCGCTCGGGCTTTTTTGCGTGCAGCTGTGCAAAAACGCATGCTTTAGCCGCGCGCTTGTTAGCGCTTCGAGCTTGGTTTCGCGGATGTTTTCGATGCTTTTGAAATACTCGATGTGTTGCGCGCCGATCTCGCCCACGACGACGATTTGCGGCGCCAAAAACTCGGTGATCTCGGCGATGTCGCCGCTTAGCCTGGCGCCTGCTTCGGCGATGTAGATCTGCGTATCTGCGGGCAGCGCCTCGTTTACGTCGCGCACGAGCCCTGCTAGCGTGTTTACCGAGCGCGGCGTCTTGTAGCAGCGAAAGTCGCTTTTTAAAATTTGATACAAGAAGTTTTTAATGCTCGTCTTGCCGTAGCTCGCAGTGATCTGAATGATCGTAAGGGAGGGCATCTGGGCTAGTTTTTTGCGCGCGGTGGCCTTAAATTTCGCAGCCTGCGCTCGCTCGTAAGCAAAACTCGCCGCAAAGCCCGCGCCAAGCGGTAAAAAGATCGGCAAAATCGGGCCCCCCGCGGCATAAAACGCGGCGCTAAAGCTAAACACACAAACCGCTAAAATCGCAAAAAAACGCTTCACGCGCGGCGTAAAGACGAGCTTTTTATCAAGCCCTCTTTGCCAAAAATAAAGCGCTAGCGCATAGACCGCGACGATTAGAATTTTAGCGGCGTGCAAGGCATAGAGGGGCGCGGCGCCGAATTTAGCCGCGCAGAGGCTCGCCGCGATCTCGCAGCCAAAATACGCCGCTAGCGGCAAAATCAAAAAATAAAGGTGCCACGCGGGCTTGGTGAAATGAAAGATGATGCGCGCGGGCTTGTACGAAAACCACTGCAAGCAGGTAATCAGATAAAAGCCCAGCAGCAGGACGAATGCCGCATGCGCGATCAAAAATATTATATTCATCTTTTAAAATTCCTTTTTTATAAATTTGCGCGCCCGCTTTGCGAGCCTGTGCGGGCAAAATGCGGCGAGCTCGAGCCAACCGACATTAGACTTCATTTGCAAATTTTACAAATTCTTGCTTTGCAAATTCTATTTTTACAAACTTGCGCACTCATAAATTCATGCGCTCGTATTGGCTGCACGAGCCGCGCGCTCGATAAATTTGCCGCCGTCGTGCCCCGTCTTTTGTTCTCGATACCGCGCAGTATCTATCTCTCGCGACCTGAAATTTTTGCATGCTGCGTATCTTGCGATATAGCGCCCTATTTCACGCGATGATTTGCATTATTTATGGCACATAGACCTTCTGTCACGGTAAATACATGACGCGGTGCGACTAAATTTAATTGCCCGCTTTTCGGTGCACGCACGCGGTGTCGTCTATTGTACGGCTGCCGCAATTGCGGGCGCAGAGCGGAAACGATCCTCTGCCGTGTAAAATTTTAAAATTTAACGCGGCACGCCGCAATTTGAGCTTTGCGTTTTATACTACGCGCCCAAAGAACGTATTTTACACCGCTAAATTTTAAATATGTGCCGCGTGCTCGCGGCTTTATAATCTAAATTTGCGCTTCGGTTCGCGATCTTTGCGCAAACACTCCGCAAAATTTTAAAACGCGGGCGAACTGCACTAAAGCGCCGCATTGAAATGCTTTTTAAAATGCGCCCGCTCTTGCTTTTCGCGCGATCTGTTTTTGCATCTAAAACGCGATTTTTAGCGGCGCTAAAATTTCGCGGCTAAATTTTAAAATTTACACCAAATCACGTTTTGTTTTAAATTTAGCGCGGCACCGAATCGTTAAATTTGGCTGCCGCTAAGCTCCTTTTCGATCTGCTCGCCGATAAAATCCGCGCTCTGCAAAAAGAAAAAGTGATCCCCCGCCAGCGGATAAAATTTACTATTTTTGACGAGCGAGTGGATCAACTCGCCGCTTTTTAGGCTAGTGGCGCGATCGTCCTTGCCCCAAAAGATGAGCGCATTTTGCAGGCTTAGCGCGGAAAAAATGTCGCGGAAGTCCTCATTTACGACGTTTTTTAGCGTCTCATACATCGTCTTGCTCATACCTGCGGCATCCTTGCTTGCAAACGCGCGCCAAAGCCCCGCCAGTCCAAGCTTTTTTAAAATTTTAAAAATCGCGATTTTGGCGCGCACTACAAAGGGCTTCGGCTCGATGATACCCGCGCTGCTTAGCAGTATGAGATTGCGCGGAGCCAGCAACGCGGCGATCTTGCCGCCGAAGCTGTGTCCCATGATCGCTGCGGGCTGCTTGCCGAAAGCTGCGATAAAGGCGCGCATAATCTCCGCGTAATCCTTGCTGCCAAGGGCGCGTGCGGGCTGCGAGCTGGCGCCGAATCCCGGCAGATCGACGCACACTAACGCGTAACGGCGGAATTTATCCGCAAAAACCCGAGACATAAGCGCCTTGTTTGCACCCCAGCCGTGCAACACCAAAATATATTCGGTGCGCTGCAGGTTTGAAATTTCGTAGCTGATTTTGTAGCTCTCGCCGCCGCAGATGAGCTCCTTACTCGCCACCGCCGCTCCTTTTGGCGTAAACGGCCTTGAGTAGCTCGACTGCTTTTTCGAGCCGCTCAAACTCGCTCATACTGATCATCACGGCTTCAAATTTATTGTTTTTGACGATCAGGGCTTTTTTGATCTCTTGATTTTTGATCTTGTTTAAAACGGTGCTGAAATTGCGCACGATCTCGGTAGCGGTGTAAATTTCGTCTTGATTTATCATAACTCGACCTTTTGGAGTAAAATTTTACGCAAAATTTAGCGTAAAATTTTAAATAATTGGCTACTTATTAGCGGTGATTTTGGTGATTAGCTCGTAGCTTACAGGTATCTGCCTCATTGGCGGCAGCGACGAAGCAAGAGCTGCTAAGACCTCGGAGAAATCATCAAATAGGTAGTTTGCGAGGCTGCCAGGATTTGGATTTATCTCGTTTAGATAAATTTCGCCCTCTTTTTCAAAAAAATCGCAGCGAATGAGCGCGCCATCGAATGATCCTGCGTTATAAAGCCGCGTAAAGGCGTCTTTCATCTTACCCTCTAGCAAAGCGCCAGGACGAGCGGGCTCGATCGCGCCACTACGCGAAAAATCCAAATATTTACGATCGAAATTTAAATAGCCCTCTTTTTTTGGCTCTTCGATGTTTGAAAATACGATTTTGCCGTCTATTTTAGCGCCTGCGAGATTGAATTCCTTTACGTTTTCCCAGTACGGCTCTACGATCGCGCTGTCGTCCAGCTCAAAAGCCTGATCCAGCGCATAGCTAAACTCGCTTTCGTTCTTGGCTATAGAAATTCCGATGCTAGAGCCCAAATGAGCGGGCTTAACGATGATCGGAAAATTAAAATTAGGCAGACTAGTACGATTTACGATCTCATACGGCAAGGTTTTTACATTTGCGATTGCAGCTAGGTGCTTGGTTAAAATTTTATTATAGCTTAGAACGCTAGCTTCGATGCGAGGTCCGATATAAGGGATGCCAAAAAACTCAAATAGCGCTGCCATTTTGCCATCCTCGCCGTCGCAGCCATGGATTAGATTGATATATGTGCCGACTTCTAGCATGCTTTTGCTAAACATTCCACTCTCAAAAAATCCGCCCGCACCGATGCTAAGCTCTTTTGCTTTAGCATAGCCACCCTGCTTAAAATATGCCGCGCGCATATTTTTATCCTCGATGCGGTAAAATTTACGATTTTTATCGCAAAATACAAACTCTAAGTCCCAGCCTTTTAGGGCATTTTTAACGGCAATTGCCGAGATTATGCTTACTTCGTGCTCGTAGCTTTGAGCTCCAAAAACTATGCCAAATTTCATTGTTTTCCTTCAAATTTTATTTTCTACGCTAATTTTTTTAACGCCTCTTTGACAAGATCTGACGTATTCGTGCTGCTGCATCCCGCTAAAATTTGATTGATCTTATCGCGCTTAAATCCAAGGCTTTGCAGCGCGGACGCCGCTTCGTTCTTATAAGTCTCGCTAGAATCAAATTCCATTAGCTTCGCATCGCCTAGTTCAGCAATGATCCGTCTAGCGGTCTTTGGGCCGATACCAGGAACTGAAGTTAGCGTCGCAGCATCCCCCGTAGCTACGCAACGCGCGAAATCCTGCGGAGCGAGCGTCGAACAAACCGCCATCGCCGTGCTTGCACCTACACCGCTAAGCTTGATTAGGGTTTCAAACATCTTTTTTTCACTCTCGTCTAAAAACCCATACAGCAAATCGGCATCCTCGCGCAGAATTTGTACGCACGCAAGCTCGGTTAGCTCGCCCTGCGTGAGCTTCGCGGAGGTATTTAATGACAATGAAAGAGCGTAGCTCACGCCGCTAGCGCATTTAATGACGCAAGCAGTGGGCTCCTTGCGCGTGATAATTCCTTCGATCGCTGCTATCATCTAAGAGCCTTTAAAATTTCGTTTATGCTCTCATTAAGCGCTAAATTTAGAGCATTATAAATGCTTTGCGAGCTGGGATCTGGCACGAAAACGCGCTTAGTAACGATGCCTGATTTTATGCTTTCTAAAGAATTTAAAATTTCATATCCCATCGTGACGGTTGCTTGATCGTTATTGATCTGAAGCGCTACGATACTAGTTTTTAGGCGCAAATCCCGCTCTTTTGGCACAAAGATCGGATTTAGCGAGTAGGTGGAAAATGCCGCATCAAGCAGCGCCTTATATACCATCTCGCTAGGCATCGTGATAAATTTGGCGTCGCTTGCGAACCGCGTTCGGTTTCTAAAATCCACTATTAAAATATCCCGCCTATCGACGAGATCGGTCGCCGTGATAGTGTCGATAAAGATATTTTTGCGCGCGCCGCTAGGATTTACGCAGCGCTTTTGATCATAACGCAGCTCGTAATAGGTGTATGGCTTAGCCTGCTTGGCTAAGCAGCCGCCTAAAAATATCGCTGCTAACGTCGCAGCAAGCGTAAACTTTATAAAATTTTTCATCTTTATTCCTTTTTATCGTCGCGATCCGCGCCTTTAGAAGTGTCTTTAAAAAAGAAATCGTAAGGATTGTCCTCTAGCCTAAACATCGCGCCTTGGAATTCTCTAAGCGATTTTTTTAGCTCACCAAGAGTGTTTTTTGCCTCCTCAAGCGTAGGATCCAAGATCGCTTTTAGATTGTACTCGCCGCGATCGATACGCTTAGTGATGATACCTGCGGTTTTATCCAGTGAATTCGATAGATTGGCAGCACTCACGGCAAAGGCGTTTAGATTATCTAGCAGCGCGTCTAGCTCCTTCTCGCGCTCGTTTAAATTTGCTATGAGAGTATTTACGTTAGCAAGCAGTGCGTCTAGGCTTTGGAATTTTTTCTCATCGCTTAACTCGGCGCTAAATTTATCCATCGAAGATAGAATTCTATCCACTTTATCGGTATTTTGCTTAGACAGTAGCCCATTAATCTTAAAGATCATCTCACTCACGCTATCGGTGATGACTTCGGCTTTAGAGCCGATTTTATCAAGAAGCGTCTTATCCAGCGCAATTATTGGCTTTTTATCATTCGGCGGGAAAAGCTTGCCGCTTCCTTTCGTGATATTTATAAACGCGATTCCGCTGATGCCTTGAGATTCTACCTTAGCGACGCTATCTTGTGAGATCGGTAGCTTGCTTTTTACTGAAATTTCAATCTCGATGATCGCATTTTCGATATCGGCAAAGTCGATACTTTTGATGATGCCCGCATTTACGCCGATAAATTTAACCTCGGAATTCTCCTTAATGCCTACGGGAAGCTCTTTTGTGTGGATATAGTAGGAGCGGTAGCTCTCGCCGCGGTCGGTCTTAGTAAGCATCCACCACATAAACGCCGTAAGAGCCGCGACGCAGATCATAACAAATGCGCCTACTATCGTGTATGAAGTTCTATTTTCCAATCTTTTCTCCTAATTTCAGAGCGTAAAATTTAAGCCCTGCGATATGCCTTAAAATAGCCGTTTAGGCTTAAATTTTAAAACTTAGCACTTTCTCAAATAGCCGCAAAATTTGCAGAATTATCTGAGTTCAAATTTTAAAGCTTAGCGTGCATTTTGAAATTTCAAAATATCGCCGCGCCGTATTTTAGCGTAAAATTTTGACGTCCCGGTTTAATTTAGCGCCGCTTGCTTGTTAAAATTTTAAAATTTAAATGCGCTATCCCGCAAATGCGCCCCGTTTAAATTTTAAAATTTGATCGCGCCGTCGCGGTCTAAATTTTAAAATTTTATGCTCGTTTATGCTCGCGGGGGTCTAAAATTCCTGGCGAAGTTTAAAATTTAAAATTCCGCCGCTACTTTAAAATTTTAGCTCGCATCGACATAAATTTTATATTTCCCGCAATGCAGACATCTGAACAAATAGCCCGCCGTGTCGCCTCCTGCGACGAGGCAGTCACGCACGTCCTCTACCGCAAATTCCCCGCGCATGGCGTATTCGGCAAAGACCTCCTCCAGGGCGCCCAAATCCTGCAGCTCCTTCGTGCCAACGTCGCCTAAAAACTCGCAGTAATCGTCGCAACACGTGAGCCAATGCGCCCCCTGCCAGCTAAAATACCCCGGCGTCCTTTTAAACAGCTCTTCGGTTTTGCCCTGCGCGTCCGCAGCGCCTGACGGCAGAGGATCGGCGTCCTGGATGAAGCCGGCGTCAAATTTCGCTGCAGCCGCGCCGCTAGCGATACAGTGCGGGCAGAGGTATTTCACGTCCGCCGTGCAGTAAATGCTACCGCGATAATAAACGCCCGTCGCCTGCTCGCAGCACTCGCAAAGCACGCTTGTATCCTCTTTAAACACGCCCGTTTTGAAGGGGTCGGGATGATAGCGAAAATGAGGCAGGGCTTTTGATTTTTCGCTCACGCGCGCCGCCTCGCTCGCGGTTTTGGGGCGCTTTATCGCGTCCGCGTCGCCGTCTGCGCCGTATTGCCGCAGATAGTCGAGCTTTTTAAGCTGCTTTCTATCCTTTGGATCGCGAATTTCGCCGAGCAATTCGCAGGCGCTCTTTTTTAGCCCGAGTAGCTCATAAACGTCCACCAGCACGGCTTTTACCTCTTTTTCGCCGCATTTTTCGAGCTCGTCTTTGAACTCATACAGCGCTAAAATGCTTCTCGCATCGCCGTCAGAATCCCAAAACGCCTTTTGAATCGCGATATATCTTTGTCTAAACTTATCCATTTTGGCTCCTAAATTTTAAAATTTGCCCGCTAAATTTTAACCGCTAAAATTTGATCCATTCAAAATTTTACCCGCCGCGATGCGTATTTCGGCTCGGTAAATTTCAAAGCTCAATCCCTTTGTCGCATCTTAAATAGCTCTTCGAGCGGATTATTCTCTAGGTTTGAAATTTCCTCGATGTTTCCTTCAAAGGCGATTTTTTGATTATCCACGATCAAAAACCTATCCAAAATGTCAAAGATACTATCCACGTCGTGCGTCACTATCACGACCGTGACGCCAAGGCTGTCTCTAAGCTCGCAAACAAGCCTATCAAGGGCTCTGGCGCTAAGCGGATCAAGCCCCGAGTTTGGCTCGTCCAAAAATAAAATTTCAGGACTAAGTGCTAGCGCGCGAGCCAGCGCCACGCGCTTTTTCATACCGCCGCTAAGCTCGTTTGGTCTAAGCGCTGCGGCTTCCTTCCTAAGCCCCACCTTTTGGATCCAAAACATCGATAGCTCATCTATCTCGCGCTCGCTAAATTTAGAGTATTCGCGCAGCAGCACGCCTACGTTTTCGAGCACGCTCATCGAGCTGTAAAGCGCGCCGAACTGAAACATCACGCCGCATTTTAGGCGGATCTCGTTTTGCCCTGCTTCGCTCGCGCGCCAAATATCACGCCCAAAAATTTTAATCTCGCCGCTTTGCGGGCGCTTTAAAAATATGAGCGTTTTCATCAGCGTCGTTTTGCCGCTGCCGCTGCCACCTAAAAAGCCGTAAATTTCGCCCTTTTTGACGCTAAAGCTTACGCTATCGTGCATAATGCGCGATCCGTACGCAGTAGTAACATCGCGCGCGACTATAATTTTAGCGCTTTCGCCGGATTGTACTTGCTCGCTCATAGCCCGATCTCCGAAAACAGAACCGCAAATACCGCGTCGATCGCAATGACCCAAAATATCGCATTTACGACGCTAATGGTAGTGTATTCGCCGATGCTTTGTGTATTTCCTTTGACCTCAAAACCCCGCATGCAGCCGATGATAGCAATGAATGCCCCGAAAAACGGCGCTTTAATTATACCTACTAAAAAATGCCTAAGCTCTACAGAAGCCTTAAATCTATCCAAATAATCGCTAAAGGCTATATCTAAATACGCATCACACACGATCATCTGAGCAAAAATACTTACCGAATCTGCGATAAAAATGACTAGCGGCATGATTAGTACCATCGCGATAATGCGCGGCATCGCAAGAAAATAAAACGGATCAAAGCCCATCGTCCTCATCGCATCGATCTCTTCGGTGATCTTCATCACGCCGATCTGTGCCGTAAAGCTCGAAGCCGAGCGACCCGCGATAACGATAGCGGCGATAAGAGGCGCTACCTCACGAAGCGTCAAAGCGCCCATTATATCGATGATATAGATGCTGGCACCAAATTTAGAAAGCATATCAGAGCCTATGTAAGCAAGCACGATACCGATCAAAAATGCCGTCAGTGAGACTATGAAAAGTGCGTCTATGCCGCTATCTTTGATGAAATTTACGGTTTCTTTGAAGCGGAATTTCATCGGATGAATTATAAAAGCCGTAAGTTTGGAGAAAAACTCGCCCAAAAAGCTTGCAAGGCTTAGCAAGCCTAGAATTCCAAGATGGCAATAAAGTCCGATCTGCGCTAAAAAATTTAGCCTACGAGATTCGGGTACATAGCTAAAATCGATCGTTTTATCATCCATAAAGCTTAGAATTTTGGCGGCTTTGCAGTTATTCTCAACAAGGCTAACCCGCTTGCCGGCAAGGGCATTTTTGATCATCAGCGCCATGAAATAGTCTAAATTTGAAATTTCGCTTAAGCTTAGCTCCAGCTCGTCTAGATTTTTTACCGCCTTTTTTAGTGCAAGTAGCTGTGAGCGCGAGCTTTTGTAGTTCCACTGCCCGCGTAGCGATAAGGTGTTTTTCCCGCCCGAGCTTTCGAGCGAAAAGGCTAAATTCCGCAAAAATTTCTCTCCAAAATCAAAAAATAGGGGAAATTATAATATAATCAACCTTGGCATTTTATAAAATTTAATGGAGATTTATGCTCAGAGGCTTTTTTACAAATAGCGCAGGCACGCTGGTTTCGCGAGTTTTGGGTTTCGTGCGCGACCTGCTTACCGCATCGGTTTTGGGCGCGGGGATTTATAGCGATCTGTTTTTCGTAGCGTTTAAACTACCCAATCTTTTCCGCAGACTATTCGGCGAGGGAGCCTTTACGCAGGCATTTTTGCCTAGCTTTACCGCCGCGCGCAAAAAAGGAATTTTTGCCGCAGCGGTGCTTATTAAATTTAGCGTTTTCATCGCGCTTCTAACGGCGCTCGTGCTGCTCGCCGCGCCCGTTTTTACCAAAGTTTTAGCATACGGATTTAGCGCCGAGCAGATCGGTCTTGCGGTGCCGTACGTGCGGATAAATTTTTTCTACCTCACGTTTATCTTCGTCGTTACGCTCTTTGCCTCGCTGCTTCAGTATCGCGACCACTTCGCTACGACGGCGTTTTCGACTGCGCTTTTAAATTTGGCGATGATTGCGGCGCTTTTGCTAGCTCGCGGTAAGGACGGCACCACGGCGGTGCTCTATCTTAGCTTCGGCGTCGTAGCGGGCGGGCTTTTACAGCTTGCGGTGCACGTTTATGCGCTGAAGTTCACCGGCATGCTACGCGTCTTAGCGGGCGGCTTTGCGCGGCTTGCGCGGGGTGATAAACCGCAGACGCAGGGCTTTTATAAAAATTTTTTCGCGGGCGTGCTCGGTGCGTCGGCGCTTCAGCTAAGCTCGTTTATAGATACCTTTTTTGCGAGCTTCCTTGCTAGCGGCAGTATCAGTTATCTCTACTACGCAAACCGCATATTTCAGCTGCCGCTCGCGCTTTTTGCGATCGCGCTTAGCACGGCGATCTTTCCGCGCATGAGCAAATTTGTAAAAGCTCGCGACGACGCGCAAGCTCTGGCGCTCGTGGAGCGCGGATTTTACTTCCTTTTGGCGCTGCTCGGGCTCTCTGCGATAGGCGGCGTGATGCTGCGAAACGAGATCACGCAGCTGCTGTTTGAGCGCGGAGAATTTACCCGCCAAAATTCCATCGAATGCGCCGCAGTTCTCGGCGCGTATATGGCGGGGCTCGTGCCGTTTGGGCTATCCAGGATTTTTTCGCACTGGCTGTATGCGAATATGAAGCAGAAGCTAAGCGCGAAAATTTCGATCTGGTGCGTCTTTATAAACGTCGCTTTGTGCGCGCTGTTTTTTAAACCGTTCGGAGCGGTGGGGCTTGCGTTTGCAAGCACGATAACGGGGGCGTTTCTGCTCGGCTTTAACCTCTATTTTTTTGGATTTAATAACTTTTTAGCTATAATCCGCGCAAAAAAAATTATTGCGATCGCGGCGCTTTGTGCGGGCGAAGCGGCGATTTTATACATTTTAAAAGGCTTGTATTATGGTAATTTATGATAGTTTGAGTAAAAAGAAGCTCCCATTTAAGCCCATTAGCGAGGGGGTAGCGCGCATTTACGCCTGCGGCCCGACCGTTTATGACGACGCGCATTTAGGGCACGCAAAAAGCGCCGTGAGCTTCGATCTGCTGCGCCGCGTACTACAAGCGGAGGGCTATGAGGTAAAATTTGCGCGAAATTTCACCGACATCGACGATAAAATTTTAAAAAAGATGGCGGAAACAGGCAAGAGTCTCGAGGAGATCACGGAGCTTTACACCCGCAGATATTTGCAGGATATGAGCGCGCTAAACGTCGCGGACGCGAGCATTTCGCCCAAGGCGACCGAAAATATCGCCGCGATCTGCGAGCTTATATCTTCACTTCTTCAAAAAGGCTTTGCCTACGAGATCGCGGGTGACGGCATCTACTTCGACACGCGCAAGGACGGGGATTATCTAAGTCTTAGCGGCAAAAAAGAGGGTGCCGGCAAAAACATCGCCCGCGTCGCCTCAAACGATGCTAAGCACGACGAGAAGGACTTCGTGCTGTGGAAATTTGACGAGAATTGGTTCGATAGCCCGTTTGGCAGAGGGCGCCCCGGCTGGCACAGCGAGTGCGTCGCGATGATTTTAGCGCACCTTGATAGCGGCGATCCGCAATTTTGCATCGACATTCACGCAGGCGGCGCCGATCTGCTCTTCCCTCATCACGAAAACGAAGCCGCGCAGTGCCGCTGCGCCCGCCATAGAGCGCTAAGCAAATACTGGCTTCACAACGGCTTCGTGCAGGTAAATAACGAAAAGATGAGCAAGAGCCTAGGCAACTCCTTTTTTGTAGGAGACGCCCTAAAAATCGCACCAGGCGAGGCGCTGAGGTTTTATCTTTTAAGCTCGCATTACAGGGCAAATTTTAATTATTCGATAGCCGATCTGCTTGCAAGCAAAAAGAGACTTGATAAAATTTACCGCCTTAAAAAGCGCGTCCGTGACGTTTTAGCTCCCGCTACGGGGCAAAATTCTGCGGTATGTGTATCTGAACATACTGCGCAAATTTCATCCGCAAGCTCTGTGCAGACCTGCGGGGATACAGGGCGAAATTTAACTTCGAGCGGATCTCAAAGTTTAAGCCCAAACGCGGCACCGAATTCCAAGCCTAAAAATTCCGCGCCAGAACTGCCTGCTGCGGAGGCTAAATTTAGATCGGAGATGATGGAGTTTTTAAGCGACGATCTCAATACCTCAGGCGCGCTTGCAGTGCTTGATAGCTTCGTAGCAAGCGCGAATGAAGCGCTAGATCGTGCGCCAAAAGACAAGGCGCTAAAAGCCCTTATCGCTGCAAATTTGGAGTTTGCGAAGCAGACCCTTGGAATTTTATACGAAGATGAGACCGAATACTTTCGCTTCGGCGTGAGCGAGCAGCAAAGAGCGCAGATCGAGGAGCTGATAAAACAGCGCGCACAGGCGAAGGCGGAAAAGGACTTTGCGAGCGCGGATGCCATCAGGGCGCGCCTTACGGATATGAAGATTGAAGTGATGGACGCGCCTGGCGGCACCGTTTGGGAGGTCGCGGCGGAATAAAACGTAAAATTTATCGCAAAATTTTACGTTAAATTTTACGATTTTTGCTGCGCAAAGCGTAAATCCGAACAATAATTCGTGCGTAAATTTTAGCGCGATTTTTATCTGCGGCATCGCAATACGGCGGCGTGATTTTATTTAGTGGTGCGGCGCAGGAGTGATGCAATGTGCAGCATGACGCGACGACAGAGGCGCAAGGCGGACGCAATTTTAATTCGTCGGCGCGGCTGATGCGGCGGCGCGATATGGCGCGTTACAGCGGTGCACTACGGCTTGTCTGTGCGTAAATTTTAGTGCGATTTTATGGCAATTGGCGATGCAAGGTTGCGATGCAGCGCAGTGAAAGTAGCACTGCGGCAGCCTGTGCGTAAATTTTAACGCGACTAGGTGCAGTGGAATATGTTGCCGCAACGCGCAAATTTCCGCGTGATTTTTATGGCAATATTGTACGCGGGTGCGCGCAGCGACGAAAGTCGCGATTTCATTTGTCGATACGGCTGATGTAGCGGCAAAGCCACAAGACAGGCTGCGATTTTCATTCGGCGGTGCGGCGGCGCAAAAGCGCAATGCGGCGCGGCGCTGCAAAATAGCGATATAACGCGATGCAATTACGATACGGCACTTTGTAGCGCTTTATGGCGCCTCAAAGCATTTAACGCTTATGACGTGCGAAAGTGTTTAGAAATCGCGATGAATAAAAACTCGCTCGCTTTTAAGGCGCCTTGCGCTTTAAAAATGGTAATGTAAAAACCGCTCTGCGATGCGCAAAAGCCATTTTAAAGCGCTTTACGCTTCGAAAGTAGCAAATAAAAAAGCTAAATCTCGGCGTCGCCCGCACGGTCGCCGCATGCGAGCGAGTTGATTTAGTGAGCTTGCGAAGCGCAAATTTGTGCTGCCTCGCGGCCGAAATTCTAAAATTTTAGAAATTTGGGGGTTGGAAATTCTAAAATTTAAGGAATTTTAGAATCATAAATTTTGGAATTTCAAGAATTTTGGAATTGTAAATTTTAAAATTTCATAAATTTTTGGATTTTAAATTTTAAAAATTTCATAAATTTTAGGATTTTAAATTTTAAAAATTTTATAAAAAAGGATAGCATTTGAACGGCTTTAAAACTTTACTATCGCGCTTTAAGCCCTATTTTAGGGATTACAAGCCGCAGTTTGCATTGGCGATTTTGGGTATGGTGATGACGAGCGTGGCGACCGCTGCGAGCGCTAAGCTGGTCGAGCCCGTTTTAAATAAAATTTTCGTCGAAAAAAACGAGCCGTATCTCTATACGCTTCCGATCGCGATCATCGTGGTTTTTGCGATGAAAAGCGGCGGCGCGTTTATGCAAAACTACTTCACCGCCTTCATCGGTCAAGACACGGTGCGCCGCTTCCGCGATAGGCTCGTCGCAAGCCTCGTGCGACTGGACGTGGATTTTTTCAACCGATTCCGCACGGGCGAGCTCATCAGCCGCACGATCAACGACATCGAGCGTATCCGCGTCGTGGTTTCGAATATGATCCCCGATTTTTTCACGCAGATCATTACGATTTTGGGGCTTTTGGGCGTCGTGATCTATCAGAGCCCAAAGCTTTCGTTTTTCGCGCTCGTGGTCTTTCCGTGCGCGATATATCCGCTCTCGCGCCTTGCAAAGCGGATGAAAAAAATTTCGCGCGAGTCTCAAGAGAAAACCTCCGATATCTCCTCGGCGCTCAGTCAAATTTACTCCAACATCGAAATCGTCAAGGCAAGCAATGCCGAAAGCTTTGAGGTGGAGAAATTTAACGCCGAAAACAAGAAATTTTTCGGTCTAAATTTAAAGGCGGTCGTAACGACATGTCTGGTAAGCCCGATCATGGAGATGCTAGGCGCAGTGGGCATCGCCGTGGTGATCATCGTCGGAGGGCAGGAGGTTATCGCGGGCCAGATGAGCATCGGCAGCTTTTTTAGCTTCCTTACGGCGCTTTTTATGGTTTACACGCCGATAAAAAAGGTCTCATCGCTCTACAACAACATGCAAGACGCTATCGCAGCGAGCGAGCGGACGTTTGAGCTGATAGACTTGGAGCCTACGATCGTCGGAGGCGGCAAGCAGATGGGTGAGATAGGCTCGGTGAGCTTTTGCGACGTGTCGCTAAACTACGGCGACAAGGCGGCGCTGAAAGATATAAGCTTCAGCGTCAAAAAGGGCGAAATTTTAGCGCTCGTCGGAAACAGCGGCGGCGGCAAAAGCTCGGTCGTGAACCTTCTGATGCGCTTTTACGATGCAAGCAGCGGTAAAATTTTATTCAACGGCAACGACGAGATCGGCGAGTTTAGCATCCCTAGTCTGCGCGAAAATATCGGTCTGGTAAGCCAGCGCGTCTATATTTTTAACGATACGATCGCGCAAAACGTAAGCTACGGCGCGGAATTTAACGAGCAGCGCGTCATAGAAGCGCTGAAGCTCGCCAACGCCTATGAGTTCGTAAGCTCGATGAAGGATGGAATTTACACCGTGCTTAGCGAGTTCGGCGCAAATCTTAGCGGCGGGCAGCGCCAGCGTATCGCCATCGCGCGCGCACTGTATAAGGACCCGCAAATTTTAATATTCGACGAGGCGACTTCGGCGCTGGATAACGCAAGCGAAAAGGAGATCTCAAACGTCATCGAAAAGATCAAACAAAGCAAAATCGTCTTTGTAATCGCCCACCGCCTCTCCACGATCGAGCGCGCCGATAATATCGCCGTGATGAAAAACGGCCGCATCCTCGCTATCGGCACCGACGCGAAGCTAACGGGCGAATGCGAGGAGTATCGCAGCCTAAAGGGGATCATGCAAAACGGCTAGAGCTTTAAAATTTTACCCCTTTTGCACCCCGGTTTTGCTCTATGAAATTTTGAAATTTTATCTTTGAAGTAAACCGTATAAATTTATCCGCAAGGATTGAAATTTTATTTTGAAATTTAGCCGCGCGGATTGTTATTTTGGCTACCGAGCTTTTTATCCGGATTAAAATTTATCTCAAAATTTCAGCGCTTCGTTGTGGCTCGTCTCTAAATTTAAACGCTCGCGCCGTTTTAAAACCGCTGCGGTAAAATTTTATCGCACACTGGGCTTTTCGGCGCTACCTGCACTTTATCTTAGGCATCTGCGGTAAAATTTTAGCTTTATTTTCCTTTATAAATTTTCGCATCTTTTTAAAATCCCTATCCGAATCGAAATTTTTCGCGTATTGCACAAGTACAAGTCCGCAGCTTTGCATATCTGCAACCATTAGATCGACTTCATATTTATTGAAATTAGGATCTCCGGGGGCGGGCGGATTGAGGAGTACTATTATAGCTTGCGTATGGTTGGTCTTTAAAATGCCGAAGGAGCGTCGATCCTCTTGTTTTTTTCCCGCATTGGCCTCTTCGATCGCTTGATATATCCCATACGCATACTCATCGATATTTTTTACGTCGTTGAAATATGATATAGATACGAGCTTACTCCAGCCAAATCCTTCCTCACCGTTTAAAAAATAATATGCCGCCGCAAGATTTTTATACTTTCTGGTAAAAGTTTCTCCATCTATCTTAACGCTATACGGTAACTCTATCGCGCTATATGCTTCCTTTACCTTGGGATCCTCCAATATATATACCTTGCCTCGAAACGCCGCGCATCCGCCAAATATCGCCGCCAGTAAAAATGCGGTTAAAATTTTTAATCTCATACCCGCTCCTTCAAAATTTTTTTCAAATATTTTGCCATAAAAACCGAGCTTTAATCAATAAAAGGCTACAATACGTCAAATTTAATTCCAAGGAAAAGTCATTGTTTGAATCTATGCGCGCGGCACGCTCGCTAAGCCCCCTATTTCTGGGGATTTTCTTTATGTTTATCGGCGACGCGCTAGTCATCGCAAGCGCGGGCATCATGCTAAAAGAATCCGGCCACAGCGAGCTTGAGATCGGATTAATTTCGGCGTTTTTCTTTTTAGGAGCGATCTTTAGCGGCTTTTTCGTGCCTTCGATAATCGGCGCATTAACGCACGTGCGGGCATACGCGGTCTTTACGGCGCTTTTCGGAATTGCTGCAATGCTGCATGATCTTGGCTCAAACTTCGTGTATTGGGCGATTTTGCGCTTTATTTTGGGCTTTTGCTACTACGCACTTTTGATGATAATCGAAAGCTGGATCAACTCAAAGATCACAAACACTATCCGCTCCCGCGTGCTCGCGATCTACGAAGCGGTTTTTTACGGCGCGTTTGCGATAGGAGTTATAATTTTAGCGCTAAATTTCGGAACGATGAAAGTTTTCGTGCTAAGCGCATTTTTTATCATCCTAGCGCTGCTGCCGGTAAATTTAATCCGCTTCAACCCTCCTAGGGTTCCCGCTCGCATGCGAGTTTCGATGCCGCAAATTTCAATAGTGCCGCCGCTTGCGTTTGCGACGGTGGTTTGCGCGGGCATTTTGATTAACGGCTTTTTTTCGATGGCGAGCGTTTTCGTGCTAAGCGCGGGGCTTGGAGTGGGCTCGGTGGGTGCATTTATGGGATCGGCGATGGCAGGAGGCTTCTTAGCGCAGCTCGTCTGCGGCACTATTTCAGATAAGTTTGGTCGCAAACGCGCCATAATGATAGTTTGCGCCGTAGGTCTTGCTTCCTGCGCGGCGCTATTTTTTGCCAAGAGCTTCATCCTAACGTGCGCACTTGCGTTGATGTTAGGATTTGGCGCCTTTCCTTTATATTCGCTTGCCATTGCGCGCGCAAACGACTCCATCACCGGCGAGGGCGCATCTCGCGTGCAAATTTCGGCGGCGATGCTCTTTATCTATTCGAGCGCGTCGCTCTGCTCCCCTTTGATCATCGGCACGATGATGAAATTTTTGGGCGCAAACGGCTTTATATGGGTATTTTTTGCGGCGATGAGCTTTTTATTTATATTTGCTATCTTCCGCCCCGAGATCGCGCCGAAAAGATAGCTTTAAAATTTTAAATTTTTTCGTAGATCAAAAATTTATAATAAAACGCCGCGATTGCGAACATAAAACCCATGCCGAAAGTGATTTGCGAAAGCGAAAATCCAAGCTCGAAAAAAAATCCGATCGCAGCCGACACAAGCGTGGCGACGATGAAATACGCCATATCGTTGTAAGCGATGACGCGCCCGAAAAACTCCCTATCGACGTGGTTTTGCAGCTGCGTAAAAGAATACGACCACACCGTCGTGATGAAAAATCCCGCCGCGATCATGCCCGCAAACGAAAGCCAGTAGTTAAACTCCAGCACCGCCCACAGCGCGATGCCCGCAAACTGCCCCAGCAATAGCCAAAAAAACGTATGTTTATTCACGATCTTGCTTAGCCATATCTGTCCAAAAAACGCAGCCGCCGAGCGCGACATATTCATAAGCCCGATGACTAGCGAGGCGCTTAAAATTTCTTTGTAGCGGTATTTTGCAAGAAGCGCGATGAGATTGTCGTAAGTAGTGACGGCGACGAAGGCGTGAAGGACGATGAGATGCACCACCAAAGGATGCGAGCACAGGTAAGAAAAGCCCTCCTTCAGCATCTTAAACACCGGCTCTGGCGCATTTCTTGCGAGGTCTTTAAAATTTAGCCGCAGCAGGATAAAAAACGAAAAAACGTATAAACAAAAATCCAAAATAAACGCCGCTCGCACGCCGAAATAGTGGATAAAAATACCCGCACTCGCCATACCGAAAGTATATGTGATCGTCCAGATAATGCCCGTCATCTCGTTAGCAAGCTTTAGATAGGGGCGGCTTAGAAATTTCGGCAGCGTGGAGGATTCGGTTTGAAAAAACAGCGTGCCTGCGACGCTTCGCACGACCACGATCAGAAGCAGCAGCCACAGATAATCCAAACTATCGATAAAAATCAGCATGAAAATACTGATCATTTCGATTATAAACATCGCCGTCATCAGGGGCTTTGGTTGAAATTTATCCACGATGATGCCGTTGATGGGCGCTAAAAAAACGTTCGGCACGAACGAAACGACGCCTACCGCCGTGATCGCCCATACCGGCGCGCCAAGCTCAATCAGCAGCGTAGCGACCCCAACGACCGAAAACCACAAGCCGAACATACATATAAAACCCGCCGAAAAGAGCAGGCGGTAGTTGCACGAATGTCGAAGCAGGACGATGTATCTGATCATAAAATTTTATCCCGTATTTAATTATAAAAATTTAGAGCGATTGTATCACGGCGCGCCTTAAAAGCCAAAATAAGCTAAAAATGCTATAATTGCGAAATTTTAATTCAGGAGTGAAAATGGAAGGGTTCGTAACTACGGTAATAGTATTTTGCGTCCTCATCGCGGCAATTCTAAAGATGGGGGTCAAGATCGTCTCACAATCGGAAATTTTAATCATCGAGCGGCTGGGTCGCTTTCACAAGGTGCTCGACGGCGGCTTTCACATCATCGTGCCGTTTTTTGACGCGGTACGCGCGAAGATGAGCGTGCGCGAGCAGCTCGTGGACATCAGCAAGCAGCAAGTCATCACTAAAGATAACGTCAACATAAGCGTCGACGGTATCGTATTTTTGAAGGTTATCGACGGTAAGATGGCGCTTTACAACGTCGAGGATTATCGCCGCGCGATTTCAAATTTAGCGATGACGACGCTACGTAGCGCGATCGGCGAGATGAGCTTAGACAGCACGCTTAGCTCGCGCGATCAGCTAAATTCCAAGCTGCAAATCGCTCTGGGCGACGCCGCGGATAACTGGGGCGTAAAGATCATGCGCGTGGAGATCTCCGAAATTTCGGTACCGCACGGCATCGAAGAGGCGATGAATATGCAGATGAAAGCTGAGCGTGAAAAGCGCGCGATCGAGCTTAAAGCCGAGGCCGAAAAAGCGGCTCTCATCCGAAACGCCGAAGCGCTAAAGCAGGAGAAGGTGCTCGAAGCCGAGGCGATCGAGCGTATGGCGGATGCGAAAAAATATGAGCAGATCGCGCTCGCGCAAGGTCAAAAAGACGCGATGGACAGTATAAATTTAGCGATGAGCGCTTCCAGCTTTGCGGCGGAATACCTGCTCGCGCAGGGTCGCGTAAACGCCTTCAGCGAGCTGTCCAAAAACCCTAGCAAGGATAAAATTATAGTGCCTTACGAAACGAGCGAGCTTATCGGCTCTCTTAGCGTGCTTAAAGAATTCCTCGGCAAAAACGGCGCGAAGGAGCTCAAATGAACGCGCTGATTTTTATCATAATCGGCGTGATTTTGGCGATCGTCGAGCTTTTGGTGATGGATTTTACCTTTATATTTTTCAGCGCCGGATTTTTCATCACGGGGCTTTTGAGCTTCGGTTTTCATCTTGATTGGGACGTACAAATTCTGCTTTCGTTCGTGCTTTCTTTCGTGCTTCTGATCGCATTTAAAAGGCCGCTAAAATCGCGCTTTTTCAAACCAGAAGAGAAACATGAGGATAATTTTTTAGACGAAAGCGGCACCGGCACCGTCAAAAACGGCATGGTCTATTTCAAAGGCACGTTTTGGAAAAGCGATGAAATTTCAGAGCTTAACGAGGGCGACCGCGTCGAAATTTTAGGCGTAAAAAACGGCCAGATCGTGCTAAAAAAAGATAGCAGTCGAAATTCTAGCAGCGCAGACGGCGTAAATTTAAATGACGGCGACGCAAATTTAAGCGACGCGGACAGCACGAGTGCCGACGATAAAAATTCCAATGCCGCCGCGAACGATGCAAATTTAAAGGGAGCCAATGGCTAGAATGAGCGCCGATGAGGCGCTAGAGCTAATCGAACATGCCGATCTGAACGAGCTTGGACGCGCGGCGTTTGCGCGCAAGCGCGAGCTGCACCCGGACCGCGTCACGACCTTCATCATCGATCGAAACATAAACTACACCAACGCCTGCATGATAGATTGCAAATTTTGCGCATTTTATCGCCACGCAAGCGACGCGGACGCCTACGTGCTGAGCTTTGAGCAGATTAGCGAAAAGATCGAGGAGCTCATCGCTGTGGGCGGCACGCAAATTTTATTTCAAGGCGGCGTCCATCCGAAGTTGAAAATCGAATGGTACGAGGATCTGGTGGAGTTCATCCACAAAAATTACCCGAGTATCACGATCCACGGCTTCTCGGCGATCGAGATCGATTATATCGCGCGCCTTAGCGGCATCAGCACGCTCGAAGTGCTTCGCAGACTGCAAGCTAAGGGGCTCTACTCGATGCCCGGAGCCGGAGCCGAAATTTTAAGCGACCGCGTGCGAGACCTCGTAGCGCCGCGTAAAAGCGACAGTGTCACGTGGCTTAGAGTGCACGAGGAGGCGCACGGTATCGGTATGAAAACGACCGCCACTATGATGTTCGGCACGCTTGAAAGTACGCGCGAGATCGTAGAGCACTGGGATAAAATCCGCGAGCTGCAAGACCGCACGGGCGGCTTTCGAGCGTTCATTTTGTGGAGCTTTCAGGGGCAAAACACCCGCCTTTTGCGCGAGCATCCCAAGATCAAAAAGCAAAGCCCGAACCGCTACCTGCGCCTACTCGCCGTCTCGCGGCTATTTTTGGATAATTTCAAAAACATCCAAAGCAGCTGGGTCACGCAGGGCAGCTACATCGGGCAGCTGGCGCTGAAATTCGGCGCGAACGATCTTGGAAGCACGATGATGGAGGAAAACGTCGTAAAGGCCGCGGGCGCAAGCTTTCGGATGAGCAAGGATGAGATGATAGCGCTGATCCGCGACGTAGGCGAAATACCCGCCAAGCGCAACACCAACTACGATATTTTGGAGACTTACGCTTAATTAAAGAGACAATATGAATAAAGCAATCACAAATAAAGATTCTCAAACCCTAATAACAGTAGAGGAATTTTATAGATTATACTCACGTGAATATGAACAAGGGCTTATATATCCAGTGTGTCCTAACTGTGGTAGGAAACTGATATTATATGGCATACATAGCTTAGAAGTTAAAGCTAGATTTAATCATCCAGAGCACAGTGAAAATTGCGAACTATCGGATACAAAAAAAGCTGCTCAAATTCCAGACTATGATTTCCAAAATAGAAAGATTTTGGATGAACTAAAAAATCAAGAAAATAGGAAAAAAATTTATGCTATTTGTAAAGATATCATCAATAATAAATTTAAATTTTCAGAATTTTATGAATTAGAAAAGATTGCTAAAAATAGGAATATTTATTACTATAAAAATTTAGAAATTTGGATGATTCCATATATATTATTGACATTAAAAAATTTTGATATTATGAAAAAAAATGGCGACGGTTTATATACTGTTCAGTTTGTACTGAAAAATTCATTGCGAGCTACAATTGGAAATAAACATTTAAAATTTGAGCTCAATAAAATTTTCTCTGATAGCAAAAAACCAGCTCCCCCGTATTCATATTCAATCTCTAAAGAACAATTTGAAGATATTGATATTTCTTGGATTAAGTATGATCTGAAAGAGTTTGATTTTGCGTGATTACTAACATAATAAAAATATAATTATATAAGGATAAACGTATGGAAAAAAAAGAGATTTCACTTAAGACCAAAGGCGGCAAAAGCGCTAAAATCGACTTTTTATATCAGTTCGATAATTCGCTGCCGGTGGCGAGCTTCAAGCTAATTTTCAAAGCAAGCGGCGCGGTGAGCGAGAAGACCCTTGGCCTTGCGCGTATCTGCGCGAGCGTTTTGGGCGAGGGCTCAAAGACGCTAGGGGTGAGCGAATTTCACCGCAAGCTCGATATCCGCGCGGTCGAAATCAGCGCCGCGAGCAATTTTGAAACCTTCGGCATCCAGCTAAACTGCCTAAAAGAGCATTTCGATTTCGGCCTAGATATGCTGCGAGAGCTGCTTAGTGAGCCTAATTTAACGCCCTCGGTGCTGGAAAAACTAAAAATGCAAACCATAGGCGAGATCGCCGTGCTAAAAAGCGAGTTCGATTACATCGCGACGTGCAACCTAAAAGCGCTTCTGTATCCGCACACGAGGCTCGCTCAGCCGCTCATAGGCGACGAGGCGAGCATAGAGCGGATCACGATGAAGGACGTGCGGGAGTTTTTTGCCTCGTTAAGTTTAGAGAATTTATACGTCGTTTTATGCGGCGACGTGAGCGATAAAAACCCGAAAATCGCGGAAATTCTAAGCCTCTTTTCAAGCGGCAAAAAGCGCGAGCTGCCGTTTTTCACGCCGAGCGATGCGAAAAAGATAAAGATCCAAAAGGAGCAGACGCAGCAGGCCTACATCTACTTCGGTGCGCCCTTTGCGCTGCCAAAGGAGCAGGAGTTCATCGCAAACACCGCGCTTTTCGTGCTCGGAAGCAGCGGTTTCGGCAGCAGGCTGATGGAGCGTATCCGCGTTAAGCACGGGCTTGCGTACTCGGTCTATGCGCGCGGCGATTTCGAGCTTAGCCGCCGCGAGTTTTGGGGCTATCTGCAAACCAAAAACGAAAATTTACAAAACGCCGCCGCGCTCGTAAAAGAGGAGATCGCGAAATTTATCGCCTCGGGCGTGAGCGAAGCGGAGTTGAAAAGCGCAAAAAAATTCCTGATCGGAAGCGCTGTGCTGCAAAAAGAGACGATGTTTAAGCGCGCAGCGATCGCGCAGAGCGAGTATTACAAGGGCTATGCATTCGGCAAGTTCGAGCGAAATTTAAAGCGCATCGAGACGCTAAAACTCGGGGTGCTCAATGATTTCATCAAGTCGCACGACGAGATCATGAACCTAAGTTTTTCCGTCATTTGCGACGAGGCCGCCGCGAAAAAGGGGCTTGAAATTTAGCCCGTCGCGGCACAGCTAGTGCATACCTGCGACCTACCTAAAATTTGGGTAAATTTTAAAATTTGTAAAGCGGCGCGGACGATATTAAGGCGCGGGCGGCGCTAAATTTTACTTTTTCGCTCCATTTGCGGACGGCTTGCGTTTAAATTTAAAACCGCGCTTGCGTCGCGCTAAAACTTTGCGAGGCTTTGCAGAAGCTGTTAAATTTGCAAACCTTATAAGGGCGGCTAAATTTAAAGGCGCGCCGTGCACGGCTCGGTAAAATTTCAGCGCGCAAAACCAAAGCCCGATTTCACAAGCCGTTTGTAAGCCGCGCCGTGAAATTTAAAAGACTGTGCGCGTGCATATCTTTCGGATCGTACGGTTTGCAAATCGCGCTATGAATTTCAAAAGCGATCGCGCGCCGTTTTAAAACCGGGTGCACGCCGCAAAGATACAGCTGCCAAACAAAATACGCGCAAACGAGTAAAATTTACAGGCGCAGCCGGCGAGCAAATTTGCCGCAATGGATGAAATTCCGAGCAAATTTTGGCAAGCGTTCGGCGCGGCGCATAGAATTTCGATCAAATTTAGGCGGGCTATTTCGCTTCGGCGCATAAAATTTCGTAGCGCAAGGGCTTAACGCCTATCAAATTTAAAGGATGAAAATTGATTTTTGAAGCAAAAGACGCGGCGGCACTGCAAAAGGCGGGCATCACGACGCTTTTGGATCTGGCGCTGCTTCTGCCCAAAAGCTTCGACGATCTAAGCGTTAGAGACGCGCCCCGCGCGGGCGAGAGCACTGCAGAGGTCGAGTGCCTCTTCCAGCACAGGCGCAGCTCGATGCTCATCGTCACGGCGCACTGCCTCAGCTGGGAGCGCGAGATCAAAATAGTGATCTTCAATGCCAAAAGCTGGCACTTCGGCGCCTTTAAGCGCGGCAAAAAATTCTTCATCCACGGCAAATGCGACGAAAGCTTCGGCTCGTGGCAGTTCGTAAATCCAAAAATCGTAAGCGAGCCGGGCAGGATCGCGCCCAAATACAAAGCCGCGCTGAGCGACGCCGCGGCGCAAAAGCTGATCAAAAAATATCTAAGCGCGGATGCGCTTTTAGCCTGCGGACTGCGCGCGGACGAGGCGGCAGTACTGCTTGCGCTACACGAGAGCTCGCCGCGCAGCGTGCGAATGCTAGCCGCGCTAAATAGGCAGCTCAAGGAGGGCGGCGCGGAAAATTTCGGCGAGCGCGACGACGTTTCAAACAGCGATAAAATTCCGAGCGGCAGTGAAATTTTAAATGGCGGAATTTCAAGCAGCGACAAAATTTTAAATGACGGCGGAATTTCGGATAACGGTGAAATTCCAAGCTCGCAAAGCTCCGCCGCCGAAATTTTAAACGGCAGATCGCAAAATGATGAAATTTTGGGCAATAAAATTTCAATCCATTCGCAAAATGGCGGAGTTCTTGCCTACAGAACAAAGCACGACGCGGAGAATGAAATTTTAAGCGGCGGAATTCCAAAGGGTGCGGAAACTTCACTCCCCCCAAGCCTC
Source organism: uncultured Campylobacter sp. (assembly GCF_937959485.1). Classification (NCBI taxonomy): domain Bacteria; kingdom Pseudomonadati; phylum Campylobacterota; class Epsilonproteobacteria; order Campylobacterales; family Campylobacteraceae; genus Campylobacter; species uncultured Campylobacter sp. The sequence continues at coordinate 208,460 of NZ_CALGPY010000004.1, forward strand.
CGTGACGACGAGATTGCGAGCGATAAAATTTTAGACGGCGATCAGTCCTGGGTGCGCGGCGCGGAGATTTATAACGACGAAAATTTTAGCGTTCAAAGCGATAAGGGTTTTCTTGCCGCATACGGCGCCGAGGCGCGCGGAGATGAAATTTCAAACGACTTCAAAGCCGATGCCGATAATGAAGCGGCTGCAAGCGACGATAAAATTTCAAACGACCTAGTATCCATCGCCCAAACAGTGACACGGCCAGCAGACGTTCAAGCTGCAACCGCGCAATCCATATTAGAGCATATCGCGACCGAGCAGTCCGTAGCCGAGCAAGCCATAGTCGCACAACAAAATTTAAGTACCCAGGACGTAGGTACGCGATCCGCAGCGGTTCAAACTTCAAGCCAAGCAGAGAGCGCGCAAGCCGCGACTACCCAAACTTTGAGCGCACAAGCTACGGGAGTGCAGCCTACGTGTAATCAAACCGAAAATCTTCAGACGGTAGTAGCCGCGCGGATCGTAACCGCAGAGCCTACGATCGCTCAGACTGCAAGCGCCGCCGAGGCTGTTCAGGACGCGCTCGCCGCACCGATGAGCGCTTCGCGCGATTGTGCCGTGCAACCTACGCATTATCAAACTGAAATTATCCAGATTGCAGCCGCTAAAGCTACGACCGCCATACCTACAATCGCTCAAATTGCAAGCGACGCTGGAACTATACATGCCGCCAAGACCGCTCGGGCCGCAGCCGTCGCAGAGATGAGCGGAGCTGAAATTTTACGCACGCTTAAATTTGTCGAAATTCTAAACTACTTGCAAAAGCTAAGCACGAAAAAAACGAGCTTCCCTGCGCAAATTTACCCGCTGAGTGACATTTCGGACTGGCTCGCTTCGCTGCCTTTTGAGCCTACGCGCGATCAGCTAGCCGCGATAAAGGACATTGCTAGCGATCTGCAAAGCCCTCTGGCGCGCCGCCGCGTCGTCATGGGCGACGTAGGCAGCGGCAAGACGCTCGTCATCCTCGCGAGCGCGGCGATGAACTATCCGCGCATCAGCTACCTGATGGCGCCTACGAGCATCCTAGCCGAGCAGATTTACGCCGAGGCGCGCCGTTTGCTGCCGCCGCAGATCAAAGTCCTGCTCGTAAAAAGCGGCGATCGCGAGCCCGATTTCGCAGGCGCGCACCTTATCATCGGCACTCACGCCCTGCTCTACCACGAGCTCGCGCCGTCAAATCTCATAATGGTCGATGAGCAGCACCGCTTCGGCTCGAATCAGCGCGAAAAGATCGCGCGCCTCACCGAAAACGGCGAGTTTCGCGCGCATTTCATTCAGTTTAGCGCCACGCCGATACCGCGCACGCTAAGCATGATCCAGTCCGAGCTCGTGAGCTTTAGCTTTTTAAAACAGCTACCGTTTGAAAAGCAGATCAAAACCAAAATTTTGCAAAACGACGGATTTGCGGGCTTTATGCAGGATCTGCGCCGCGAGCTCGCTGCGGGCAATCAAGCGATCATCGTCTATCCGCTCGTGCAGCAAAGCGAAAGCTCGGTCTATCAAAGCCTTGAAGAGGCGACGCCGTTTTGGAAGGCTCAGTTTGCGGACGTGATGATCACTCACGGCAGCGACAAGGACAAGGAGGATGTCCTGCGCCGCTTCCGCGACGAGGGGCGGCTGCTGATAACTACGACGATCGTCGAAGTGGGTATCTCGCTGCCGCGACTTAGCGTCATTTTAATCGTGGGTGCCGAGCGGATGGGGCTTGCGTCGCTTCATCAGCTGCGCGGACGCGTCGGGCGCAAAGGTCAGGCGGGGCGCTGCTACCTCTACACCAAGCTCAAATCCCCGCCGCAGCGCCTGCGCGAGTTCGCAGCGACGCTGGACGGATTTAAGGTCGCAAATATCGATCTGAAAAACCGCCAAGGAGGCGATCTACTCGGCGGCTCGGTGCAGCACGGCGCGATGTTTGCGTGGTATGATTACGAAGAGGACGTGACGGCTGCGGCAAAACAGCGACTTAAAGACATAGGACGGGGTGCATGAAATTCTACGAGATGCGATAGAATTTAAACGTAATTTAGTCTCGGCAAAATTTTACGAAGCGAATGTGATTATGAGGTAATGGGCGATCTGATATAAAATTTGAAATTTCACGGCGCAGATTGCATCGGATAAAATTTAGAGCTTTACCAAGCGTCGTTTGCTTTTAATTTCTAAAATTTATGCAACTTAAAGTTCAAAAAAAAGGAGAGCAAAATGGCTTACGTGACCTACGACAAGGCAAAATGGCACTGGGGCGCGAAAAATGCGCCGACAGATATCCCGCAGGAAAACGGCGCGACGCACATCGCATTTTTCTTCCGCTGGTGCATAGAGCGCAAGCTCTATTCCAAGGACTTCGCGGCGGATTTCGCGGACGATATAGCAAAGATGGACGATAGCTTTGATTATCGCGGGTATTTCTTTGGCGCCATGGACGGCGTGCTAGGCAGCGAGGAGCTAAACACCGCGGGCAAGGCCTTTGCGAAGGCCTACTACACCACGGACCGCACGAAATTTGCCAAAACGCACGGCTGGTATTTGCAAGATTACGACGACTTCGTCGCGCGAAAATTCGGCGATAAGAACTTCGACAACGCCTATTTTTACATAGAAAACTCGCCGCAAAATTACGCCGAGATCAAAGAGATCATCGATCGCCGCTACGAGGAATTCTTGAGCTTCAAAGCAGCGAAGTAGAAATTTTACCGCCGAGCTTAGCCGGTTTAAAATAGACGCCTAATCCGAAACGGCGTGCGATCGACAGTGCGGTAAAATTTAAAATTTTACGCAATGCGTTAAATTTTGCACAGTGCGTAAATTTCGGTGGCGCTTTAATTTTACATAGCATGCCGCGAGCCGACGCGACGCATCGCAAATTAAATTTTAAAATCCAACCGCTGCGCAGCGCGCGATATATTAAACCTAACGGCGCGCTGTTTTTATAAGCCTGGCGCTTGTATTTGCAAACTCTCAGCACGCAATATTAGAAGCCGCCCGCCGATCGTCGCGCCGTAAATTTTATAAACGGCGATCGTTTAAAACAATTCTCAAAGATCGCGCAATCCGCATTTTAAGATAAATTTGAAATTTTAAAATCATCGCGGCGCGCGATGCAAATAAGTAAAACCGACATAAAACCGCGAGCGGCAGGGCTTAAAATTTAGGAAAATTTAACTATAATCGCCGCAAAAATTTGAAAATTTTAAAATTTCACAAAGGATTTCATAGATGATCAAGGCACTCCGCGGTATGAACGATATTTCAGGCGAGCAGGCGCGCATCTACTCGCAAATTTTAAACGTGTGCGAGCGCGTGGCGCGCAATTACGGCTTTTGTCTCATCGAAACGCCCAAGCTCGAACAGACCGCGCTATTTCGCCGAAGCGTCGGCGAGAGCAGCGACATCGTCGGCAAAGAGATGTATGAGTTTAGCGACAAAAGCGGAGATAGCGTCTGCCTGCGCCCCGAAGGTACCGCAGGCGTCGTGCGCGCCTTTATCGAAAAAAAGCTAGACCGTAGCGGCGGCGTGCATAAATTTTATTATCAAGGCTCGATGTTTCGCTACGAGCGCCCGCAAAAGGGGCGCCTGCGCGAGTTTCATCAATTCGGCGTCGAGTGCTTCGGGCAAAGTAGCGTCTATGAGGATGCGAGTGTGATTTTGATGTTAGCTCAAATTTTACGCGAGCTAAATGTCTCCGCAACGCTTAAAATCAACTCTTTAGGCGATGAGGAGTGCATGCCGGCATATAAAACCAAGCTCGTAAATTTCTTGCAAGATCGCAAAGACAGGCTCTGCGAGGACTGCCAAAGGCGCATCGACACCAATCCGATCCGCGTGCTGGACTGCAAAAACGAAAGCTGCCAGAAAATTTTAGCCGCTGCGCCGCTTATAACTGAAAATTTAAACGACGCTTGCGCCGCGGAATTTGCACAGCTGCAAAGAATTTTAACCCAAAACGGACAAAAATTTGAGATCGATGCGAAGCTCGTGCGCGGGCTTGATTACTACTGTAAAACCGCCTTCGAGTTCGTCTCAAGCGAGCTTGGCGCGCAAAGCGCCGTAGGCGGCGGCGGGCGCTACGATAGGCTCGTGGAGTTTTTAGGCGGTAGAAAGACGGCGGGCGTGGGCTTTGCGATCGGTATCGAGCGAATAGCCGAAATTTTAAAAACGCGCGAAAGCCCACAAGCGCGCGAGGGACTTTATATCGGCGCACTGGACGAGGCGTTCGTAAGCACGGCGTTTTCGTTTGCGCTAAAACTGCGAAAGTTTTGTAAAACTCAAATTTCATACGAGCCCAAGGCGCTTGCGAAGCATTTAAAGGCAGCCGACGGGGCGGAGGCGAAATTTTGCCTTTGCATCGGACAGGACGAGTTTGATCGCGCCGAAGTGTGGTGTAAAAATTTAGAGGATCAAACCACTTTTGCGATTAAATTTAAAGAGGTCGAAGCATTTTTTAAGGATAGAGCATGAGCGATTACGGACTAAATATTTGGGGGAATTCCAACTTCACGATAGACGGCGGCAAGCTATGCCTAAACTCCGATTTCAAGCAGCCTTTGGTGGATATCATAAAAGAGATACGCGCAGACGGCGTGCGAGGCCCGATACTGCTGCGCTTTCCGCACCTCATCAAAAAGCAGATCGTCGAAATTTACTCAAATTTTAACCGCGCTATTAAGGAGTTTGATTACAAGGGAAAATTCCACGCTGTCTATCCGCTCAAAGTAAATCAATTCCCGGGCTTCGTTAAAAATTTAGTCGATATCGGCGAGCCTTACGGATACGGACTCGAGGCCGGCAGCAAGCCCGAACTGCTGCTAGCGATGGCGTATAACAAATACGGCGCGCCAATTACCGTAAACGGTTTTAAAGATAAGGAGCTTATAAATATCGGCTTCATCGCCGCAGAGATGGGGCATAACGTGACGCTTACGATCGAGGGGCTAAATGAGCTTGAAACTATCATCGAAACGGCTAAGGAGCGCTTTGCGCCAAAGCCTTTCATCGGGCTACGCATCAGGCTGCACAACTCCGGAAGCGGACTGTGGGCAAAAAGCGGCGGGATAAATTCCAAATTCGGCCTTACCTCGACCGAGCTTATAGAGGCGATAAACTTGCTCAAGAAAAACGACCTCATCGAGCAGTTTACGATGATTCATTTTCATATCGGCTCGCAGATTACAGAGATCCACCCGCTCAAAAAGGCTCTCATAGAGGCGGGCAATATCTACACCGAGCTTCGCAAAATGGGTGCGAAAAATTTAAAATCCATAAATTTAGGCGGAGGGCTCGCTATCGAATACTCCCAAGCCAAAGAAAGCTCCAGCCGCAACTATACGCTAAAAGAATACGCCAACGACGTGGTCTTCCTGCTAAAATCGATCGCAGAGGATAAAAAAGAGGCCGAGCCCGATATCTTTATCGAGAGCGGCAGATACGTAGCCGCCAGCCACGCTGTGCTAGTAGCGCCGATTTTGGAGCTTTTTACCCAAGAATACGCCGAAGAGAAGCTCGCCCTAAAAAAGGATAATCCGCCGGTAGTCGCCGAGCTATACGATCTGTATAAAACTCTAAAGCCGTCCAACGCGCTAGAGTATCTGCACGACGCCATGTCGCATATGGAGAGCGTGCTTACCCTTTTTGATCTGGGATATGTCGATCTGATCGACCGCTCAAACGGCGAAATTTTGGTTCATCTAATAATGCGAAAGGCGTATGGAATTTTAGGCAACAAGCAAGAATATAGTAATTTCTTAAACTCCCTAGGCAACGCTCAAGAGCGCTATTTGGTAAATTTCTCGATCTTTCAAAGCCTGCCAGATTTTTGGGGCATCAAGCAGCACTTCCCGATCATGCCGCTAGAGAGGCTGGATGAGCGCGCCACGCTATCGGCGTCGATCTGGGATATCACCTGCGATAGCGACGGAGAGATAGAATTCGACAGCCAAAAAAATCCGCTATTTCTGCACGACGTAGATCCCGAAGAGGAGGAGTACTTTTTGGGCTTTTTTCTTGTCGGTGCCTATCAGGAGGTGCTTGGCATGAGCCACAACCTCTTTGCACACCCCACCGAAGCGACCGTGATCTTGCGCGATGACGGCGGCTTTGAGATCAAGGACTTTATCGAATCTCAATCGGTCATCGACATCTTGGAGGATATGGACTACGACGTAGTAGATATCCGCGAAAGCCTAAACGAGCGCGTCGAAAAATCAAATCTTATCGGAGATAAAGAGAAAAAGCATATCCTGGGCGAACTATATCTATTTTTAAACGACAATAGCTACTTAAAGACGATCAAATGAGTTTTTGGCAAATTTTAAAACAGGACTTCACCGAGCCCTTGCGCCAAGACCCCGCATGCAACAGCGTATTTGAGATATTTTTCTGCTATCCCGGTGTCTGGGCGCTAATAAATTACCGCTTCGCGCATTTTTTCTACGAGCGAGGTTTTAAGCTCATTGCTCGCGCGATCAGCGGACTTAGCCGCATAATCACCGCCGTAGATATAAACCCGGGCGCACGTATCGGCTCGGGCGTGTTTTTCGACCACGCCACGGGGCTTGTCATCGGAGAAACGGCGATCATCGGCGATAACTGTCTGATCTATCAGGGCGTCACTCTCGGCGGCGTGAGCTTAGAGCACGGCAAGCGCCATCCGACGCTGCAAAACGGCGTCGTAGTTGGTGCAGGAGCTAAAGTATTAGGTAACATCACCATCGGCGAAAATTCCAAAATCGGCGCAAATTCCGTCGTCGTAAAGGACATCGCGCCAAACTGCACCGCCGTAGGCGTGCCTGCTAGAATTTTAGGCGGCTGCGAGAGCGATCCTTTAGCGCATAATAAAATTCCTGATATCAGCCAGGAGCTTATCAAATATCTCATCAAGCGTATCGAAATTTTGGAAGAGTGCATCTGTAGCGGCAGAAAAGATATCGCCGCAATGGACGAGGATCTAAATAAATTCTACGAAGAGTATCTGAAATCATTAAAATAAAGGGTTAAAGTGAAAAAAGCTCTATTTTTTACGATTTGTGCAATTTTATCGGCAAGCGGCAGCGATGCTAATAGCGCGAAAAATTCTGCAAACGACGCCGGAATAAATTTAGTAAAAAGCCTGTATAGCAAAAATGTATATTTCGGCGATCGCAAAAATATCCTATCGGCTTCTTTCAAATCCGCGCTTATGCAGGATGAAGCATCTGCTGGCGAAGGCGAGGTAGGCTGCTTGGACTACGATCCTGTGATTGCGGGCCAGGATGTCTGCGACGATGCGAAATATGATTTCGAGCTAGGGCGGCGCGACACCGTCGTAGTAACTCAGACCTGCCCCTACGGCACGCAGACGATAATCTACAAACTCATCCGTAGCGGAGGCGATTATAAAATCGACGATATCTACAACCAAAACCCGAACGATAGCAGGGCTTTTAGCGTCAAAAATCAAATTTTAAATTGTCTAAACCAATCCAAGGAGCATCAATGAAATTAACACTTTCAAGTCGCGTAAGCAAGCTCGGTGAAAGCCTAACGATCGCAATCAGCACCAAAGCCAAACAGATGAAAGCCCAGGGGCAAGACGTCGTGATCCTAAGTGCGGGCGAGCCCGATTTTGATACCGCAGAGGTCGCCAAAAGGGCTGTCATAGAAGCTATGGCTAAGGGCTGCGGAAAATATACGCCTGTTGCCGGCACGCCTGAAATTTTAAATTTAATCGCGCAGAAGCTAAAGCGCGACAACGGCCTAAATTACAGGCCCGATCAGATCATCACCAACGTCGGCGCCAAACACTCGCTATTTAACGCCTTTAACTGCATCTTAAACGAAGGCGATGAGGTTATAATACCGGCGCCTTATTGGGTCACCTACCCCGAAATTGTAAAATTCTGCGGCAGCAAGCCCGTCATCGTAGACACCAAGGCGGAAAACCGATACAAAATCACCGCCTCGCAGCTCAAAGCCGCGATCACGCCGCGCACGAAGGCGCTGTGCCTTTTCAACCCGAGTAACCCCGCAGGCGCCGTATATTCGCGCCAGGAGCTACAAGAGCTTGCGGAAGTGCTAAAGGGCACGGATATTTTAGTAATTGCCGATGAAATTTACGAAAAAATCGTCTTCGGCAAGAGTTTCATAGCCGCAGCAAGCATCAGTGAGGATATGTTCGAGCGCACCGTGACGATCAACGGGCTAAGCAAATGCGGCGCGATGCCCGGCTGGCGCTTCGGATACACCGCCTGTGCGATCGATGAGCTAAATAAGGCGATGATCAGCCTGCAAAGCCAAAGCGTCAGCAACGTAGCTAGCATCGTCCAGGCAGGCGCTATGCCGGTGCTGCGCGGCGAGGCGGACGATTATATCGAAGAGATGAGGCGCGAATACGAGCGCAGGCGCGATTTTAGCACGGACGCGATAAGCGCGATCCCAGGGCTTAGTGTCGTAAAACCAGATGGCGCATTTTATTTCTTCATAGATTGCTCCCAGGTAGAACCCGATAGTATGAAATTTTGCATGCAACTGCTAGATAAAGGGCTCGTAGCCACGGTGCCAGGAAGCGGATTTGGCATGGATGGGCACTTCCGCATAAGCTTTGCGTGCTCTATGGAAAATCTAAAACGCGGCTTTGAGCGCATAGAAAAATTCGTAAAAAATTACCACAGATAGGCATGCCAGCGAAATTTTGATCTAAATTTTAACGCAGCTCGCCGCAGTAATGGATTTTGAGACAAATTTGACTCGACGATACGGCGAATTTTGTGTAAATTTTGCGCGGCGCGACGACGAAATTTTGACCGTAAATTTAGTGCGCACGACGGCGAAATTTAAAACAAATCTAGTGCGGTGCAACTCGGCGGCAAAATTTAATGTAGATCCTGTCGGGCGTAGTACGGCGCGACGGTAGAATTTTAACGTAATCCCGCGCGGCGCGGCAGTAGAGCTTAATGCTGATCTGACGCGATGCGGCTCCGCACGATACGGCTTAGCGACGGAATTTATACGACCGCCGGGCGCGGCTAAATTTTGTGCCGCCCGACACGGCTTGGAATTTTTAGAATTTAATGCGGCGGCTCGGTGCGGTTAAATTTCGCGCCGTTTTAATTTAAGAGCATTTAAAATTTCATGCCGTTTTATTTAGGGCGTTAGAATTTCATATTGCCGCATTACGGCGCCTGCCGCGCGAAATTTTATCTCGGCGGCGATAATTCTAACGCGGATACGGTCCTGCGCGGCGCACAGGCAGATCCGGCCGCCAAAGCCCAAATCCGCTTAAATTTAAAATTTCAAGCCCACTCGGGTTAAATTTCAAACCTAGCGCCCGTTTAAGGCGCGTGCAGGGCGAACATAAATACGCGCGCCGCCTAAACGGCGCATAGACGAGACGATCCGCCTCGCCCTATCGCGCCGGCAGACTTAGATAATTTCAAATGCGGCGGCGATCCTGCTGTGATGCACCGCGACATGCTTTTGCAAATCTCGCGCTGAAATACCAATTTGCGACTTGTATTTCGGCGGCATGCCGCGACACGTTTTTGCGAACGTCTCGTTTGTGGCGGAGTAGCAGGGCGGCACGGATCAAATATACCGCGGTCGCGAATGAGCGAAATTGCCCGTCTAAATTTTACCCGTTCGCTTCTCGCAAGTGCTTGCATGCACTCCGCATTTTATACGCGGTGCGACGCCGCATCCACGACGCAAAAATACAGAGGCGCACAAATAAAGCGATCCGTGTGCGCGATAAAAAATACAGAGGCGCGGCAAGCGTGCCAAGCGGCGCGAACGAAACGAGCGGCGGGAGTGAGGCAATCTTTTAAATTTTACTCTCGCAAGCCTTAAAAAAATCCACTGCGTCACGGCTCGACTTCTTTTTCTGCGTAGCTCGCCGCACTGCCAAAATTTATCGCATGACGAAATCAAGTAGTTTAATCGCGCAGGTTCTGCCAAAATCGCCCGCTCAAATTTTAAAAAATCTCGCCATTTACTTTAAATTTTATCGCTAGGGCGCGCAAAATTTGCGTCAAATTTCATCGTCTCGCTAAGTTAAAATTTCGGCTCCTTTAAAATTTTCCTCTGTGCGAGCTCTCGGAATTTCTCCTTTTTTTGAAATTTTAACGCACATTTAACTAAAAAATTCAATAATTTCAAATGTATATTTTACTTTTAAAGGAGAACATATGAGAAAAACCGCCCTTGTTTTAGCGCTTCCGCTCTTTTTTACGCCCGTTTTAGGCTTTGATGTAGCCAAACTCAACGCCAAAAAAGCCGTGCCGTACGAGCAAAAGACGCAGGAATTTAGGCTGCCCGTAGGCATCGACGAAAACGGCGTCATAGACGAGGCAAAGCTCGGCGACTCGCCTTATGCGAAGACCGTCATCTACGGCGCGAAGCTCATCAACGAGACGACGAGGTATCTCGGGCCGCAGGCAAAGGACGAAAAAATGCGCTTTGCGGGCAATAACCTCTCCTGTTCGAGCTGTCATACGAGCGGCGGCGTCGTGCCCGATCAAAGCCCGTTTGTTGGTATCTACGCGAGATTTCCGCAGTATGTCGCGAGATCGGATCAGTTAGTCACGCTGCAAGACCGCATAAATGGCTGTTTTCAGCGCTCTATGGCGGGCAAAGCGATCCCTACGAACTCCAAAGAGATGCGCGCGATGATCGCCTACATGCACTGGCTCTCCACAGGATATGAGGTCGGCGCAAAGCTAAAAGGCCAGGGGCTACCGAAAGCGCAGTTTTTAGACCGCGCGGCGGATCCTAAAAAAGGAGGCGAAATTTATGCCGCAAAATGCGCCGCCTGCCACGGCGAAAACGGCGAAGGGATAAAAAACGATGGGTTTGCTCAAAGCGGCGATTACTACACATTCCCCGCGCTTTGGGGCGATGACAGCTACAATACGGGCGCCGGTATGTATAGGCTCATCGAAGGAGCGAGGTATGTCAAAGCCACTATGCCTAAAGGAGACGCCTCGCTAAGCTGGGAGGAAGCTTTCGACGTGACGGCGTATATAAACTCAAAACCGCGCAAAATCAAACCCGATAGAGAGAAAGATTTCCCAGACCTAGACGTCAAGCAGATGGATATGGACGTGGGGCCCTACAACGACGGATTTGACGAGAACGATCACCGCTTCGGCCCATACAAGCGCATGATCAAAAAATAAAATCAAACGCCGTCCTCGCGGCGACGGAATTTTGACGTAAATTTGTCGCGGCTCGACGACGGAATTTAACGCAAACCTAGCGGCTGTGACTTTGCACAATACGGCTTAGCGACGGAATTTATACGACCGCTGGGCGCGGCTAATTTTATGCCGCCCGAGACGGCTCGGCTCGGAATTTTCAGAATTTAATCGCGGTTGCGGTAGCCAAACGCGGTTAAATTCCGAGCCGTCTTTTCAAGGGTAGCCAAATTCGCGCTGCTTCATTGGGGCGCGGATAAAATTTCACGCTGTTTTATTCAAATGCGTTTAAATTTCAAACCGCATGGACAAAAAGGGCGCTAAAATCACACTCGTTTTATTCAAATGCGTTTAAATTTTAAACCGCCGCATTACGACGCCTGCTGTGCCACGCACTGCTCGCGATTTAAAATTTCGCTTCGGAATTTTAAAATTTCATCGCACGACGCATCCGGATTTCGTCGCAAAAGCTCCGACGCAAACGCCGCCTGCGGCAGAGCTTTTAAAATTTCATCGTGAAATTTTAAAATTTTACGCCGAGGCTTTCAATCCTTGCGCTGCCTGCCTCTTGATACAGCCACGCTAAAAATTTAACCAAACACGACGAACAAGACGAGCGCAACGAACACAACCTACGCCGCAGAGCGACGCGCGACGAACCAAAAAGCGCGCGGCGCAGATCGTAAACGAGCTAAATTTTAAAATTTTACCGCGCCCGAGGCCTTGGTGCAAGCGCGATAAATTTTATGTTTTAGTGCGCCTTTGAGCCTGGGTCTATCAAATAAATTTTAAACGAAATTCTAACGCTACGGCGCTATTTTATATTTTTATAAAGACTATTTTAGTAAAATCAGAGCTTTATGAGCGAGATAAAAATTTTAATCACCGACGAGGATCTGCGCGCCCCGAGGCGGCTTTTGAGCAGGCGCGATAAGAAGCTGGCGTGCGCGCGAGCCCATCTGCGCGAGTTTCGCGTTTCGCGGGCGCTTAAGGCGCGCTTTAAAAAACGCGGCAAATTTTGCATCTCGCACAAAAGCGAGGATGACAAAACGATCGTCGCCGTGGGTTTTGCAAGGCAAAAATTCGGACTCGATCTTGAAATTTTAAAACCGCGGAATTTTGCCGCGGCGAGCGAGTTTTGTTTCAACGACTTTGAGCGCGAGCTTTTAGCGGCGGCAGACGAAGGCGAAAAGACGCTCGTTTTTTATAAAATTTACACGATCAAAGAGGCGCTGATTAAGGCGCGAAGCCTGGGTTTTTACGCGCTTGCTCGCGTGGGGCTGGCGCGCGGCGCAGATGGAGAGGCTTTGGCGCTTGATGAGCGCGGCAGGGCGTGGCCATACAAGAGCTATATTTTGGAGGGCGAGATTTTGATTTCGCTCGTTTTTAGGGAGAATTTTTGAGACCTGTTTATCGTTTTTACGCTATTTCTAAAACGGCTTTCATTCTGCTTTGCGCCGCGTTTTTTATAAGCGGATGCGCGCGCAAGGCGTCTGAGCAAATAGCGGAATTTAGCCAAAAGCAGTTCATCCTGACGGACGAGCTCGGCGTAAAAAGCAGAGCCCTAATCTCAAAAATTTCGCCCGCAAGCGGCGAAGAGGGCCGCTACAAGCTCGTCTGGCTCGATATGCTAGGCGCGCCGATCGCACGTAAAATTTTATCGATCAAAGGCGGCGAGGCGAAATTTCGCAACGACGGCTTCCTGCCGCCCGATTCGCAAAGCGAGCGAGTATTTTTAGCCCTGCTTGAGAATGCGAATAAAGCGAATTTCACCATAAGCGCAAAGGGGCGCCGATATGACGCAGTATCTAAGTAGCCCCGGACTCATCTGCGCGGGCGCAAACAGCGCCGCAGAGCTTTTTGGCGCGCTGTGCGAAAAAAGATCCGCGCTGCGAAAGCTTAGCGTCTGCGGTAAAAATTTCATCTTTGGGCGCGTGGATACGGCGCTACCGAGGATCAAAGATCGCGCCTACGCCACGCGCACGAACGCCCTGGCGCTTTACGCCTGCCTCGGCGTGCAAGGACAGATCAAGCAAGCCGTGCAAAAATTCGGCGCGCACCGCGTAGGAGTGGTATTTGCGACCACCAACACCGGCGTGCAGGAAAACTATGCGGAATTTTTCGCTTGCGGCAAAGACGCGGGAAATTTTATCTCGCAAGACGGCGAAAATCCCGCGCCGCGCAGTGAAATTTCCACTGTAAACGGCGAAAATTGCGCCAAAATTTCAAAAGCCGCAAACGATAAATTTAAAAACTTCTGCTTCGAGCGCAACTCTCACGCAAACCCCGCAAATTTTATCCGCGAACGCTTCGGACTAAAATCCGTCGCGATCGGAGTTTCTAGCGCCTGCACCAGCGGAAACAAAGCTCTGATCGAAGCTTCGCGCCTCATCTACGCGGGACTTTGCGACGCGGTCGTATTCGGCGGCGCCGACGCACTCGACGAGCTCACGCTGCAGGGCTTTAGCGCGCTTGAAATTTTAAGCGAGCAGCCGCTAAAGCCGTTCTCAGAGGCGCGTGCGGGCACAAATCTGGGCGAGGGAGCCTGCGCATTCGTGCTTTCGCGCGAGCGCATAAGCGACGTCGCGCTTTTGGCTCACGCCGCAAACTCCGACGCCTACCACATCACCAAGCCCGATCCTAGCGCACGAATGCAGATCAAAGCAATCAAAACCGCGCTAAAATCGGCGCAGCTGCAAAGCGTGGACTACGTAAATCTGCACGGCACCGGCACTGCGGCTAACGACGCGATGGAGGCCTTGGCTATGAGCGCCGCCCTACCCTTAGCACCCGCGAGCTCGTCAAAATGGGCGACCGGACACACTCTGGGCGCTGCAGGGGCGATCGAGCTTGCCGTGTGCTACGAGGCGATCAGACAGGGCGTAATTCCGCCGAATTTTACGAACGATAAAATTTGGGGCGGTTCGGAGGCTGAAATTTTTCGTGGCGCGCAGGCGCGGCACAGCGAGCGAAACGATGAAATTTTAAACGCCGCGAACGATCAAATTTTATGCAGCTCGGGCGATGAAATTCTGCAAAACGCGCAGGGTGAAATTTCAAAAAGCGGCGCGGATAAAATTTTGGCTGCGTCTAAAGCTTTGCAAGGCGCGGGCGATAAAATTTTAAAAGACGCTGCGGATCAAGCTTCGCAAACTAGCGAAATTCCGGCCGCGCTGTCTAAATTTAATCTCGCATGCGAAGCCAAAAAAGCGCGCGTAGATACCGCGATGAATCTAAACTTTGCTTTCGGCGGAGACAACGCCATAACCATAATAGGACGCGTATGAAAGCCTCTAGTATCCTACCGCAGAGCGGATATATGGTCTTCGTAGATGAAATTTTAGAGATTAGCGACGGATATGCGAGCTGTGCGTTTAGAGTGAGAGAGGACTCGCCGTTTACCGAAAACGGAGAGCTCGGCAGCTACGCATACATGGAGATCATGGCGCAGTGCATAGGCGCCTATTCGGGTCACCGAAACGGCGGCGAGGCAAGGCTCGGGTTTTTGCTGGGCGTGCGGAACCTGGATATTTCGCGCGCAAGCCTGAAGGCGGGCGAGTGCGTGATCGCGACGGCGAGGCAGAGCGTAAGCGACGGCGATGGGCTGTATATCTTCGACTGCGAGATCCGCTGCGGCGACGAACATATCGCAAGTGCCACGCTAAGCGTGATGAACCCGAACGATGAAATGCTAAAGAGTATAAATGGCTAAGAGAATTTTAATTACCGGAGCAAGCGGCGGTATCGGCGAGGCGTGTGCGTTAAATTTAGCGCAAAAGGGCTACGGCTTGGCGTTAAACGGGCGCAACGAAGCAAAGCTAAAAGACGTAGCGAAGCGCTGCTTGGACGCGGGCGCGGCGGAAGTTCAAATTTTAAAATTTGACGTCGTAGATACCGCTGCGGCGCAGGAGCGTATCGAAGCAAACATAGAGGCAAACGGCGCATACTGGGGCATCGTGCTAAACGCGGGCATCACGCGGGATAACTCCTTCGTGTGGTTTGAGCGCGAGGATTGGCAAAGCGTGATAGATACGAATTTGGGCGGGTTTTACAACGTCATAAAGCCCGCGCTAATGCCGATGATCCGCGCCAAAAAGGGCGGGCGTATCGTGGTGATGAGCTCGGTTAGCGGAATTGCCGGCAACCGCGGCCAGAGCAACTACGCCGCCAGTAAAGGAGGCCTAATCGCCGCGGCAAAATCGCTGGCGATAGAACTTGCAAGCCGCAAGATCACGGTAAACGTCGTAGCTCCCGGGCTCATCAAAACGGCGATGAGCGAGGGCATAAACGAAGTCGCCAGCGAGCAAATTTTAAGCGCGATCCCGCTGGGCCGTATCGGCGAGCCGAGCGAAGTGGCGCATTTGGTGGAGTTTTTGCTAAGCGAAAATTCCGCATACATCACAAAAGAGGTTATTAAAATAGACGGTGGATTATGTTAAATAGAGTAGTCATTACGGGTTTTGGCAACGTCTGTGCATTCGGGCAGGACTGGGCGAGCATCAAGCAGAATTTGGCGCAGCAAAAAAGCGCCGTAGTTTATATGAGCGAATGGGATATCTTCGGCGAGGAGCTAAACACTAGGCTTGGCGCGCCGATACAAAACTACGCGCCGCCTACGCACTGGAGCCGCAAAGATACCCGCTCGATGGGCAAGGTAGCGATGCTTGGCGTCGATGCCGCAAACGAGGCTCTGGCGGATGCGGGTCTTTTGGAAGATGAGCGCATAAAGGACGGCCGTATGGGCGTCGCAGCGGGTAGCTGCAGCGGCGATGCAAAGGCTACGGGCGAGGTCATAGATATTTTGCATGGCAAGGATAGCACCTTCAACGCCAACTCCTACGTCAAGATGATGCCTCACACCGTCGCTGCAAATATCGCGATCCACTACGGGCTAAAAGGCAGGCTCATCCCCACGAGCTCTGCGTGCACGAGCGCATCTCAAGCGATCGGCTACTCCTACGAAGCGATAAAATTCGGCCTTGCGGATATGATGCTGGCAGGCGGCGCGGATGAACTACACCCAAGCCAGGCATTCGTATTTGATAAGCTCTACGCCACAAGCTGTAAAAACGACACCCCTGCCCTCAGCCCCGCGCCTTTTGATATGGCGCGCGACGGGCTGGTTTTGGGCGAAGGCGGCGCTATGTTTGTGCTAGAAAGCCTCGGGAGCGCACTTGCGCGCGGCGCTAAAATTTACGCCGAGATAGTGGGCTTCG
Source organism: uncultured Campylobacter sp. (assembly GCF_937959485.1). NCBI lineage: Bacteria > Pseudomonadati > Campylobacterota > Epsilonproteobacteria > Campylobacterales > Campylobacteraceae > Campylobacter > uncultured Campylobacter sp. Next base: position 224,883 of record NZ_CALGPY010000004.1, read on the forward strand.
GCACGACCTGCGACGGCACGCATATCACCCGCCCACAGAGTGAGACTATGCGCGCGGCGATGCAGCTGGCGCTCAAAGATGCCGCCATCTCGCCGGATCTCATCGGGCACGTAAACGCCCACGCCACGGCGACCAAGCAGGGCGACGTCGCGGAATCTACGGCGACGCATGAAATTTTCGGCTCGCAGACGCCCGTGAGCTCTTACAAGGGGTATTTGGGTCATACTTTGGGCGCGTGCGGAGCGCTGGAGAGCTTCATCTCGGTGATGATGATGAACGAGGGGCTGTTTTATCCAAATCTAAATTTACAAGCTATCGATCCGGAATGTGCGCCGCTTAGGTACCTCACGCAGCCGCAGGAGATAAAGACCGACTACGTCATGAATAATAACTTCGCTTTCGGCGGCGTAAACACCTCTTTGATTTTTAAAAAATTTATCAACTAAAGGAGAGAAAATGAAAAAATTTCTATTTTTCGCAGTTGCGACACTTTTCGTCACTAATGCGGCTTATGCCAAAAACGACATCGTGCGCTTCCCGATCGCCGCGGCACTCGCAGAGCCAGACGCCAAAGCCAAGCTTGATCCGAACATAAAATTCTACTTCGGTAACAAATCCGCAGGCAGAAAGATCACGCAGCAACTAAGCTCGAACAAAAAAACAAACAGCATCAATAAGACCGATCAAGCCGCATGCAACCGTGCGTTTTTATCGGCGCTGCTTAGCTTTCAAGATCGCGCTAAAAAAGAGGGCGGCAATAAGGTCGTCAATATCACGAGCTACTATTACAAAAACGTTTTCGTAAGCGACAAAGAGTTTGAATGCGGCGTAGGCACGATAATGAGCGGTGTCACGTTAAGAGGCTACATTGCAAAATGAACTAAGCTTCGGCATATCTTACGCAAGCGCGATAATTTCGGGCGAGCCGGCGGAGTTTTATAAAAATCTCGCCGCTTGCTCGGACGGGATTTCCGAAGTAAGCTTAGACGGAAATTCCGATTCTGTTTGCGATATGGATCAAAATTTTACGTATGATTTTACGTCAAATTATACGCAAGATTTTACAGATATTCCGAACTGCGAGCAAAATTTCATAAATTCCGCAAATTTTGCGGCCTGCGAGAATAACGAAAAAGCGGGGCGCGACCTTGCTACAGAAGGTTTTGATGAAAAATCTACCGAGTTCGGCTCGCAGCGGGGATTAAATTACAAAGCGGATGCATCTAAATTTAATCCCTCGTGCACTTTTGATTGCAGTGATCAGAAACCCGCGGAGCTTTATAAAAATTTCGCCGCGTGCGAGGGCGAGGCTTTACAAAACAGCTCCGTAGGAAATTTAAAAATTTCTGCTCACGCCCGCTTAAAAGATGAAATTTTAGCGCTCGAAGCTTTAAAGAAAAAGCCGTCTCTTGCGCACATCCCGCCGTTGCAACGCCGCCGTTTGGGGCTCGGGGCAAAGCTTTGTATCTCGCTTTTAGGAGAAATTTCGCAAAATGCGCCGCAGAGCTTAGCCGAGGAGGATTCCTTAAATTCTACGTCGCAAGATTTAGATGCGAATAAAAGCCGAGCCGCCGCACAAAACCTGTCGCCGCAGGATTTTTCAAGCGAAAATTCTTTAAATTTTATGCCGCAAAATTTAAATTCGACGCTGCAGGATTTTTCAAATGAAAATTCCTTAAATTCGGCAAGGCAAAATTTCAAAACAGACGATAATGCCGCGACGAAGCACGAAGAGATGCCGCTTGTTTTTTGCTCGCGCCTTGGCGAGATCAACCGCTGTTTTAGCCTGCTCGGCTCGATGGAGGAAAGCGTCTCGCCTTCGAGCTTTTGCGTCAGCGTACTCAACGCGATTGCGGCGCAAAATGCTATTTTTACGCAAAATCACGCCGAAATTTCGACGATCTCCGCAGCCTGCGCGCTCGAAAACGGCGCAATAATCGCCACTGCGAGGCTGAAAGAAGGCGCGGAAAATTCCGGCTCCGCGCAGGACGCGAACGAAGCAAGCAAGGGCGGCGAATGCAAATCGGATAACGATAAAATCGCCCTGCTCTGCTATTTTGAGGAGGCAAACAACGACTATCTGAAGCGCTGCGACTTCGCCTGCGCCCTACTTCTGGTGCTTCAGCGCGGAGATGACGTGCAGATCGAAATTTCGCCGCACGTTGCAGACGCGACGACACAGAGCCTAGAAGCACAAAATCCGAAACCGCGAGCCGAGAATGAAATTTTACGAAGCTTTAAAGAGGGCGGCGAGATCCCGCTAGATACCGCGGTGGAATTTTTGGCTAAAATCCTCTCCGGCAAGCGCGAATGGCACAGCAGCGACGGGGTTTTGGACTATCTTTGGCGCGTCAAAGATCCCGCTAAAATCGCAGCTTTTTTAAGGCAAAATCGTGAGCGTTAAAATAGCAAAATTTCATCGCATGAGCAGACGCGGCGAGACGAGCAATTTTAATCAAAATCCCGGGCTACACGGAGCCGCAACGGCGCGAACGACGAGCTTTAAATTTAGCCGCTCCGTCAGGCTCAGATATGGTGAAGGTTTTAAATTTAACCGCGCTATCAAACACGAGCTCGGCCAAACGGCGCATCTTAAAAGCACGCCGAAAGGGCGCGCGCCATACGCCCCCAAATCGCGTTGCAATGAGGTGCGCTGCGAAGGTGCGCCGCCTAGGCATACGCAACGAATCCAAAAAAATCTGCCTAAACGGTGCGAGCTACGGGCTATAAAAATTTTACCGCAGCGGCGCGTGGAAGACGCCGTAAAATTCCGCTACAAAGACAGATGCGGCGAGCTAAAACGGTATGCGCAGCAGGCTGTAAATTTCATAAATTTAGCAGATCAAAGCTTGGGCTACGAGTTTAAATTTAGCCGCGCGATGAATAGAACAGCCGCTTGGGTAAGATGCATACGACAAGGCGGCTGCGATGAATTTTAAATTTAACAACGCCGCGAGCTGCAAATTTAATCAGACGGCGCGTCATATGGCGGCGCCAAAACACTGCATATGGCGCTCCGCAGAAATTTCGTCGCGACGGCGTGCGTGGCAAACCGCGGAAATTGCACTGCGGCGATATGTGCGGCAAAAGATAGAAATTTCATCGCAGCAATACGCACGACGAAGCATGCGGCAAGCTGCGGAAATTTCACCGAGGCAGTACGCACGGCAAACGGCAAGAATTCTGCAAAAGCGCAGTTTGCCGTGCGCCGCCAAAATTCTATTGCTTTGGTACATGCACGGCGCCGAAATCGCCTCTGCTCAGACCATGAAAGCTCTATTGCTTCGGCACACGCCGCAAGACGAAATATCACGCGCAGAGAACCGCAGAAATTTCAATGCGATGCGGCGAGCGGCAAGCCGTAGAAATTTTATCGAGATCGCGCGTATGATGAACCATCAAATCCCTGCCGAGAACAACAAAATAATCGCCGAAAGCTGCAAAATCCTCATCGAGAGGCATAAAATCCCCGCCGAAAGAGGCACCGCGCGATGAAGCAGACAGATCCGCTAAGGCGCAAAATCAAGCAGATCGGCATCGCGTTATCCTTCGCTAGCTTCGGCGCGCTGTGTATGATAGGCAACCTACTCTTCCTCCCCGTAGCGCTGCTGCGGCTAAACCGCATAGAGGTCGTGCGAAATTTCGTGCGCGATTTTATAATGATCTCGTGGCGCATATTTTTGCTGCTCGCGCGACTTTACGGCAGTATCGGCGTGAACTGGCGCTGCAAACTCCCGCCTAGCGGCACCCTCATCATCGCAAACCACCCTAGCCTGCTTGACGTGGTGATCTTTTTAGCTCACGTGCGGCGCGCAAACTGCGTAGTCAAGGAAAGCCTATGCAAAAACCCCTTCCTCTCCGCCGCCATCGCAGCCGCAGGCTACATCCCAAACACCGGCTCGGAAGCGATGATAGATGCGTGCCGCAGCGCCCTTGAGCGAGGAGAAAGTCTAATCATCTTCCCCGAGGGCACGCGCACCGCAGATCGCATCGCCATGCACAAAGCGGCGTTTTACATCGCGATAAATTTCGCAAAAAATATGAATTGCGTCGCGATAAAAATGGATCCTAAAAGCCTAAAAAAAGGACAAGTATGGTACGATACGCCCGAAGTTCGGATGAAATACGACCTCTACGAGCTGTGCGCGCTCGATCTAACGGGCTTTGAGCCGGATCGCCCAAACCCGATCCGAGTGCGCAAACTCTACGAAAAAATATCCAATCTATATGAAAAGGAGAATCTGTGAACGAAGAAATTTTGGAACTTAAGGAGCTGATCATTTCGGGGCTGAACCTCGAAGACGTCGCGCCAGGCGACATAAATGACGATGAGCCGCTTTTTGGCGACGGGCTCGGGCTCGATTCGGTCGATGCGCTGGAGCTCGGGCTTTTGGTGCAGAAAAAATACGGCATCGTGCTTAACTCAAAAACCCAAAATTTAAAGCAAATTTTCTCATCCGTTGCGTCTTTGGCGCAATACATCGCCGAAAATAGGAGTAAAAATGAGTAAAGACGAAATTTTTGAAATTTTAAAAAAGGCGCTCGTGGAGCTTTTTGAGATCGACGAGAACAAGGTCGTGCCTGAGGCTAAAATTTACGAGGATCTGCAGATCGACAGCATCGACGCGATCGATCTGGTCGATTACGTCAAGAAAAACACGGGCTATAAGCTGATGCCCGATGATTTTAAAAACATACAAACCCTTGGCGACATCGTGGATGCCGTAGCGGCGAAGCTCGATCAAGGCGCGAGCGGGGAAACTACGGGCGGCGAGAGTTAAATTTCGCCGTGCGGCGCGGCAAGATCGCGTGCGGCACGGTTCGGTAGTTTACTTTGCGGCGGCACGGGGCAGCGGGCGAGCGGATAACATAGGCGGCGTTTGTTTGACGGCGCGCGGCGGTTTGATAACATGCGGCAAATATTAATTAAAGGTGCGCGGTGCGCGGCTTTTGCGGGCTTGACGATTAAGCAATGCGACACAAAGCCCGCTTATTTGCTGCTTTTAAACTAGCATGAAAAAGCGCTTTGCGGGCTAAAATTTAAAATTTTAATCTGCAAGCTTGAATGAAATTTTGAAATTTTAAAAGACGTTGTTTCTTTTGCGGCCGCTGTTTTCATAAAATTTCAAAATTTTAAAATTTCGGCTAAATTTAATTTAGCGGATTTGATTGCAAGTGCGGCGCCGCGAGTTAAATTAAGGCGTAGCTAAATTTAAAAGCGGCACTGCTGAAATTTAAATGCGGCGAGCAAGGCTAAATTTAAATTTTAAAAGCATGGCGCCTAAAATTTGAACGTCAAGGCTAAATTTAAAGTATCGAAGCGCGGTAATAATCGCGCCGATCGCGCCTGCAGCAAGAGCCTAACCGCCGTAACAAAAACCAAAACTACCGCAGCAAAGCCCAACGCCGTGACGAAGCTAAAGCTGCCGCGGGCAAAAACCAAGCCCTCGCGGCTAAATTTAAGGATTACAAAGATTGCGACGAACGATATTTTTAAAAACAGCTACCATAATTTTGAGCGTGTTTTACCCTTTCGGCCTCTATTTTTTGCACGGCGGCGCGCGGGTCTGCTTGCTTGTAGCGATGAGCGCGCTATGGGGAGCGCGAGCCGTTTTTGAAAGTAAAGATCGAGCTATTAAGGGCGCGAGCGCGGCGTTTTTTGCGCTGTGCGCCCTTTTTAGCAGTGGAACGCTCGCGTATCTGTATCCGCTCATAATAAATTTCTCGCTCGCGGCGCTTTTCGCGCTCAGCCTAAGATCGACGCCCGCGATCACGCGCCTAGCGCTTTTGAAGCAGCCAGGTCTCAACGAGCACGGCCGCGCCTACACGCGCAAGCTAACCGAGGTTTGGCTCGGATTTTTTGTGCTAAACGGCCTACTTAGCGCGACGCTACTGCTACCGCGAGATAAAATTTATTGGAGCGTTTACTGCGGCGCGATCTCATATGTCCTCATCGGCGCGCTGATCGGCGGCGAGATGATTTTTAGGAAATTTTATGTTAAAAAATTTGATTAATTCTTTAAAGCCTTACGAGCGCGAAATCCTTGCCGCGGCGGCTCTTGCGCGCGATTTGGCAAAAACTGGATGCAAGCAGAGCGAAGCGGCAAGCTTAAAAGGCGCGGACAAACCCCAAAGCAGCGCGGCAAATGTAAATTTAAAAGATGCGGAAAATTCTGGCGGCAGCGCAAATTTCAATGACGCGGAAAATTCTAGCGGCGGCACAGATACCGCGCGCGACCTGCAATCGGCGCAGACGCAAGAGCAAAAAAACGCGCCGATGATTGAAATTTACGGCGAGGACGCGGCGGAGTTCATTGCGTTTTTTTTCGGCGCGCTGATTGCGGGTTTTGCGCCCGTACTGCTGCGAGAGCCCAAATTTAGCGGCGAATTTCATCTCGGCGGCGACGTGAAAATTCCAAATCTCGCCGCAGCGCAAAATTTAGACAAATTCAGCCCTAATGATTTAGAAAGCATTTCGCCGCACGATACCGAAAAATCTGCACCTAAAATTTTATCTAAAAACGCGCCGCAAAATTACGCGCCGTGCGAGCAAGAGGCTGTCTCTTTGCATCTGCTGCGCGCGGATCAAAAATTTTATATCAAAACTTCGGGCTCGACGGGCGAGGCGAAAAACATCGAAAAAAGCCTGCGCGATATGGTTTTAGAGGCGGAATTTTTAGTAGAAAGATTCGGCCTTTGCGCAAGCGATCGATTTTTATCGGGCGTATCGCACCAAAATATGTTTGGGCTCACATTTAGCATCTTCGTGCCGCTGCTTTGCGGCTCGCGCACGCAAAAAGGCAGTCTAAACTACCCTGAAATCATCCTTGCAGCCGATCTTGCGGGCGCCGTGCTGATCAGCTCGCCCACGGTGCTAGGCGCGCTGTGCGAGCACGCAGACGCCGCAAACATAGCGCCTTTGAGCACCATTTTTAGCGCAGGCGCGCCGCTAAGTCCTGCGATCCGAGATAATTTGCGCGCGCTTAGCAATGCCCGCATCGTCGATATTTACGGCTCCAGCGAAACGGGCGTGATCGCCTGCAACGAGGGCGCGGGGCTTAAAAAATTCGCTCCCGTTAGCGTGCATATCCGCACGGATATTGATAGCGGCAGCGCGGCAAAATGCGAGAATAAGCCCTTCGATCTTGCGGCAAGCTCTTGCGGCGAAAATTTTGCGGTAAAGCCTAAAACGAGCCGTGTGGGCGAGCAAAATGCGGACGGACAAGACACAAGCCTCTCGGACGAGCGGGCGTCTAAATTTAATGCAGACATTAGCGATAAAACCTCGGCCGGCCAGAAAAGCAGCTCCACACCGAGCTCTGTGACAAAACACGATGATAAATTTGCGCAGGCAGAGGGGCTTTGCGATAAATTTGGGGCAAAGCAGCCCGCCGACCAATTTTCGCAAACGGGCGAGTTTACGATCAGCTCTCCTTGGTGCGAGCGCTTCGAAAGCCGCGATTTCGGCTATGTGCGCGCAGACGAGATCGTGCTTTTAGGGCGCGGCGACCGCACCGTAAAGATCAACGAAAACCGCGTGAGCCTCGATCTGCTCGAAGCCAAACTCCGCTCGCACGAATTTATCGGCGAGTGCAGGATCGATCTGCACCCGCAGCGCGACCGCGCCGTAGCTCTTATCAAGCTTAGCGAGCGCGGCGAGCAGGCGTTTCGTGCAGGCGGCAAGAAGGGCGTCACGGACGAACTAAAGGCCTTTTTGAAGCCCGAATTCGGCGCGATTTTGCGCTACTTTAAAATCGCAAGCAAACTACCTTTTAACGAGCAGGGCAAGCTAAGCAAAAAGGACTTTTTAAGCGCCTTGCAGCGCTACGAGGTGCCCGTTTTCAAGCGGAGCGCGGAGAATGAGTTTCGCGCGAAGGTACGCGCCAGCGACTTTTATTTTGACGGACACTTTGCGAAATTTGCGCTGGTGCCCGCGTTTATGCAGCTTCACTTCGTATTGATCTGCGCAAAAGCCCTTGGCTACGAGCTGGATGGCACGCAAAAGATAGAAAATTTAAAATTTAAAAATTTCATCCGCCCGGGCGATGAAATTTCGATCAAAATTACCGAAGCAAGCGGCAAACTCCGCTTTGAAATTTCAAACGACAAGGTCTGCGCCAGTGGAAGAATCTGCCTTTAAGCCCGCGTTTTTGCTGCCCTACTTCAACCACCCCGCGCGCATCGCCGAGCTCGTAAGCGCTCTAGCGCCCATCGCGCCCGTACTGATCGTGGACGACGGCAGCGACGAAGCGAGCAAAAGCGCGCTAAAGGGACTTGCGGCTCAAATTTACGCCCGTGCGCAAAACGGCGGCAAAGGCGCTGCCGTGGGCGACGGGCTGGCGTGGGCGAAGGAGCTTGGATTTACGCACGCCTTTCAGATAGACGCGGACTTTCAGCACGACGTAAGCAGATGCGAGGAGTTTTTGGCGCTTGCGGCGCAGCAGCCCGCCGCGCTAATCTGCGCCGCTCCCATGTATGACGAAAGCGCGCCCAAATCCCGTCTGCATGGACGCAAGATAATGAATTTTTGGTGCGTGGTAAATACCCTCTCGCACCGCATAAAAGACGCGATGTGCGGCTTCAGAATTTACCCGCTAGAGGGGATCGTGCCGCTTCTGTCCCGCACCAAAAACCGCAGGATGGGCTTTGATGCCGAAATTTTAATCCTGGCCGTGCGCGCGGGGCTAGAGATAAAATGGCTCGATCTGGCGGTGCGCTACGAAGCGGGCGGAGTGAGCCATTTCGCGCCGTTTCGAGATAATTTTGGAATTTCGCTGATGCACGCGAGGCTATTTTGCGGGCTTCCGCTTTGGCTTGCAAAAAGAGCACTTCGTCGCTTTAGCTCGCTTTTTGGAAACATCGACGTACATAATGACGCGACAAAGCCGCGCAACATGATCGGTGCGGTGAAAAAGCACGATCGAGGCGCCGTAGAAAATAGCCGCGATATGGGGGCACAAAATGATCTCGCCGCCGCACGAGAGCCGAAGGCTAAGAGCGCAGATAGCAGGCCTTCCGTGCAAAAAGGCGCAAAGAGCACTCCCGTCGCTGCAGAAGAAAGCCCTTATGCCGTAAAAGATCTCGATTCAGGCACGACAGAAAGCAGCCGCGACGAGAGAGAGCAAGAGGATACCAACACCGCGCAAAAGCCCGTAGCAAAAAGCGAGCGCGAAACGACCAGCAGCGGTACACAGGCTAAACATTGGAGCGAAAACAACGAAAAGGCGGGCGCGGCGCTTTTAAATTTAGCCCGCTTCATCACGCTTCACACTCCCGATTTTTGCATGCGAGGCACCGCGCTTTGCATCTCGGCGATCTATTTTGCGCTGCTTAAAAACGAACGGCGCGCAATCAGGGAGTTTTTGCGGCGCGCGCTTGATCGCGAGCCCAAGCTCCGCGAAATTTACGCGAATTTTTATAAATTTTCCCTCAGCCTATGCGAAAAAATCGCGGTTTGGAACGGCAAGATCGCGCTGGATCAAATTCGCGTGCAAAGCGGCATGAAGGAGCTTCTAAGCGATGGAACGGGCAAAATTTTAATCACTTCGCACTTCGGCAACACCGAGATCGCGCGCGCCCTTTCGGCAAGCACGGCGGGGATAAAAATCAATGTGCTGATCTTTCGCAAACACAGCGAAAATTTTATGAAATTTATCGAAAAAATGGGCGGCGGCGTGAAAATTCTCTACGTCGGCGAGCTCGGCATCGGCGAGATGCTGCAAATCAAAGAGCTGCTGCAAAACGGCGAACACATCGCGGTAATGGGCGATCGCATGCCGGTGGGCTCGGATAAATTTCAAAGCGAGGATTTTTTAGGGCGCAGCGCGAACTTCCCGATCGGCGGCTATCTGCTCGCTAAAATTTTAGACGCGCCGCTATTTAGCCTATGGTGCTACGAGGGGCGCAGCGGCCATGAGCTGCGGCTGCAACCGCTACCTGTGCCGCTAAAGAGCCGCGATAAGGCGCGATCGGTCGCGCTAGCGCTTAAATGCTACGTGCGGCAGCTCGAGCTTTATGCCAAAGAATTTCCTTCTCAATGGTATAATTTCTTTGATTTTTGGGCGCAAGGGAAAAACACGAGCGATGCGGAGCGCGGCGGCGCGCAAAATTTCGGCGAGACAAGCACGGATACTGCGCTAAATTTAAATAATTCAAATTTAGCCGCCGCAAAATCCGCCGCGCAAGACGAAAAATTTCATAGCGGAAAGAAGAATGAAAGAGTATAAATTTCGCGCCAGATTTTACGACGCCGATCCGATGGGCGTGATGTGGCACGGCAACTACGTAAAGCTCTGCGAGGACGCTAGATGCGAGTTTTGGCGCGACGCGGGCTACACATATATGCAGATGAGAGATGATGGATTTATATATCCCATTATCAAAATGGAGTTTAAATTTATCGCTCCGATACTTTTTGACGACGAGGTTGCGGTGAGCATCGAGCTGCTTGAGTGCGACACGATCATAAAATTCTCCTACCGCATCAAAAGCCTATCCGGCGCGCTATTAGCCAAAGCTACCACGTCGCAAGCCGCGGTAGAGCTTGCTTCCAAAAGGACGCTGTATGAGATACCGCCGCAGTTAAGGGCGTGCGCGGATAAAATTTTAGCGGGGAAAAATTCCGCGAGTAAAATTTCAATGGCAGATAGAATTTCAGCGGCAAGCAAAGCCGCGTCCGAGCAAGACCGCTCTCAAAACGCCGCGGCGAATGAAAATTTGCCTAGCGATAACGAGCAGTGAAATTTAGCGAGCATAAAATTTAAAGGACTACGATGAAAATTTTAGCTTTATTTTTAGCGATTTTGGGACTTGCGAGCGCGCTTGAAGTAAGCGATCTGGTGCTTAAGACCGACAATATCGGCGGCAAATTTAGCGAAACGCTCAGCATCGAGGGCTTTGCCGAGCCCGTGCGAAGCAGCGGCGAGTTTAAAATCAAAGGCGGCGAGCTGTTTTGGACGACGCTAAAGCCGGTGCGAAGCGAGCTAAAAATCAGCGCGGACGGCGTTTTTGAGCGCAGCGGCGCGGCGTGGGTCAAAAGCGCCGATTCGCTTTTTGATAAGGACACCTTTTTGGCGATCTCACGCCTGGACGTAGCGCGGCTTAGCAAAAATTTCTCGATCGCGCTAAGCGGCAGCAAAAATGCGTGGCGCGCCGAGCTAAACCCAAAAGGGATGCTGCAAAATATCTTTAAAAATATCGTGATCGAGGGCGGCGCCTACGTCAGGGTGCTGCGGATCAGCAGCGCTAACGGCGACGTGAGCGAAAACGTATTTTCGGGCGTCGTGAGCTTAGATGAGTAAGATCGCGATTTTAGCGGTATTTGGCGCAGTATTCATCGCGCTTTGCGCCTTTATAGCGTTAAATTTAAACCGCGTAAATTCCGATTTTTACGAGCTGAGCGGCATTGAAATTTCGGGCGAGCAGAAACAGAGCGTCGAGGATTTCAACCGCGAGATTGCGCGGCAAATCATCGTCGCAAGCGCAGAGAGAGCGAGCTTTGACGCGTTCATTGCAGATATGCAAAAAAGCGGGCTTTTTGAGAGCATAATTTACGAAGTGAAGGACGCAAGCGTGTATCAGAGCGAGCTTGCGCGCTTTGCGCCCGCGATGCTCGATGATGCGAGCGTGGAGCTTTTAAAAAGCGATCCGCAGGCCTTTTTTGAGCGCAGCGCGCGTGAGCTTTACTCAAAATTTCGCCCGCTTAGCCTCTCGCAGGATTTTTTCTCGCTTAGCCTTCACTCGCGCCTCGGCTCTCGCGGCGCGATCAAGCTTGATCCTGCGCAAAACCGCTTCATCGCGACCATTGACGGCGCGCCGCACTACCTCGCTACGGCTAAGCTCGCTCCGAAAGCAAACGACGACGCGCTTAGCGCTCTTGTGCGCGAGGCGCAAAAGAGCGAAATTTTAATCTCCGGCACCGCCCTTTTTAGCGCATTGGGCAAAAGCGCGGGCGTGCGCGAAAGCTCCATCGCGGGCGCCGTTTCGCTTAGCCTGTGCGCGGCGCTGCTGCTGGCGGCTTTTTCGCGCGCACGGATCTTCTGCCTGCTACTGCCCGCACTTTTCGGGCTTGCCTGCGGCGTAGCGGCTACGATGGCGATCCATGGCTCGATCCACATCCTAAGCGCCGTGGTTTCGACGAGCCTAATCGGGCTGATGCTGGATTATGCGGTGCATTGGCTGGGCGCAAATATCGCGCGCAAAATCGAGGCTCGCTCGATAAAAAGCATGCGAAACATCCTACTTCTAGGCTTTTTCATCACCGCGGCAGGCTATTTCGTATTTTTATTCAGCCCGTTTTTTCTGCTCAAAGAGATCGCGATCTTTGCCATAGCCGCACTTGCGGGAGCGTTTTGCTTTAGCTACTTCGCCCTACCGATCCTGCTTGAAGGGGTAGAATTTCGCCCCGCCCAGATCTTTGCAAAAGCTCTTGAGCTCTACGCAAAGGCGCTTTGCAAGATAAACCTAAGCCTCAAAGCGCTCATTCTCGTTTGCGCGGCGCTGCTTGCATTTTTGTATTTTAAAATGGAGCTTAAGGACGACGTCAGCGAATACGCGAGCTTGGATAAAAACCTGATCGCGATGAGCGCCAAGCTCGCAAGCATCGGAGGCTCCAGCTTCGATCTGATCGTGGGCAATGACGCGAGCGCGGTAGCCAAAGAGGCCGTAGCGCGCGATCTTGCGGACTCATACGTGGGCGCGCCGATTTTGGATCCCGCTACGCAGAGCTTTATCAAGCAGGCCTTTGCAAACTACGATAGAAGCGCATTTTTACGTCTCGGGCTCAGCCGCGAGCTCGTGGACGCGAGCTTTGCCAAGATTGCAGAAGCACCTATTTTAAGCTACGAGCAGGCGAGAAGCTCTATTCTTTTTGCCGCGATGCCGAGCATAGATCCGCATATCGCTTTTTTGCGCGGCGTGCACGATAAAGCAGCCGTAAGCGAGCTTGCCGCGCAGATGGGCGCGCTGCATCTAAACATGCGAAGCGCCATAAGCGAGGCGTTTTCGCAGATCAAAATCAACGCCTTGTATCTAAAATGTGCCGCATACGCCCTCGCCCTCGCACTATTGTGGGCGTTTTTCGGCGCGCGGACGGCGTGGCTGATCGTCATCTCTGTCTTTGCGTCAAATTTAGCCGTGCTCGCCCTGCTTAGCGCATTTGGCGTGAGCGTAAATATATTTGCGATCTTTGCGCTGATCCTATCAGGCGCCGTGGGGATAGACTATATGATCTTTGCAAACAACGATAAGATGGCGCTTAGCGACAAAATTTTCGGCATCACGCTCGCGTCCTTAACCAGCATAATCTCTTTTTTTACGCTCGCTTTCAGCTCCACTAAAGCCGTGGCGCTGTTTGGGCTCTGCGTCAGCCTAAATATCGCGCTAGCGGCGATCTTGGCGCAAATTTTAGCGGCGAGCAAGAAAAGCTAATCAAGCGGGAGCCAAAGAGCTGAAAGCACTGAATAGACGCTCTTTGCCCGCTTGCAGATAAAATTTTATAAAAGAGCGCGCCGTAAATTTACGTAGTCGCGGCGAATGAAAATTTTAATCCAACCTGCTGTGAGATAAAATTTAGTCTGCATGTGCAAGATAAAATTTAACCGATTAGAGCGCAAGATAAAATTTTAGATGAAATTTCGGCTAAGCAAGCTGCGAACCGGAATTTAAAAAACAAGGTTGCGGGATAAATTTTAAAAGTCGGTTTTGACACGGCGCCTTGCAGTTATTAAATTTAAACCTATGCAGTGCATTTTTAAATTTAAACCCTTGCGGCGCGTTATTAAATTTAAATTTGCACACCGCAGACCGCCCTACTCGCCGCTTTTGCCCGCTTTTATCATCTTTATAAATTCCTTTGCGAGCTTGGAGGGTTTTTTATACACGACCGAAAACGACACGTCCAAAAGCGGCTCATCAGCGACGTCAAAGAGCGTGATGTAGTCCTTTTGCGTCTCAAAAATGTACCGTGCGAAGCTGAAACTCACGCAAAGCCCCGCCGCGACCATCGCGTTAGCCACATACAGATATGAGGTGTCGCAGAAAATTTGAGGCGTAAAGCCTGCGTTTTCAAATATCTTTTTGAAGTTCGATTCGCTTTTTAAAATTTTACTGCTGATTGCAAATTTATCGGATTTAAACTCGCTAAGCGCGATTTTAGGGTATTTCTCGGTAGAATTTATACTCGCTCGCGAAACCGCCGGATGAGAGGAGCAGACGCTTAGAAGCAGCCTGCGCTTTTTTATAAACTCGCACTCAAGCCCCTCCGCGAAAAGCTCGCCGAAGTGCGCGGCATAGACGATGTCAAGCTCGCCGCTTTTTAGCATCTCGATGAGTGCGGGCTCGGAGTGAGCGTGCACGATCCTGATATCAGCCTTCGAAAACCTGCTATAAAACATCGCAATGATCTTTTCGATAAATTTAAAGCTGGTCGAGGTCGCGCCGATAACGAGCTTGCCCGTCTTGATCGACGAAAGCCCGCGTATTTCGTTATTTAGCTCCTTATTGAGCCTAAGCATATTTTTCGCTCTGGCGATGTAAATTTCGCCCGCATAGGTAAGCTCAAGGCCGTTTTTTCTATCGAAAATTTCGATCCCGAGCTCCTTTTCTAAAAGCATAATGCTCTTTGAAAGCGACGGTTGTGCGATTCCAAGCTCGCTCGCCGCTTTTGTAAAGCTTTTAAGCTCCGAAATTTTTACCGCAAATTCCATATGTCGCAGGCTCATTTTTTGCCCCTTCGGTTGAAATTTTATAGCTTTTAGCTATTAAATTATATACCAAATAACATTTGACTTACATAAAGATTTAATATAAAATTACAACATTAATCTTTAAGATTAAAAAATCTCTAAGTAAAGGGGCAAAATATGCAGAGACGCGACATACTGAAAATGGGTATGGTAGGAGCCGGTGCACTCGCACTTAGCGCGGTAAATGCACAAGCAAGCGCAGTGGACGCAAAGGACGTCAAATTTGACGAGGAGTGGGATGTAATCATCATCGGTAGCGGCTTTGCTGGACTTGCGGCGGGCTTAAAAGCAGCCGAGAAAGGCAACAAAGTCTTGATTCTAGAAAAGATGGGTCGTATCGGCGGAAACTCAGTCATCAACGGCGGCGGTATGAGCGTGCCGATGAATCCCGTGCAGGAAAAAACGGGCGTTAAAGACAGCAAAGAGCTATTTATGAACGACTGCCTAAAGGCGGGCCTTGGCATCAACCACCCTGAGCTTTTAAGCACCCTAGCCGATCGCGGCTTGGACGCGTTTAAATTCCTCGTCGATAGCGGCGTGCAATTTAAGATGGATCACTGCGCCCACTTCGGCGGACACAGCGTCGCGCGCTCGATGCTAACGACGAATGATAGCGGCTCTGGCTACATCCAGCCGATGCTTGAAAAATTTGAAGCGCTAAAAGATAAGGGCTGCGAGCTTCGCCGCCGCGCAAAATTTGACGATTTCGTAATGGACGGAGATCGCGTGGCGGGCGTCGTAATCCGCGAGGAGTATAAATTTGATCCGAATCTTTACAGCGACGATCTTGAAAACACGAGCGGCACAAAAAAGACGCTCAAAGCCAAAAAAGGCGTAGTACTCGCAGCGGGCGGATTTTGCCGCGATAAAATTTTCCGCAAGCTTCAAGACCCGCGTATTCCAGATGATGTCGATAGCACAAATCACGCGGGAGCTACCGCGGGCGTGCTACTAAAAGCCTTTGAAATCGGCGCATATCCGGTGCAGGTCGATTGGATCCAGTTCGGTCCGTGGGCGAGCCCCGATGAGAAGGGCTTCGGCACCGCTCCGATTCTAACTCAGCAAGGCACCTTTAAATACGGTATCGCCGTGGATGTACGCAACGGCAAACGCTTTATGAACGAGCTTGCAGACCGCAAGACCCGCGCGGACGCGGAGTTTAAAATTTTACGCGAGGATCCCAAAGCCTATCCGATAACATTCGCCGATACCAAAATGGCGTTTAAAGATCTAAGCGAAGAGGTTATTTCTAAAGGCATGGCAAGCGGCAAGCTAGTGGGCGAATGCGCGAGCCTAGATGAGATCGCTAGTAAATACAGCGTGCCTGCAGATGCCTTAAAAGAGAGCGTCAAAAAATACAACGAAGGCGTTAAAGCTAAAAAAGACGAGTTCGGCAAACAAGAAAGCGCACTTAGCCAGATCAACGAAGCGGGACCTTTCTACGTCATCCGCCTCTCGCCGAAGCCTCACCACACTATGGGCGGCCTAAAAATCAATACCAAAGCCGAGGTCTTATCATCTAAGACGAATAAACCGATCCCTGGGCTTTGGGCTGCGGGCGAGATCACCGGCGGTACGCACGGCGCGAGCAGACTCGGTACGGTTGCGATAACCGACTGCATAGTTTTCGGAATGATCGCTGGCGAGCAGATCGCCTAATTTGGTCTGAGCGCAAGCTCTTTAAAGCCTTGCCGGTAGCGAAAGCGGGCCCGGTAAGGCACTTCTACAAAAGGTTGTAAATGAAAAATTTCAGTTTTACGGCGCTGTTTCTGTGCTGTATCATCGCGACTTTGTTCGGCGCGCCGAGCGCTAATGACGCCAACGCCACGAACATAGTCGTTTCAGATGAGCTTCGGGCAAAATACAAAATCAAACCTCATCACGAGCATTTGGCGTTTGACTGCGTTGATTGCCACGTAAATCAAGGAAGCGATCCGTCTAAATTTAAAAGTATCGGCGACAAGGGCTGTATCAGCTGCCACGGCGACAAAAAGCAGCTCGCTTTGAGGCTTAAATTTATGGATACGCTTAAGGCTAATCCGCATAACTCCGTCCACGACGGTCCTACGCTATACTGCGACGAATGCCACAACGAGCACAAGGCATCTACGAATATGTGTACCGAATGCCACGAGCACGAAGTGCCGCAATGGATGGGGGTGACGCCATGAGAATTTCTAAAAAATTACTAGCGCTTATCATCTTAATAAGCGGTATTATAGGGTTTTTCGTCGTCGTGCCGGTGCACTATGCGCTTGAGAAAACGAGCACCGATAAATTCTGCGACGTCTGCCACGAGATGGATCCGATGGTGATCGCCTATCAAGAGGACGTCCACTCGGGCAAGGGCAAAACGGGTATCAAAGCTCAATGCGTCGATTGCCACCTACCGCACGACAATATCGTAAAATACGTCTATCAAAAGGCCAAAAACGGCGTGTTGGAGGGCTACTCGCACTTCTTTGACGAGCCTGAAAAATACGACTGGAGCGCAAGGCGCAAAAACCGCGAGCACTATGTGTTTGACAACGGCTGCACGAGCTGCCACGCCACCGTGATCGACAGCAAGATCACCTCCGAGCAGGCGCAACGCATGCACGCGCACTACAAAAAGCTCCTAGGCACCGAGCGCGAGCTAAAATGCGCGAGCTGCCACGTAAGCGCGGGACACGGTATCGGGCTTCGCAACTACCTAGAGTACTGGCGACCGACGTATAAAATTTACGAAAAGAAGATGATGCAGGAGAAGATCAAGGCGAAGAAGGAATTTTTCGGCGACGAGTATAAACCGAGCGCCGAAGAGCAGGCCTTTATGGACGCTTCTAGCGCGAAGAAATAACGCCGCTTGAAATCCTAGAATTTCTAAATTTCAAAATTCCGCCGAGGTTTAGCTGAGACCTTGACGAAATTTTTGAAATTTTGGCGAGGTTTTTGTGAAGTTTTTATTAAATTTGATCGACTTTTAGATTTGAAATTTCCTCGAATTCTCGATTTAAAATTTCATCTATCAGACTATATTAAACTAACTACTCACAACTTAAGTTTATACGCTTCTTACTCGCCAGCTCGTAAACGAAAAGTATCGACAAAAAACCCTTACAATTGCATCTCTATGAGCCTTACTATAGTGCTAACTTGATTTCATACTCACGATACATTTATGAGAGCATAAGGCTAGCATAAATTATCGAGGGTATAATCGAATTAAAATTTTAGGAGGAAGCGATGGCGTTTGTTGCGGAATATATTTCTAAAGAGGACTTGAAGAAATATGATATTGTAAATATTATAAATACATGCTGCCGCAAATATAATGAAGAAGAATATTCGGATTATTTAATTGATCAACTCTACTGGGTGATTGATAGGCAAAGAGACATTTGGCTAATATCCGTCGTTAATTTGCATTTGCCAGATCATAGAGATGGATGGAGCGGGGAACGGATCTGGGTTTTACACTATGATGATCAAGATATTGAGCTTGATTTAAGAGATATAAATAATAAAAATACTAGCACGAAAATTACGGACAACCCTTTTAAAATCTTATATGAATTAAAGTCTATAAAAACCCATACTTATGGTATATCAAGGGATGAAATAGTTAAAATTTTAAAAGACGCATTAGAAGAGTATAGAGGCGGTGCAAGTTTAAATAAATTTGTCCCGAAAGAAAATATTCAAGTAACTTTCGTATCAAAAGATTTAAAACGCTAGAAAGGTATATTTCTTGTAATTGTAAGGAAATCTCTAAAATTTTTATAAATTTAAAATTCCTATAAAGCGCGCAGAACAAAATCCTCGTCAAAATTTCAACGCCCAAGCTTTAATTAAATTTCGGTATGTCAAAGCTCTGCGGCAAAATTTTAGATAAATTTCACCTCCGTTTCATTTAAAATTCAAGAGCATGTTTAAATTTAAGGAGTTTGGATGAAACATTTATCAAGCGCGAGCTCGCTTGATGATACGGATGAGAAAGAATAAATTTTTAGGGTTTAAACGCTCTTTTTTGCGTCATATACGAGGCAAAATAATGCAAATGAGAAAGAGCGGAAAATTCTCCGCTCTTTAAAATTTTAGTTGCCGCTTAGATCAAATTTATACGCAGCCTGCAACCATATCTCGTTCTCGTCGAACTTTCTATTTACGCCGCTAGCGTAGTGGTCGCTTCTCTCAAGCGCAGTGTAAGTTACACCCAAGCTTAGCCCCTTAACAGCCTTAGGAGCGTAGTTTGCCGTTACCGCCCAGCCCTCTACGTCCATGCTGGTGCCGACCTTTTGGCCCGCAGCCCCGCTAGCATTGATATTATTCGTGCCGCCTACTCTGTCTTGATCGCCTTTTACGTAGTGTAGCGCGGTTTTGAAGCCGTCCAGACCGATAGCACCGAAGTTGTAATCAAGCACGACCTTATGCGTATCCATACCCGCGTATCCCGTGAATACGAACGGACCTCTAATAGGCAGAGCGGTGTATGATCCCGGGCCGTTGCCTACGCCCAAAATAACGGCATCATCGTCGCTAACGGTCGTATAGGCATACGATAGACCGAATCCGAAAAACTCGCTAACCGAGACTCTTGCGCCGAACATATCGCCGTCAAGCCTTCTTGGCTCCAGCCCTCCGTCTACGCGCGAGCCTTTGTAGTTAAGATCAAATCCCAGCTTTAAAACCTCGCCTACCGGTACTTTTACATTCGCCTCGGCAAGATACAGGCTAATGTCGCCGTCTTTTAATGCGTTAGCGGGTTTTACGTCCGTTACCGCTGCGTAAGCGCCAGTTAAAGTAGTATAAGGCAAGGATTTATTTTGAACGTATGCGGAGAAGATATTTTCAAATTTTACGGCGACCGGACCGGTCATATTACCCAGAATCACCCTATCTTTAAATAAAGGAGCCTTTCCTTCGCCTGCTGGAGCGCCCATAGCGGTTTTGCTCCTGCCTTGGAATTTATAAAACCATCCGCCCCACAATGTAGTATCGGGGATATCTTTATTAGATATCGCTACGCCCTCGAAAGCCTCTTTAAACGCCCTCGTATAGTTGCCAGCAACGAGCGGAGTAACGACATATTGTCTACCCACCTTTATATCGGTATTTCCTATGCCGTATCCTAGGTATAATTCCGATAATACCGCACCTTTAGTATACCACTCCTTATCGTAGGCGATCTTATTGCTTGAGCCTACATGATACGGCATCAACCAGCCCTGTCCGGTAAGCCCTATTCTAAAGCCGTAAAGAGGATCGGTAACGTATCCGAGCTCAAGACCCACGCCGAATGCCTCGTAGTCGTTATCGCCCGTAGCGGCCTCGCCTCTATTATCTACGGTTTTATTGGCGTAAGTGGTCTTTACCGTTCCGCCAAGCTTACCGTTAGCGATCGCCTCGGCTACGCTATCCGCCGCGCTTAACGAGGACACCGCACATGCGAAAACCGCCGCAGCTAAACTTAGTTTGATGAGTTTCATTCGAAATCCCCTTTCATAAAGATTTACAAATATTTATAAAATGAATTATATCAAACAATCTCGCTGTTTGCGATAAAAAAAGGGGAAATTTAAAATAAAATTACGCAACTTCGTAAAGATTAAATTAATGAATAGTGAAATTTATCGCCCGATTTATGATTTTATGATTTGACGAATATTTTCGGCTTGCGCCCCGACCTCGACTCGCGGATAAAAGCGATCAAAATTTCAAAATTTTCAAAACGCCAAACCGAGCCGCCGGATAGAATTTTACCGAAATCAAAGGGTGAAATTTCGCCGCTTTTAAATTTTAAAATTTAAAAAGCTCGTGAAGTTTGCCTGCAGAAATTTCTCTTTAAATTTAAAACGCGGCTACATAGATATATGCAGCCGCGCGGAATTTGGGTAGCGGATCGAAGCTCTAAATTTAGATAATTTACAGAGCCTTTGCGATCAGCTCGTTTACGTTTTTAATAAACCCGCTCGGATTTTCAAGCTCCTGCCCCTCGCTAAGGCGCGCCAGATCGTAGATTATTTCAGACACTTGCGGCAGCATCAGCTTATCGGCCTGCAGCTTTTTGATGATCTCGTGATCTGCATTGATCTCCAAAATCGGCTTTATTGGCGGTAGATTGCGGCCTCCCATCTGCTTAAGCAGCTGCTGCGTCGCAAAATCGGGATCGTTCTCGTCAAAAACAAGGCAGGAAAGCGAGCCGCTTAGACGCGATGAAATTTTAACGTCCTTGACGCGTTCGCCTAAAATTTCTTTGATCTTCGCGGCGATCTCTTTGGCTTGCGGCGTCGCGGCATCGTCGCTCGCAGCTTCTTGCTTGATCGAAGTTGCGTTTTTAACCGGCGTCTTATCAAACTCAAAAACGCCCGGCATCACGATCGTATCGATCTCATCGTCGCAGAGCAACACCTCCGTTCCTTCGGCGTTAAATTTCTCGATCAGAGGCGAGCTTTTAAGCATCGCAGCGCTGTTTCCCGCGATACAATAGATCTCTTTTTGCTCCGCGCCCATTTTTTCCTTATACTCGCTAAGCGTGATGAGGCCGTCTCGCAGATTTGATTTGAAAAGACAAAGCTTTAAAATTTCCTCTTTGTTTGCGCCGAAGCCGTAAAGCCCCTCTTTCAAAACCTTGCCGAATAATTCGTAAAATTTTATGTATTTTTCGCGATCGTTCTGCAAAAGCTTTTCTAGCTCGGATAGAATTTTTTTGACGCTCTGTTCGCGAACGTAGGCTAGAATTCGATTTTCTTGTAAAATTTCGCGGCTTACGTTTAACGGCAGATCCTCGACGTCCATTATGCCGCGCACGAAGCGCAGATAGCTAGGCAGCAGCTCTTTGGCGTCGTCGGTGATGAAAACGCGCTTGACGTAGAGCTTCACGCCGCTTTGATAATCGACGCGGTATAGATCGAAAGGCTCGCTGCTCGGCACGTAAAAAAGCGTCGTGTATTCGTGCGTGCCCTCGGCCTTGGTGTGGATGTAAAACAGTGGATCGCCGCTGTCGTGGCTGATCTGCTTGTAAAATTCATTGTAATCGCTCGGCTTTAGGCTGCTTTTTGGTAGCTGCCAAAGCGCGCTCGCGCGGTTGATCTGGACGTTTTTAACCTCGCTATGTCCCTGCTCGCCCTCTTTTTGCGCAGGAACGTATTCTTCCTTATCCATAAAGATCGGATAGGGGATGTGGTTTGAGTATTTTTTGATGATGCCTTCCAGCCTATATTCGTCCAAAAACTCCTCATCTTTCATATGCAGGATTATCGTCGTGCCAAAGCTCTCTTTCTGCGCCTTTTCGACTATGTAGTTGCTCGCGTCGCTGCTCCATTTATAGCCGTCCTGCGAGAGCGGCTTGCGGCTGATCACCTCGATACGATCCGCTACCATAAACGCCGAATAAAACCCGACGCCGAACTGCCCGATGAGGTTGCTATCTTTCGCCGCATCGCCGCTAAGGCTCGCCATAAAGCCCTTCGTGCCGCTGCGCGCAATAGTGCCTAGATTGCTCTCGAGCTCGGCCTCGTCCATGCCGATGCCGTTGTCGCCAATGCTTAGCGTTTTGGCCTCTTTGTCGATCTTTATATCGATGCGCGGCACATACGAAAGCGCCTTATATTCGTCGTTCGTAAGGCTTAGGTAGTTTAATTTATCCAGCGCGTCGCTCGCGTTTGAGATCAGCTCGCGCAGAAAAATCTCCTTGTTTGAATAAAGCGAATGGATCATCAAATTTAGCAGATCATTCACTTCGGTCTTAAATTTTTTCTTTGCCATTATGCGGTCCTTTTTGAAAATTTTGGCAGATTATATCATGGAGTGCTAATCTTGTCAAGAGTAGAATAAATAAACTTGATATGAATACTATCAAGTTTTGGAAATTTATGCACGTCCAAAGTGTATAAAATCTAAACCCGACTGCGGATTATACAGCGAGAACCGACCGATCATCATCGTATGTATAATCGCGGTTTTTATAGCGATAAAAGCGCCTTTTCGCACAGAAATTTTGAACGAAACCCAAATTCCTATCAATCAAGCAAACGAAGACGCAAATAAAAATCCTAAAGAAATTTCTATTCGCACCAAAGACGGCACTTTAAAAATGAAAAATCCCGTAAGATTTCGCGAAGATTGCGACGGCGGGGATGGCGATGCCTGTGCCGTACTTTCGAGCCTATTGCTACTAAATGGCGAAATTTCGCAAGAAGGCGCCAAAGATCTACTTAAAAAAGGCTGCTACGAGCTTAACGGCGGCGAAAGCTGCACGAGACTCGCAGGCTACGAGGATAGAGATTCACAAGAGGGCAGAAAATTGTACAAAAAAGCATGCAAGCTCGGTAACGGCGAAGGCTGCTTCATGTTCGGTTACGTCGCGTATTTTGATGATGACGACAAAGAAACGGGTACGCGATACTTTGAGCGATCGTGTGAGTTGCGATTTGCGGAGGCATGCTATTTTCTAGTAGGAATTTATTCAAATGATCCGGCAAAATCGCAAAGATATCAGGCTCTGTTTGAAAAATATCAACAAGAAAACGACGATGCGATAATCAGCTTTAGGCGCAGATAATTTTGCGGCTCAATGCACTTTTGCGCATTGCGCTTGCGGGTTTAAATTTGCGCAAATCAAAAAGCGTCCTTCGCCTGCAAGCATGTAAATTTCAAATTTTTACTCAAACCCAAGCGTCGCGTCAAATTTACACAAACGCAAAAGTCAAATTTAATCGGTTTATAAATTTAAAGCCTCGTGCAGAGGTCGTCTCAAATTTGCACACAAAGTACGGGCATAAAAAAACGGAGGTGCCTTAAATTTTACTCATTACGTCGTCAATAATCGCTTGCGCGCCGTTTCGATCAGCAAGCTCAAGCAGCCCTTTGCTCGCTCGCGCCACGTCGAAGCTCTCAATCAAGCCTAAGATCCGCTCGCCGCTTGCGTCCTGCTGGCGTAAAATTTCGCAAAGCCCGCGCTCTTTAAGAAATTTCGCGTTATAAAACTGATGATCCGCCGCCGCGAATGGAAACGGCACGAATATCGCAGGCAGGCCGTTCGCGCAGAGCTCCCACAGCGTGCTGGCGCCGCTACGTCCGACGCAAAGATCGGCGCTTGCGATGAGCTCGTGCATGTTTTTACAAAAGCCCACGAGCTGTACATCTAGGCCCTGCTGCGCGTAGATCTGCGAGATGCGCTCAAACTCGCGCTCGCCGCACTGATGGATCAAGCCGTAGCCGAGGCTCAAAAGCTTGGGCGCAAGCTCCACGGCAAGCGAGTTGATAAAGCTCGCCCCTTGCGAGCCGCCCAAAAAGATGACCCTCTTAAGCGCCGTGCGCGGCCGCGCCGTCTCAAAAAAAATATCCGCGATCGGATAGGCAAACGCGGGCTTTTCATAGGAGCTGTAAAACGCCCGCGCGAATGGCCTCAGCAGGCGGTTGAGCCGCCCGCAAACGGCGTTTTGCTCGTGGATAAAAAACGGCACGCGAGAAAGGATCGCCGCGATGGATGCGGGCGCCGAGCTGTATCCGCCCACGCTGATGAGCGCGCGGACGCCGTTTTGCTTTAAAATTTTACGCGCCGCAAGCGAGAGGCGCAGGATATTTAGCAGCGAGGCTAGCTTGGCAAAGCCCTTTTTATCGACTACGCCCGAGCTTTGCAGAAAATAGGTGCGCGCAAAAAGCTCGCTATTTTCAAACCACGCGCGATCCTGCCCGCGGTTTGAGCCGATGAATATCGCCCTGATGCCCTGCTTCGCAAGATGAGCGGCTAAATTTTTAGCGATTATCAGATGCCCGCCAGTGCCGCCGCCGCTGATTGCTATGACCATACTTTTCCTTTAAATTTATAAAATTTCGCGCTTAAATTTAAGCCTCGACGCGCTTCGGCGTAGAATTTTAAGCGCAATTCGCCTCTAAATTTACGCCTAAATTTAAATCGCACTCGCTCCAAAGCCCGCAAAAGCCTTAAAATTTCGCCCTTTTCGACGCCATCAAAACGAGCCCCACCGCAAACGACGCCGCGAGCAGGTGACTGCCGCCGTAGCTCAGAAACGGCACGGCGATGCCCTTTACCGGCGAGATCGACGTGATGCCGTAGGAGTTGATAATGAACGAAAAGAAAAACATAAAGCCGATACCGAGGCAGAAGAGGAAATTTACGTTACTCGGCGACTTACTCGCGGTCTGAAAGATGCGAAAGAGCATCGCATAAAATAGCGCCACGATGAGCAAAATCCCGATAAATCCCCACTCCTCGGCGATACCTGCGAGCACGAAGTCGGTATGCACCTCGCTCAGATAGCCTAGCTTAAAGCTTCCAAGCCCAAGCCCCTGCCCGAAAAACTCGCCGTTGTTTATCGCATTTAGCGAGTGTCCGACCTGATACGGCGCGCTAGCGTCCTCTATACGCAGCCCTGCGGCAGTTTCGGGCGACATAAACGACAGCACGAAATCCTGCACGCCGCCCCACCACGAGCGCACGCGATCGACCCTGTGCGCGCTCGTGACGATAAAAACGTAAGCGAGCCCCAAAATCCCCATAAAGCTAAAGCCGATGAGCTTGAAGCTCGTGCCCGCAAAAAGCGACATAAAAATCATCGTAAGCCCCAGTACCGCGACCTGCCCTAGATCGTTTTGCACGATGGCGACCAGGATCACCACAAAGCCGAAAAGCGCTACGTATGGAAGCAGCGTCGCGATCTCGCGCCCGATGCTTTTTTTGGAGTGATCGAGCTTACGCGAGAAGCTCCACGCCAAAAAGTAGATGAAGCCCACCTTAAAAAATTCCACCGGCGCGAGGTTAAAAAACGGCAGCCTTATCCAGCGCGCCGCGCCGTTTACGTCGGCGACCAGGGATTTTGGTAAAAAGCCCATCGCGAGCATCAAAATCCCCATTATCGCAAAAAGCGACATGCACACCGGCGTTAGGCATTTATCGGGATCGGCGCGCGAGACGATCCACATCACCGCGATGCAGGCGATCCCTACCGCGCACTGACGATAAAAAAAATGCAGTGGTGTAGCGCCCAGCAGAAGCACCGTATACGAGCTCAGCGACAGCGAAAATATCATGCCGATCGTAATGAGCGCGCAGGTGAAGTAATATAGCCATTTATCGGTTCTCAATCATCTCTCCGTTTTAAAATTTTATCCGCATTTACGCGCGCCGTGCACGCTTCGTCTGCCGCGCGAGCTCAAACCTCGCATCGCGCCCATGCCGCATGGTGCTGATCGCGCATCATTTTTTGGCATGCAGCGCGATCGCGCATCTTTTACGCGTGGCACGATCACACATTGTCTTTTGGAACGCAGTGCGAATTTTATCTCGCACATAGGCGACTTTGGCAGCGCACGCTGCGGGATAGCGCACCGCCTTGCAAGTACGCATTCTTCTTACACAAGGCGGCTTTCAGCATACGAAACGTAAATTTATACCGCACACGCCGTCTGTCAATAGGCGCGGTGCGATTTAGAATTTCAATCTGTTGCGGCAAATTTAAAATTTCAAAATTACAAAGCTCAAAAAGAAGCAAAATTTTAAATTCTGCGGGGCTCTATAAATTTATAAAATTTAAATCGCAAAATTTTTACAATCAATTTTTAAATTTTAAAACCGCCCTATTTCTACTACGTTTGCACTTTAAAATTTCACGCCGCGATTGAAATTTAGCGCCAAGAGCACAGCGCACATTAACTTGCGCCTTATAAAATTTGACAGCGCGCACGCCGTAAACGCAAGCTGTAAAACGCGCTGTTTGCACTGCGCCGAGCCTACTTTTGAAGCATCTCTCTGCCGCTACGCCACAAAATGCTTCGATCGCATCCGTGTAAAATCGCCGCTTTGCCATAGCCACAAGAAAACGAGCATGAGCCGCAAGGCGCGCAAATTTTAAAATTTAAATCCGCCGCAGGGGCCGAAAATTTTAAAATTCCGCTGTGACAAATCCGATAAATTTTAAAATTTATAAAATTTAAAATTCCACCGGCGCAGACCGATTAAATTTCAAAAATTCTGGTACCCGTAAATCCAATAAATTTCAAAATTTCGCTGCTTAAATTTTATCAAAATTTTGAAATTTACTTGATTATGTCGCGCTGGCCTTTGGCGTTGATCTCGCTTAAAACGCCCATCTGTTCTAGCTGCTCGATGATCGTCGCGGCGCGGTTGTACCCGATACGCAAGCGGCGCTGCAGGTAGCTGATCGAGGTTTTCTCCTCCTCCAAAACGATCGCTTTCGCCTCGTTGTAAAGCTCGTCAAGCACGATATTTTGCGGATTGATTATACCGCCTTCTTGCTTGGCGCCCTCGTTTTCGATCAAAAATCGCTCGTCATAAACGACGCTTTCTTGCGCTTTTAAAAATTCCGCGATTTTGTTGATCTCATTCTCGGTCGTAAACGGCGCGTGCAGGCGGATGAGCCCCGGCGCGGTAGGCGGCGTAAAGAGCATATCGCCACGCCCAAGCAAGCTGTCCGCGCCCATCTGATCCAAAATCACCTTGCTATCGACCTTTGAGCCCACGCGGAAGCTGATACGGCTAGGCAGATTCGCCTTTATCAGCCCCGTGACGACGTCCACGCTAGGGCGCTGCGTCGCTACGATGAGATGGATGCCGCTAGCGCGCGCCATCTGCGCCAAACGCGCGATATAGTGCTCCACATCCTTGCCGCTCGTCATCATCAGATCCGCGAGCTCATCGATGATAACGACGATGTAAGGCAAAATTTCGCCCCCCTCGCGCAGCATCTTTTCGTTATAGTTGTCGATATTTTTCGTCCTGTTTTGCGCCATGAGCGAGTAGCGTTGCTCCATCTCCGAAACAAGATTACTTAGTGCGATGATCGCCTGCTTAGGCTGCGTGATTACGGGCGTTAGCAGATGCGGGATGTCGTTGTAGATACTAAACTCAAGCATCTTCGGATCGATCATTATAAGGCGCAGGCTCTTGGGCGAGTTGCGATACAAAAGGCTAAGCAGCATGGCGTTGATACCCACGCTCTTGCCGCTTCCGGTGGTGCCTGCGATGAGAAGGTGCGGCAGCTTCTTAAGATCGGTGACGAAAGGCTGCCCCACGATGTCCTTGCCAAGCACGATGGTAAGCGGACTGGAAGCGCTTTTAAATACGTCGCTTTCTAAAATTTCGCGCAGATATATCGTATCGATATTTTGATTTGGGATCTCGATACCCACGACGTCTTTGCCCGGAACCGGCGCTTGGATGCGGATGGTCTGCGCCCGAAGAGCCATCGCGAGATCATCTTGCAGCGTTAGAATTTTACTTACTTTGATGTGCGCGGCGGGGCGAAACTCAAAGGTCGTAACGACCGGACCCGAGTAGGTCCGCACCACATCGCCGTCGATCTTAAATTTACGCAGCTTATCGAGCAGGTCGTAAATTTTACGATCGATCTCGCTCTCATCGATGTTGCTTTTCTTTTTCGGCGGTAAATTTAAAAAGTCAAGCGGTGGCAGCTTAAAATCCTTGGGCTTGGCCACCCTGCCCTTGTCGAGCTGATCCAAAAGCCTTTTATTTTCGGCGACCTCACTTAGGCGCTCGACCCTTTTTAGCCTGCTCGGCTTTCCCTTTTGCGGCATTTTAAGCTCGCGTTCAGCGGAAGCCTGCGGACCCTGTGCATCACTGAAATTCTGCTCATTTTCAGGCTCGCGAGTATCGTTTAAATTTTGTAAATTTCGCTCACCTTCAAAACCGCGCCCGCTTGCACCTTGCTCCACAAAATTACCCTGTTTTGCCGAATTGTCCTCTGTGCTCAAAGCGTCATTCAAAGCGTTAAAATTTTCCGTACCTCTCAAGCCCTGCGCAGACGAATACCTTGCAAGCCCGCCCCTTTGCGCTGCATCCGCATCGCTAGTGAAATCGTCCCCAATTTCATCCTGCAAGCTTTCGTCTCTTGAGCCAATAAAGCAGTTTTTGATGATGTCGGTAAAACGATCTTCGAATATAAGCACTAGCGAAAGCACAAAAATCGTAATATTAAAAATCCACACGCCGACGCTTCCGATCATTCGCCTAAGCCCGTCCACCGCGAAGCTACCAACTGCTCCGCCGCTAGCACCAAAGAGACTCGACTGCACCATCAAAATGGTAAAAAATAGCAAAATCGCGCCAATGCTAAACTCAAAAAATCTAAAGTCAAAACCGCGAAAATGCTTATAGGCTACGTATGCTAAGGCGAGCAAAAATAGCGGATAGATGTATGCAAAATAGCCGAATAGCTGGGTATTAAACGAGCGGATGGCGTTACCCGCGCTGCCTACGAGCGCAGAATCGGGCGCAATAGTAGCAAGCCCAAAAAATATTATGATAGCCGATACGACGATAAAATATACTTCTTTGATTATGATAGATCCTTAAATTTAAAGCGGTATTTTAGCCAAACGAAGGTTAAAATTTTATTTGAAGGACGAAATTTTAATGCTTTGATAAAATTCCGCGCCCTCACAGGCGCGGAATTAAAGGAGTTAGTTTTTGACGGCTTTGCCCAAATCCCACATAGGCATAAAGATACCAAGAGCCAAAAGAAGAACCATGCCCGCCATAAAAAATAGCATGATCGGCTCGACGTAGCTTGAGATATTATCGATGATATCATCAAATTTCTCTTTATAATAATCCGTGACGTTGCCAAGCATCTTATCGAGGTTACCGGCCTGCTCGCCCGCGCTGATCATCTGAATAAGCATACTCTCATAAAGCCCTGTATTGTTAAACGCCTCTGTTAGGCTCACGCCTTGCTGCACGGCAATTTTAACGGTAGAGAGTTTCTCTTTTAAAGTATGATTATCCACCATTAAAACAGATGTATCCAGCGCATCAGCAATAGGAATACCCGCTCGCACAAGCTCTGTAAAAATAAGCATAAATCGCGACATCGTAGAGAAAAATATGATCTTGCCAAATAGATAGACCTTTAAAATCGTCTTGTCAAAGCCCTTTTTAAACTCAGGGTTATTGCGATATGCCCATCTAAGAGCTATGATAGTGCCTATGATGCCCGCTAAAACAAAAATTCCATAATTATTAAGCGTGCTTTCGATGCCAAGTAGAATTCTAGTAGGTAGTGGCAAATCCGCGCCCAAATCCTCAAAAATCTCACGGAATTTCGGTACGACATACATCATCAAAACCGAAAACGCAATTGCCATAACGATCATAAGGATCATAGGATAACGCATCGCCTTTTTAAATTTACGCTGGTTCTCCCAAAGCTCTTGAAGCATAGCGGCAAGCTTGGCTAGAGATTCTGCCATATTACCGGTTGCTTCGCCCAGACTTACCATCGCAACGACGACATCACCGAGCTGTCCTCTAAATTTCTCCGTAGATTCGGTCAAACTAAGACCTGCATTAAGATCATCGTTCATAGCGCTAAAAATCTCTTTTAGCGTCTTATCCTCTGCCGCCCTTGCGACCTCTTTGATCGAGTCGTGGATTGAAATTCCGGCATTTGTCATAACGGAAAGCTGCCTGATCGACGCTACTAACGGCAGCGTTCTAACTCTTCCGCTACCACCTAGCATGCGCGAAACCTGCGCCTTAAAATCGCCGCCCGTATTCGCTACGACTTTGGTTTCACCTCTTTTTACGATCGTCCCGCCTACGCGCTGCTTCATGAGGTTGTTTGCTTGCACCTTATCGCTAGCTTGCAAAAACATCTTCCTTCTTGCGCCCTTGGCGTTGTATTCAACTTCTAATTGCTTTTTCATTGTTTAGCCACCCTATAAATTTCTTCTATACTAGTTACTCCGCGCGCAGCACGTATAACACCATCTTCAAACATATCTATAAAACCCTCCTCCTTCGCCAAGGCCCTCATATCGTCCTTTGAGCCGCCGTTAGCGATCAAGCTTTGCATTTTATCGGTAATAGGTAAAATTTCACTAATCATCTCACGCCCCATATAGCCCGTCTGACCGCATTGATCGCAACCTACGGCCTTAAAAAATGTGTATTTTTCAGGCAAGAATTCCTTCAGCTGATCAAGCATCGATTTAGGCAGATTTGTAGGCTGCTTGCAGTGCGGGCAAAGCTTTCGCACAAGACGCTGTGCCTCTACCGCAATCAGTGCACCACTTATGAGATAGGCTTCGATACCCATATCTACTATTCGCGGGATCGCACTAACAGCGTCGTTGGTGTGTAGGGTCGAGAAAACCAAGTGTCCCGTAAGAGCGGCTTGGATCGCAATCCTAAGGGTCTCTTGATCACGGATCTCACCTATCATTATGATGTCGGGGTCTTGTCTTAAGATCGAGCGCAATGCTGAAGCAAAGGTAAGACCCGCTTTTTCGTTAACTTGGACTTGTTGGATTAAATTTACTTGATACTCGACTGGATCTTCTACGGTAATAACCTTAGTATCGATATTTTTAATATCGTTTAGCGCTGCATATAGCGTCGTAGACTTACCGCTTCCCGTAGGTCCGGTAACCAAGATAATACCATATGGAGCCTTCATAGCGTTATTAAATTTCTTAAAGCTATCAGGGTGCATGCCTAGTTTTTCGAGGCTGATGATAACCTTCGATTTATCAAGGATACGCATAACGGTAGATTCGCCATTGATAATAGGCAGAGTCGAGATACGAAAGTCGTACTCGCGACCTGAAATTTTCATACTAAACCTGCCGTCTTGCGGCTTGCGACGCTCGGCGATATCCATATTCGAAAGTAGCTTCAATCGGCTTACTAGCGGTGGATAGATATCCTTATCAAAGATAAAAATTTCAGCGAGCATTCCGTCGATTCTGGTGCGCACGACGCAGTTATTCTCGGTAGGCTCGATGTGAATATCGCTACCGCGCATCTTAATAGACTGACTAATTATCATCTCAATGAGCTTTAAAATCGCCGAGGTATCATCGCTGCTTCCGCTACCGCCGGTGTTAGCAAGCTCTTTGCGAATCTCCGCTACGAGCCCTTTAATGCTCTCTGAAAGCTCAAGCTTAGATAGATATTTATTTACCTGATTTGGATCGGCTACTACGATTTTAAGCAGCTGTTTGCTAAACATAGCCTGCGCTTTATCTTGCGACTCAAGATTAAACGGATCAGAAAAAGCAACGTAAATATTCAGATCATCCGCTTTAACCGGTATCACGCCGTATCTTTTAAGCTGTGCGGTAGGAGTGCGTTCCGATAGCCTGAAGTCTATGTCGATATCGTCTAAATTCATATACGACAGGTTCATTTTCTTGGCTAGAATTTGCAAAAATTCCTTCGGATCCATCGAAAATTTTTCGCTTATATCGTCAAATGCTATCTGACGACGCTTGTATAACTCAACTAAAATTGAGCAAAAATCATCCTGGCTTAGATAGTTATCTCCGACTAAAACCTCGCCTAGCGTCAAGCCAATATCCATCTTGTCCTTGATTTCTGGAACAACGGTGCTAGTAAGGATATTGTTTCGTATTAAAATCGCAACGATCTGCTCTTCAATCTTTGTCATCGCGATCACCAATAAATTTTAATCGAGCTAAGCTTATCGCCAGCATAAATTGCAATTACCATCTTTTTTACCTCTTCCTCTTCTTTGATAAAAAGCTCGGCACGCTCGCCGTTTTCTAGGGTAAAGACATACGTATCACTCTTTTTTACGTATGCTCTCTCCGTAAATTTATCAAAAATTTCAGACAAAATATAATTAATTTTAGGTGTTCTTATATAGCTTATGTCTACGCCATCGCAAAGCGCCAAATAAAGCATCTTTTTTTGAAAAATTATGGTCGAATAAAGAGAGGCATTCTCGCGAGCCTCTTTCGTCTTATAAAGCATCACCGTAGGCACGACGAGCTCGTTTACTTTATCCATCTTGAGGCACGCTTTAGCATACATATTTGCAAGTGCCTCGCTCTGCTCCTCGATGAATAAATTTCGCACGCTTTCTTGGCAGATACGGTTATACTGACCGATCTGATCCCAGTTGCGCACGTCATCGGCGCTAACTGCAAATAACGACGCGATCGCAAAAGCTAAAATATATAAAATTTTCATAGTTTATCGCTTCTTATCTTTGAAATGAGGTTAGAAATTTCGCTATTTTTCGCCTTTGCATTAAAAGTCTCAAGAGCGTAAAGTGCGTCTTCCTTACGACCCTTTTTATAATTGGCTTTAGCAAAAATTATCCAGCTAGCGACGTTGTCCTTATCAAGCTCGTTTGACGTAAGAGCCCATTTGATCGCATTGTCGTAGTCTTTCTTATTATACGCTTCTTCGGCTAGCGATAACGAATACTCAATCTTATTCGTCGCGTAAAATTTGCTCTCCAAGCTCTGCTTATCTTCGCTTAAATTTGAAGTTTTTATCTCAATTCTAGAACTTAGTGGAGCGCTACTTGCGGTATTTGTAGAACCTCCCGAGAAATTTGATTTAGGCGGCAATGGAGCGCGTCCAAAATCTATAACCTCATTTTTAGGTGGCTGATTTGCAAAAGCTGCGTTATTGGTATTAGGTACATTAAATGTAGGAGCATTTTGATTGCCAAAATTCTGTCCGCCAAAATTTTGACCGCCGAAATTCTGAGCCTGAGCCTGCCCGCCATAGTTTCCGCCATTTTCGTAATTATTGGTTATCTTAAACCCACCGGAATCCTCGCTGGATAGCACACCCACATCGTTTAAATTTAAGCTTGGACGTTCCTTTTCGTGCTTAGAAGTACGAGCAACTTTCGGCGCGCTGATATTATAATCTTCTTTGGAAATATTATTTTGCACTGCAAGATCTGCCGCCTGCTGCTCGGCATCACTAGCAGAATTTGTAGCACCACCCTTGTCTTCAATATTTTGATTGATACTTGCCATACTGACGCTATCGCTATCTTTAAGCAGCCAAAATATCGCTCCGATCGCAACCGAGATTAATATCAAAAGCCCCAAAATCGTCTTGTCAAATCTCAATACGAAATTCGGCTTAGATTTTAGGAAAGAAAACTGCTTTCTGTTTTTGTTATACTCTTCCCATTTTTTTTCAAGTTCGTTTACTTCGTAAAATTCAAGCATTTATTATCCCCGAGCCTATCGCTGCCATCTCTATGATTTTATTATTAATCTGCGAAAAACTAATTTCCGTAGGTTTATTTACCTCGTAATACTCAAAAAGCTCATACATCTTATACATAAGCTTGTTGATATTCCTCATATTACCGTCCGTTAAATTTAAAATCAAATCGAAATTATCGTCGCTAAACATAAAATAGTATTGTTGAAAGCCATGAAGCACAAGCTTTTTTTCAATATACAGCTTGACTTCGCCTAAATTTGAATTAGGAAGCTCGATGCTCTCCCAAATTCTAGTTTTAAAATAATCCTTTGCGAGGCGATCTTCCTCGTCGGTCTTATGCACCGTAAATAAAAATTTAAATAGTCTAGTATCTGCCATAAGACGAATTTTTTCTATCAAATTCCCAGGATACAGCTGAGCCTCATCAAGCAAAATAACGACCTGCTCTACCGCCCCTACGTTCGTAGAAATTCCAAATCTCTCTCTGTAAACCCGCATAAAATTTTCATAATTATCAATCGGCTCGCTAGGAGTTGAATGAAAAATCTGCGAATACAGCTCTAAGAAAAATTCTTTCTCATCAAAAAACGGCTGCGGTACAAATACGACTCTTACCTTTTTTTCAAGATCAACCTTGATCTTATTAAGCAAAAATGTCTTGCCACAGCCCGGTTTGCCGTAAAAAAGTATAAGTTTTAACGGCTTTTGCAAAGCATTTAAAATTTTATGATAAGCAAGGGTCGATTTATCGAGATTAACGAAGTCCGAGACTTCGTTATCCTCGATAAAAATTTCCTTGATCGCCGTATAGTTATTACTCATTTTCGTAGATGGATTTTGAGTAACCTAGCTCTTTAAGCGAAGTAGCAAGCGGCGCGCCGGTATTGTCGATGATATGTGGAGTTACTACGAAGATTAGCTCCGACGTGCTCAAAACATCGGCAGTGCTTTTGAAAAGATTTCCGATTAATGGAATTTCGGCTAGCACAGGCACTCTAGTATTATTCTTGGACTTAGTTGCGCCGATTAAACCACCTAAAATTACAGTATCGCCATCATCTACCCAAACTACACTAGAGAGTTTCTTTTGCAAAGTATCAGGTGCGATATCTCTTCTGCCATTCTCTCTCCTTACATTATCCTCTGCATATTTAAGAGAGCTTAAAGATGGATTAATTCGTAGCATAATCCTATTATCATCTGAAATTTCAGGTAAGATATTCAAAAGAATACCTACAAATATCGAATACTGATCGTCCGACTGAGTATCTCCACCTTGATAATCGCCTGTAGTAGTAGATTTCAATACGTAGTTAATGGTATCACCTACAGAGATAATAGCAGGCTGATTATTCATCGTAGTTACTTTAGGGCTTGAAATAATCTTGGTTTTGCCTTTAGTCTCTAGGAAGTTAATCAAACCGTCGATATTGAAATTTAGATTAGCTCCTATCGTCCAAGTTCCGTGAGTATCGCTAGCCTTTCCTCTATTTCCGTTATCTATGTGATAGCCTGAAAGTTTCTTTGGATCTCCGCCTACATAGGTATTAAATCCTAGTTGAAATTTACTCCAATCAATACCGGTAGTGTATTCGTTATTTAGCTCGACAGATATGATATTTACGTCTAGCAAGACTTGGCGACTAAGGCGTTTTTGCATACCGCTTAGATATCTATCTACGCGAGCTATCTGAGACTTCATAGCAGTAACGGTTACTAAACCGGCATTTTGATTTATAATAGGAGCGACTGCGACGTATTTTTCGGTACCGTTATTTAGAACAGAGGTGATTTCTTCGCTAATCTTCTCCCAAAAATCAAATTTCTCTTTGGTAGTGATCTTATTATCTTCTTTATTTTCTTTATCGTCGCTATCATCCACTTTCGTAGGTGCAGAATCGACAGAAGATTTAGTAACAGCAGTGCCTTCTCTAATAGAGGTGATGTAATCCACCTTAAAAGTCCTAGTCTCTAGTGCTGAAATTTTTAATATACCATGAGAATACTCATAGCTTAGATTATTCTCTTTTATGAGTAGATCTAAAACTTCGCGCAAAGAAAGGTCTTTGATACTTACGCCTTGCAGCGGTTTACTCATCTCCTCTTGAGCGATAGCATCTTTTGCTACCACCGAAAAGCGGCACATATCGGATAGCTGAGTTAGCATCTCGTTTAGCGTAACGGTATCGTTAATCTTAATATTTAGCGCCTTCCTATCGCAGTTACCTGTAGTTGCGGGAGCGGCATATAGACTAGTAGCCGTAACAGACAAAGCAAGCATAGCAGCTATGCTAAGCTTTTTACTTATATGTAATAATGACATTTTGACTTCCTTGTTTTAGTGTTAATTCGACTTTATTTTCATCGTCGTTGGTAATAATAACGCTATTGCCCGTTATTTGCACGATCTTATATGAGCCTACATACTCGCCCAAACCATACCACTTATCGTTTAGCTTAACCTTATCGCCCATAATACCTACTAGCTGATAACCTAGATCCACCTGCTGATTAGCTTCTCTAGGTGCATTAGCTTCTTTAGGATAAAACGGATCTTGCAAAGAAGCTATCTGCTCATCGCTAAGACCCACTCTAGGTTTGCTAAGATCATCAAATATCGCATCGTATTTAGCTTTATAGGCTCCATTACTAGGCGCCACCGTCTGATTATTATCTACAGCAAATAGAGCAGTAGAAAGTAGCAAAGAGCATAAAATTAACTTTTTCATTAGTAATTTACTCCCCAGATAGATATACCGATGCTTCCACCGATTTTGCCATTTTTAGTGGCATTGATATCCATCTTATTTACATCTACGATCATCTCCGATTGTTCGATAAGGTTGATATACCTAAGGACATTCGAAAACGCTCCTTCAAATTTCACATCTATATCCAGCAAGGCTTCAGGTTGAAAAATCTGTTTGATGCTAGGCTCCCTTCTATCGCTGTGAATAGCGTAAATTTTAATATTGTTATTCTCTGCGATCGTTGAGAGACTATCCATAAATTTAGCCCAGTTCTTTTCATTATAGGTAAGCTTTGAAATTTCTTTTAGCTTACCGTCTAGATACCCACGCTCTTCAATAATATTGTTAAGGTTGGTCCTAGCACCATTGAGTATATTGCGCTTATTATCAACGAAAGCTTTAGGATCACCGCCGAAGAACTCATTATATTCTCTTTGTGCGCCTTCAAGCTTAGTCGTGGCAGTACTTAGATTTGTTTCACTCTCCTCTAAATACGGATCCGCATAGCTACTCAAAATAAAGTAAGCTACCACACCTACAAACAATAAAGCTATGTAAAAATAGTTATTTGCACTATTTCCCTTGGAGGCAAACCATTGATCAAGCTGATCTAATGAACTTTTCTTTTTCATTATCTAACCTCCACACTGATATTGCTATCGTAAAAGACAGTTTTATTACCCTCTTGTAGCGCGATTGTTTTAGTATCCACGCCATACACCTCTTTTTTACTGATATCCTCTAAAAGCTCGGTCATCTGCTTATCGTTTTTGGTGCGCACCTGAACAGTCAGAGTCCTATTCTCATCACCGATCCTAACCATATTGCCCTTATTTTTAACGACCATATTGGTTAGCTCAAAAATAGAAACACCCTTCATAGCGTAATTATTTTTCTTATCTAAGATAGCATTAATTAGATCGCGCCTGTCATTAAGCTCCTTGCCGCTCTTAGCAGCCTGGGCATTTACCTCTTTAGTCTCTTTATCCAAACGCGCATTTTCTGCTCTAGCAGGAACCATCTGATCTTCTAAACCCTGATATTCGCTAGTTTTATCGTTAGCTACCATATTATTATAATATCCATAGCCGAAGTTATACGCAGGATACGCAGCGCCAAGTAAGCAGCCTAGCAGCATATAGCCTATCAGCTTGCCGGTTGATCTTTGAGTCAAAGGCGGAGGTCTCATAAACGGCGAGTAGTTGTGATCGTCGTCTTTAGTAACCAAATAATCTTGACCTACCAAGAACATCAAAATATCTAGCTGAGTGAGCGGATAATCTTTTGCGTTGATTGCAACATTAAAATTAAAATCCTTGTATCTTAGCTTTAGATTATTTTCTACAAAAACCTCGATCGCAGGAATTTTACCGATATCCGTTCCGATATAAACGTTTTGAATATTGACGTTGTAAATTTTACTGATACCGTTCAACACGTCGTTAATGTAGTAAAACATATCGTCAAAAATTTGGATCATGTAATCGCGTTCGGTCGGATTTTCTAAATTTACTCCCTGTTTGGAGAGCAATCTATAAAAGCTCTCTTCATCGACTCTACTACCGACTAGCTCGACATATTTTTCATGCAAGAATTTTAGGTTATATCTTACTTGGCGGGATTGAAAATATTCGCCGTTTTGATACACTACCAAAAACGCATCGTCGCGTTGCAAGTAGATGAAGCAGTCGATTCCGTCGCGAGTTAGGACGCCTCTATTATACAAGCCCTCGTATAAAAACGGAGCCATAGCCACATAGTCGATGTAGTTCGTCCTAGCGGCGATCGCATCGAATTCTGAAGTGAGTTTGGCATTATCTACGACAAAGACATTGAAAATTCTATCATCGCCGCCAGCGCCTATTACCTCACTATAAGTGATTTTGTAATCCAAAGCGGTGTCAAGCCCCAGCTCCTCATACACCTTAACGACGATCGCATCTAAAAGATCCGCGTCCTCTACCGATCTGCTTATCTCGACCGTCGCAGTCATTATATCCTTATACGGAATATATGAGACGTAAGTTTCCTTCGCACGATTCGCTTTTGAGAAGTCGTGCTCGAAAACTTCATTCTCACTTAGACCGAATATGGTTTGCGTGACTTTGTTAATCGCAACAATCGAACTAGCATTTTTACTATTCTTTGCCATAACACTCCACTTCCAAATGAAATTTTCTACGCTGCTAATACTAATAGAAATAAAATAAAATGTCAATAGATAAAATCGGTTTTTACCCTAAATTCGTCATTTTTCCAGCTTTTTTTTACAAAAACTGTTAATTTTAAGTAAATTTTGACCTTAGAAAAATTTGAAATTAACTTTTTGGCTCGAATTCCGATCCGCTTTATCGCCTCGCCGTTTTTGCCGATCAGCATCTCTTTGTGCGAATTGCTGTCCGTTATAATCCGCGCATATACCGAGATCAGACCCGGTTTTTCCACCACTTTTTCCATCACGACGTCGCTGCAATACGGGATCTCGTCGCTCATACTCTCAAAGATTGCCTCAAGTATGAAGTCGCGATAAATTTCACGCTCATTGGTTGCGCTTAAAATTTCGGGATCGTAAAAGTACTCGTGCTCGGGCAAAATTTTACAAATTTCGTCCAAAACCTGCTTTTTATAGACCCTTTTTTTGATGCTAACGGGGATTATCGCTTCGAATTTATCGGTAAATTTTTGATATTGCAGCAGCTTTTGTACGATCTTTTCGTCATTTACTTCGTCAATTTTAGTTAAAATCACGATGTGTTTCGTGCCGGGATTTAAATTTAAAAATTTTTCATATTCAGAAGTATCGTCGTGCACGGGCGCCAAAAACAGCACCAAATCGCAGCCCTCAATCGCTCCGAGCGCCACTTCGACCATCAGCTTATTCATCAGCTTGGCGCTTTCGTGCAGCCCGGGAGTATCCGTGAAAATCACCTGATCCGCGCCGTTCATCGCGATGCCGTTAATCTTGCGGCGCGTAGCGTTAATTTTATGCGAGACGAGCGAAATTTTCTCGCCGCAGAGATAGTTTAACAGCGAGCTCTTGCCCGCATTAGTCCGCCCGATGAGCGTTACAAATCCGCTTTTCATATTTTCCTTAAATCAAAATTTTATCTTAATCTAGCGCCTTCGCTCGCCGTTAATTTTAAATCGCGTCAAATTTCATACGCGAAAACCGCAAACCGCGGAATTTAAAATTTCATTTTTGCGCGCTGCTAGCGACCGAGCGCATGCGACACAATTAAATTTAATCCGCAAGCGCGCAGATTAGACCTGCCGCAGATGCAAGCGGGGCGCTAAACTTAACTTGAGCCAAAAACGCAAGAGTCCAAATTTTAACGACAAAAGCTTCAAGTCTGCATTACCGCCGCAAGATATAACGCCGAAATGCGTTTATAATTTGCCGTAAAACTTTATAAATTTAATATTTTACGCATTTTATAAACACAATGTGAATTCGGCGTAAATTTAATTGCCGCAAACATAAAATTTTATTTAGCATCCGAGCTTTTAAAATTCCTCACGGCGCGCCGTATCATACTTAGCTGCGCCGCCGAAACGATGCTCTAGGCGTGCTCAAACGAGCGCTTTAGCTCCGCGGCGGCCGAAAAATTTAAAAATCACAAAATGTATTTCGCCAGATCCTCGTCGCTTGCGATGCCTGCTAGCTTTTCGCTTACGAGCTTTTCATCCACGACGATCTTTTGCCCTTTAAACTTATCCGCTTCGAAGCTGATATCCTCAATCACCTTTTCCATTATCGTATGTAGTCTTCTAGCACCGATATCCTCGACCTTTTCATTCGTGCTCGCCGCAAATTTCGCGATCGCCTTGACCCCGTTCTCGCTAAACTCTAGCTCGACGCCCTCGGTCTTTAAAAGCGCCGAGTACTGCTTAAGGAGCGAATTTTTTGGCTTGGTTAAAATTTCACACAGCGCCGCCTCGTCTAGGCTGTCAAGCTCGACGCGAAGCGGGAAGCGCCCCTGAAGCTCGGGTATAAGATCGCTCGGCTTGCTGATATGAAAGGCGCCCGCAGCGATAAAAAGGATGTGATCGGTGTCGATATTGCCAAATTTCGTGCTTACGCTGCTGCCCTCCACGATCGGAAGCAGATCGCGCTGCACGCCCTCTTTGCTCGGATCCTGCCTGCCGCTATTACCGCTTGAAACCGCCACCTTATCGATCTCATCGATAAAGATGATGCCCTCGTTTTGCGCGCGCCTAACGGCTTCGGCTTTGATACTCTCCATATCGAGAACTTTCTCGCTAGCCTCGCTTTTAAGGGCAACCTTGGCGTCTTTTACCTTCATCTCTTTTTTGCTTTTGCGCGTCGAAATTCCGATTACCTTGATGAAGCTTTCCTGCATATTCGCCATCTCAGGCGGCAAATTCGGATTTGATTCAAGCGCGTTTTCGCTTACTTCAATCTCGATACTAAGATCATCCAGATCGCCGCGCTCGAGCTTGGCCGCCATCTTTTCGTAGCTTTTTTCGTAATCTACGACCTTCTCCTCGCTCGCTCCGCGCGGAAGCGGCGGAAGGACTTTTTCTAAAATTTTACGCTTGATATAATCATCAATCTTATCTTTATTTTTTTCAAATTCCTCGCCGCGAACTAAATTTACCGACGCGGCGGCTAGATCTCGCACCATGCTCTCCACGTCGCGCCCCACGAAGCCCACCTCGGTGTATTTGCTGGCCTCGACCTTGATAAAAGGAAGCCCAAACATCTTCGAAAGCCTGCGCGCGATCTCGGTCTTACCTACGCCGGTAGATCCGATCATCAGGATGTTTTTGGGCATCACCTCGTTTTTCATCTCATCTTCGAGCGCCATTCTGCGGTAGCGATTTCGCAAAGCCACCGCTATCGTGCGTTTAGCGCTATTTTGTCCGATTATATATTCGTCTAGTTTCTCTACGATCTGCTTTGGCGTCATCATCTCTTTTCGTCCCAAATTGCGTATGTTTTAATGTTTTCGTTCGTGTAAATGCAAATCTCGCCCGCGATTTTAAGACTTTGCTTTACGAGCTCCTCTTCGTCTAAGCTTGCAAATTTATCCAAAGCTCGCGCCGCGCTAAGAGCGTAATTCCCGCCGCTTCCGATCGCCGCGATCTTGCCGTCGTCCGGCTCTACCACATCGCCCGTGCCGCTAAGCAGAAAGATATTTTTGCGGTCCAGCACCAGCATCATCGCTTCGAGCTTTCGCAGATACTTATCCTTGCGCCACTGCTTGCTAAATTCTATCACAGCCCTTAAAAGATCGCCCTTTGCGCCATCTAAGCACTTCTCAAACATATCAAAAAGATTAAACGCATCGGCGGTGCTGCCCGCAAAGCCCGCCAAAACGTTGCCCTCTTTGCCGATCTTTCGAATTTTAGTCGCATTGCCCTTTAAGACGGTGTTTCCGAACGTAACCTGCCCGTCGCCGCCGATGACAGAGGCCTTTGCGCCTTTGTAGGCTAAAATGGTAGTCGCTTCAAACACTAGCCACCTCTATCTCAAATTTAGCGCTTATGCCGTGCTTCAGCTTAGCATTTACGTCGTAGATCCCAGTCGTTTTGATGGCTTCGGTTTCTAAAATTTTCTTATCGATTTCGATCCCCTTTTGCTCTTTTAGCGCGGTTGCGATCTCATCTTTGGTAACCGAGCCGAAAAGCGCGCCGCTCTCGCCCGTCTGCTTTGCGATCTTTACGCGGATCTTGGCTAGCTCCTCGGCTAGTTTTTGTAGACTTGCGACCTCGTATTTTTCAAGCTCGGCCTGCTTTTTCTTATCTGCTTCAAATTTACGCAAAACCTCAGTCGTAGCGGCTTTGGCGTAGCCTTTGCCGATTAGGAAGTTATTGCCGTAGCCGTCCTTAACCTCCTTTACCTCGCCCGCCTTTCCGAGCCCCTTAACGTCTTTGATCAATAATACTTTCATCCATTATCCTTTTAAATTTAGCTTTAAATTTATAAAATTTTATAAGCGGCGCGGGCGGATCTGAAATTTAGTGAAATTTCATGAAACCTGCCCGCAGCCGCTCGCTACTTTTTCGATAAATTTTAAAATTTCGCTTTGTGAAATCCGCCTGCGCGCCTTGCCGCTATGAGGCAAAATTTCAGCTAAAGCTTGCGTCCGTTCTTACCCGCGATGATAAATCTTAACGCGCTTAGTTTGATAAATCCGTCGCCGTCTTTTTGATTGAAAACTTTATCCTCTTCAAACGTCACGAAATCGGTATTAAACAAACTATCGCTCTTGCTTTTCCTGCCCAGCACGGTCACGTTGCCCTTATAAAGCTCTAGCTTAACCTTGCCGTTTACGTGCTCTTGGGATTTATTTATCAGCTCTTGAAGCAGCAAGCGCTCCGGGCTGAACCAAAAGCCGTTGTAAATAAGCTCGGCGTAGCGCGGCATCAGATCGTCTTTTAGATGCGCCGCGCCGCGATCCAGCGTGATGCTCTCGATCGCGCGGTGAGCCTTTAGCATAATCGTGCCGCCCGGAGTTTCGTAGCAGCCGCGACTCTTCATGCCGACGTAGCGGTTTTCAACAAGATCAAGCCTACCGATGCCGTTTTTAGCGCCAAGCTCATTAAGCGCTGCTAGCATCTCATGCGGCTTAAGCGCTTTGCCATTTAGCTTTACAGGATCACCATGCTTGTATTCAATCTCGATGATCTCGCTCTTATCTGGCGCATTTTTAGGGCTCACGGTCCATCGCCACATATCCTCTTCAGGCGCATGGGCGGGATCTTCCAGCACCAAGCCCTCGTAGGAGATGTGAAGGATATTCGCATCCATCGAATACGGCGATTTGCCTGGCTTTGAAGCGATATCAATGCCGTTTTTCTTAGCGTAAGCAAGCAGCTTCTCGCGAGAGTTCAAATCCCACAACCTCCACGGCGCAATCACCTTAATATCGGGATTTAGCGCATATGCGCCAAGCTCGAAGCGGACTTGATCGTTACCCTTGCCGGTCGCGCCGTGGCTTACGGCGTCTGCGCCGGTTTTTTTAGCAATTTCAACTAGCTTTTTAGCGATCAACGGGCGGGCAATCGATGTGCCTAAAAGATACTCGCCCTCATAAACCGCATTTGCGCGAAACATCGGAAATACGTAATCTCGCACAAATTCCTCGCGCAGATCCTCTACGAAGATATTTTCCTTTTTGAT
The DNA here is from genome assembly GCF_937959485.1 of uncultured Campylobacter sp. Taxonomy (NCBI): domain Bacteria; kingdom Pseudomonadati; phylum Campylobacterota; class Epsilonproteobacteria; order Campylobacterales; family Campylobacteraceae; genus Campylobacter; species uncultured Campylobacter sp. The sequence continues at coordinate 268,506 of NZ_CALGPY010000004.1, forward strand.
GCCCAGTTTCACAGCTTTGTTTTTGATAGGCTCCAAATCCTCGTTCTGACCGATATCTGCGGTGAAAGTCACCACATCGCAGCCGTAAGTATCGCCGAGCCACTTTAAAATAATGCTAGTATCTAGTCCTCCCGAATACGCCAAAACGACCTTTTTTACATCTTTTGCCATCTCAAATCCTTTACGTAAAATTTGGCGAAATTCTACCAAAAATAGTTTAATAGTTGCTTTTAAGGCAAATATCGCTAAACTCACGCTTATGAGAATCGATAAATTTTTAAACGCAGTAAATATCACCAAGCGGCGCGCCATCAGCGAAGATATGTGCAAAAGCGGCGTCGTAGCCGTAAACGGCGTGGTAGTAAAGCCCGCCAAAGAGCTTAAAATCGGCGACGTTATCACCATAAGCTTTTTGGATAGAAAACAAAGCTTTAAAGTCCTAGCCTTTCCTAGCGCGAAAAATACGCCCAAAAACGAGCAAACAAAGTATGTCCAAGAGCTTTGAACTCATCTGCGGCGAGGATGAAATTTCGCGCCTCATACAAGCGCTGCCAAAAAGCGGCATAATCTTACTAATCGGGGGTCTCGCCGCCGGTAAAACGACGCTTGCGCGCGCGATCGTGCGGGCTCACGGGTTAGATGAGCACGTGAGCTCGCCTACGTTTTCGATCATGCAAAACTACGGCGAAATTTATCATTACGACATCTATAACGGCGGCTGTGAGGGGATTTTAAAAAACGGACTATTTGAAAATTTATTTGAAGAGGGACTTCATCTGATCGAATGGGCGGATGAAAATTTGATAAATTTACTTAAAAAATATGAGCTTGATTTTTGCGTAGTGAGGATCACACCGCACGCGCAAGGGCGAAAATACGAGGTAAGCTATGCATAAACTGGAAGTCAGGGGTCTTAAAAAAACCATAAAAGGCACGCCGATCATCAAAGGAATCTCGCTAGAACTTTACAATGGCGAGATTGTAGGGCTGCTAGGGCCCAATGGCGCGGGTAAAACCACGACATTTTATATGATCTGCGGGCTGATAAGCGCTAGCGGTGGTGATATCTTGCTTAATGAAAATAGCATCGCAAAGGTTCCGCTTCATAAGCGCGCCAAGCTCGGCATAGGCTACCTGCCACAAGAAAGTAGCATCTTTAAGGAGCTTAGTGTGGAGGAAAATTTAATGCTCGCTGCAGAGATTACCTATAAAAATAAAGCCGAAGCCTCACGTAAGGTCGATGAGATGCTAAATCTGCTAAATATCGAGCCGATCAGATTGCGCAAGGGCGTAAGCCTAAGTGGCGGCGAGCGCAGGCGCTGCGAGATCGCGCGAAGCCTAATGATAACGCCGAAATTCCTACTTTTAGATGAGCCGTTTGCAGGCGTTGATCCGATCGCCGTTAACGACATCCAAAGCATCGTGCGCGATTTAAGCGATCTTGGCATCGGCGTGCTCATCACCGATCATAACGTCCGCGAGACGCTTGCGATCTGCGACCGCGCCTACGTCATCAAGGACGGCGAGCTATTCGCCGGCGGCACCGCAAAAGAGATAGCCAGCGATCCGAATGTCCGTAAATTCTACCTCGGCGAGGATTTTAGCATCTAAGTCAGCCAGAGCGCTTTAGATTTTCACTTCCCGCTTCGGCGCGCGCGGTTAAATTCTATAATTTAAGTTTTGCGATTTAAAATTCAAGTGTACGGCTGCGATTAGTCGTGCACTTGAATTTCGCGTATTAAATTTTTGAAAAGTAGCTAGGTTCGTTTTAAAATTTTTAAATTTCAAAGGGCGTTTTGTGCACTGCAAATTTTAAATAATTTTTGCGGCAGGTTCTCTTTTCACGACCGAAATTTACACCCGTGGTACATAAAATTTAAATCGCATTTTAATCACACTTTGTTTAAATTAAATCAAATTTTAAAGCGGAGGCGTCTTTAAACGTAACGCTTTCATCTGCGCATCAAAATCACGCCCACAATTTGCAAAAGAATATCCGCTCGTAGAATTAAATTTCAAAACGAACACAGCCGCAAATGAATTACATATGCAACGGTGCTTGAAATTACGCGCGAGATGCTGTCTAATTTCACGGCTAAATTCTGCGAGCGGCGGCGTAAACCAAAGCGCACACAAAACCTACTCACTTCGGCTTCGACGCATTAAATTAAAAGCGACGCGCGAAGCAAGGCTGTCCGACCCGTTAGAATTTTGCCGATCAAGCCGCCTTGTTTAATTAAAATTACACTTTTATTTGCTCTGCGGGTTTAAATTTCGCTCATCTTAAAGCTCGCTGCGAATTTTAAAATTTTAACCCGGCACTCGTCGCTTCCCTTAAAATTTTAAAATTCTTAAAATTTTGGCGAGATCAAGGAGAGATTATGAAAAAAGTTCTACTTTCGTGCGCCTTGGCGGGCGCGCTTTTCGGCTTGGAGCTCGATGGATTCAGTGCGCCCGAGGGTTCGCTAATCACTGAGGACGCTTTTTACATCGCAAATCGCGGCAAAAACGAAGATTCGCTAGGCAGAAGCGGCTTTATCAGCAGGATCGTAAAAAATTCCAATGTCGTTGAGACAAATTTTATAGACGATCTGGTAAATCCGGGCGGAATGGCGCAGATCGCGGGCGTGCTCTACGTGTGCGATCTGGATGCGATCAGAGGCTTTAGCAAAGGTCAGGAGGTTTTTAATCTAAAAATCGAGGGAGCGCAGGCCTTAAACGACGTCGTAGCGCTCGGTAGCGAGGTTTTGCTCGCAAGCGATCCCGCGCGTGGGACGATCTGGCGCATCGACCTGCTCTCGCGCACCGCGGATGAGTTTGCGCGCATTGATCCATCGCTAGGCAGCCCAAACGGACTTTTGGCTAAAGGCGACAAGCTTCTGATCACCACCTTCGATCTTAGCGGAAAGGTCCCGGGGCGCGTGCTAAGCATGGATCTGAAATCTCGCGAAATTTCGATCTTTGCCGATATGAAGGGGGTTTTCTACGGCATAGCGCGCGGAAAAAACGACGAAATTTTAGTTAGCGACTGGGGCGAGGACCTTTTAAGCGGCAAAATTTGGCGTATAGATGCGAACGGACAGATACGCAAAATAAACCTCGGCGCGATGCAAAGGCCTGCGGACATCTCAAGCGACGGCAAGGTTTTATTGATCCCAAAATCACTGGAAAACAAAGTCGAGCTGATAAATTTGCCGTAACCGGCCGTCTTATTGCGGCTTCGCAGTTTGCTTAAATTTTACAAAATATATGCTGTATCGTGCTTTATAAGCCATCTTTTTGCGCTTCGCCGCTTACGTAGCGGCGTCGATTGCGACGCTATAGCCGATCGCGATACCGAAATTAGGTCAATGCCGAAGCCGGTCGCAGCGCCAAGGCTAATTGTGGCAGCGTAAGAGTTATATTACGAAACTAATCGTCCTTTTTCGCGCACTCAAGAGCCAAGTACGCCCAAAAGTCGCGTGTGTCGTCTTGCAATATGCAAATGCCGAGCCTGCCGTAAAATTTGCAAATCCATCTGCCCTCATTTTAAATTCCATCGCCTTAAATTTCCTCGCCGCGGATATTTTCGCAGGCCGAGCGGTGCTAAATTTCAGCGCAAAATTTAACGCCTGCCGTGACTCAAAAGCCTTGAAGACTCATAGCGCGCGAAATTTCAGCGCGATATTTGACGCCGAAGCGTGCTTTTAACATACCGAGTTCATGTCTGTGCGAGACCGAATTCTACGCGGCGGCACGACCTCTACCGCGCGCCGTATTTATAGGCTGCAAGGGCGAGCGGAGCTTATCCTTCTACGCACCGCACGGCGCGTATGTCTGTCTAGGCTGCTTCTGGGTCCCCGCGCGCAGAACTTACCCCTCTACGCACCCCTCCCACACGGCGGGGACGTCAGGCTCTACGTATGAGCTTAAAATTTCATACGGCTCGTAGCTAAATTTATACGCCAGGCTCGGGCACTGCTTCACCGCATAGCCCAAATAAATCCAGCGTAGCCCCAGATCTTGGGCAAACTCGATCTGTTTTAAAAGCGAAAATTTACCCAGACTTAGATGCGGCAGATACGGATCGTAGTAGCAATACACCGAGCTGATGCCGTCATCCACGATATCGATGAGATCGACGCAGATAAGCCGCCCGTCCTCGCCGTAGTAAGAAATTTCTTTACCGAAGTCGCCGTGGCCCTGGACGTAAATTTCATCATATCGCTCAAAATCGATCTCTTGCAAAGGCCAGCCCTTTTTTAGATGCATGTAGTCGTGATAGAGCGCGAAAAGCTCCAAACGCGCATCGTTTAAAAGCGGGCGAGATTGCCATACATAGGCGGTCGTGCGATTATTTTTATAGACGCGACGATACGATTTGCTAAATTTAAAATTTGCGGCATCGATGCGTAGGCTTTTGCACTCCACACATCCCGCACAAATGGGCTTTTGAAAATACCTGCCGAAGCGGCGGTAGCCGTGCTGCACTAAGTTTGAATTATACTCAAAGTCGCAGTCTTTTATATAGAGATACTCGCTGCGTGCGGCTCTGCCGCCTAGATAGGGGCAGGCAAAATCCAGCGTACAAAATGGAATTTCAGTCATTCAGCTTTTTGATATTTGCCGCGTCCACGTATTTTAAAAACTCGTCTTTGAGGCGCTTTTCGCGTGCGGCGATGCTCTCTTTGGCTACGTCGAACTCTTTCGCGACGCCGTCTAGGAGGCCCTCGCCTCGCAGGCTCAAATCATCATCTTTAAAAATATCTTTAAACTCGTCGCGATTTGGATTAGGTTTTTTGGGCTTTTTGGGCGCGGAGCTTGCTGCCTTATCCTTAAGCATATCCTTTTTTATATCTTTTAGGCTATCTAAAAAATCCATAACTCTTTCCTAAATCCGCGCCGATTTGCGCATCGCGGCGGCGATAGCGGCAACCGCTTCGTTTTTGCCGGGCTGCATATCGTCGATGGTGTTTTCTAAAATTTTAGCTAAATTTTTCTCGACGTAGCTTGTATCGAAGAAACCGAGCCGAAACTCGCGCGACTTGCTGATGCTAAGCAGAAACGGGATGATCGTACGCACTCCCTCGATGCGAAACTCCTTCAGCGCGCGCTCGAGCTTATTGACAGCTAGATCGTAGTCGGTGGTCTTGATGATGAGCTTGGCTAGAAGCGAGTCGTAAAACGGCGGAATTTTATAACCTTTGTAGATGTGGCTATCGACGCGCACGGAGGGACCGAGCGCTGGATAATAATCGCTAACGGTGCCTGGAACGGGGGTGAAATTTTTCCAGACGTTTTCGGAGGTAATACGCGCCTCGATCGCATAGCCGTGCGGCTTAATATCGCTTTGCTCAAGCTCTAAAATTTCGCCGTTTGCGATGCGGATTTGGCGAACGACGAGATCAACGCCCGTGACCTCCTCGGTGATGCCGTGCTCGACCTGGATACGGGTATTCATCTCCATAAAATAGAAGTTGTTGTAATCGTCGAGTAGAAATTCTACCGTGCCGACATTGGTATAATTCACCGCCTTCGCCGCAGCTACTGCGGTCGTACCCATCGTCTTTCGCAGATGCTCGCTTATAGAGGGGCACGGCGCGATCTCGATGATCTTTTGATGGCGGCGCTGGATCGAGCAATCGCGCTCGCAAAGGTGGATGATGTTGCCGTAATTATCGCCGATGATCTGAAACTCGATGTGGCGCGGCTTAACGACGAGTTTTTCCATAAAAATTTCATCGTTGTTAAAAAAGGTTTTCGCCTCTCTCGTGCACGAATCATAGGCGCTCTCCATATCTTTCTCTTCCCACACCTCGCGGATACCACGTCCGCCACCGCCGCCGCTAGCTTTTAAAATCACGGGGTAGCCGATCTCGCGCGCATATTTTTTAATCGTATCCATGCTCTCGTGATTTAGCTTTTCGGTGCCCGGCACGATCGGAATGCCGTTTTTGCGCATCAAATAGCGAGCGATGTTTTTATTTCCCATTTTGCGGATAACGTCGGGTTTTGGGCCGATGAAGATGATCCCCGCGTCCTCGACCTCTCTTGCAAAGTCAAAATTCTCGCTTAAAAAGCCGTATCCAGGATGTATCGCATCAGCGCCACACTCTTTGGCGACTTCGACGATCTTTTTGGCGTCCAGATAGCCTTTTAGCGCATCGGTGCTTACCTCGTAGGCCTCATCGGCGATTTTTACGTGCAAGCAATCGACGTCGGGTTTGGTGTAGATCGCGACGCTTTTAATATGCAGATCTCTGCAGGCCCTAATGATGCGAACCGCGATCTCGCCGCGATTAGCGATAAGAATTTTACGTATCATAAATAATTGCCTCTTTTAAAGAAATACCGCAGTAATAATAGTATAAAAAATTTTATAGCAAGTTGAAATTCATGAAAGGCGGTTGAAATTCTGGATAAAATTTAAAGAAGATTTATGGTGCCCGAGGTCGGAATCGAACCGACACGAGGTCGCCCTCGCCAGATTTTGAGTCTGGTGCGTCTACCAATTTCACCACTCGGGCATTTTAAAAAGTTATGATTGTATAAATTTAAAAAAGATAAGCCCCGAAGACGGGGCTTGGAGCAAGAAAATTATTTTTTCTTCTTGCCTTTTGCAGCTGCAACAGCCTCTTTTAGCTGTTTGCCGACTTTAAATTTTACTACTTTAGTAGCAGGAGATTTGTAAGTTCTGTTTGTGCCAGGAACTTTACCCTCGCGAGCTGCACGCTCTGCAATACCGAAAGATCCGAAGCCGATGAAGCTTATATCATCACCTTTTACTAAAAGCTCTTTGATAGCCTCAAGTGCAGAATCAACTACCTTAACAGTATCTTTTTTAGAAAGACCTGCCTTATCGGCAACTACTTGGATAAAATCAGCTTTTTTCATGCTAATCCTTTAAAATAAAGTGGTTTGGGCGGTATTCTACAATAGTTTCGCAAAAAATACAATAGTTTTTTAAGAAAAAAACACAAAAATCGGCAAAATTTAGCCGAATTTAGCCCAAATTCGTCAATTTTTCAGATTTTGCTTCTTTAAATTTCAAAATTTCGCCATATTTTTGGGGCTGATTTTTGAAATTTTGCTAGGTTTCAAAAAATTTAAAAATTTCTTCCCTTCCCGCTTCATTTTTATAAAATTTCGCCCCAGCCCGCCGCTTTAAAATATATAAACTATATTTTGTTATAATCCGCGCAAAATTTCAAAGGCTTTTTATGACTAAAATTTTAATGATAGAGGACGATTTAGAACTCGCCGAAATTTTAAGCGAATATCTGCAACAATACGATATCAATATTACCGTCGCGGACGATCCGTTTTTGGGGCTTTCTAAGTTAAATTTAGAAAATTTCAACCTCGTGATTTTAGATCTCACGCTTCCGGGGATGGACGGGCTTGAGGTCTGCAAAGAGATCCGCAAAAATACCGATATACCGATCATAATCTCAAGCGCCCGCCACGATCTGACCGATAAGATCAACGCTTTTGATTTCGGTGCGGACGATTATCTGCCAAAGCCTTACAATCCGCAAGAGCTTTTAGCGCGCATCAAGCGCCACATCGAGCGCTACGACATAAACTCGCTCCAGCGCTCCGCCAAGCCCAAAAAAGACCTCGAAGTGGATGATTTCCGCCACGTCATCAGCTTCAAAGGACAGCCGCTGTCGCTCACCATCGCCGAATACGACGTGCTTTCGTATCTCATCAAAAAAGAAGGCGGCGCGATCACCCGCGAGGAGCTCATCTACAACTGCAGCTCCATAAGCGAGGAATCCTCGAGCAAAAGCATCGACGTCATCATAGGTCGCATCCGCCTAAAGCTTGGCGAAACGTCCAAGGCGCCAAGCTACATCCACGCTATCCGCGGCGTAGGCTATAAGCTGATACAATGAGCGCTCGCGCCGTCAATTTTGAAATTTAAAATGGTGAAAAGCTCGATATAGCGCAAGCAAGCACAAAATGAAAGGACATAAATGAAAGGACATAAATGAAAGGACATAAATGATAGAATGGATACAAAATTTTTTTAGCGGAGTGATTCCGAAGCTGCTGTTAAACGCGACGCTTGAGACACTGTATATGACCTTCGTAAGCACGGCTTTGGCGTTTATTTTGGGGCTCGTGTTTGCGATCGTGCTTATCCTTACGCGTCGCGGCGGGCTCTGCGAAAACCGCATCATCTACGCCGTGCTGGACGTCGCGATAAATACGCTGCGAAGCTTTCCGTTTATAATTTTGCTGATCGTGCTCTTTCCGCTTACAAAACTTCTTGTGGGTACTAGCATCGGCACTACCGCGGCGATCGTACCGCTTACTATAGGCTCGGCCCCCTTTATCG